>JAMPXM010000073.1 GCA_023701225.1 Pseudobdellovibrionaceae bacterium | reverse complement strand
TCTATCGAGAAGATTTGCAAAACGGATGTCGTCACAGTGACAAAAAACCAAACTCTGATCGAGGTCGCGAAACTCATGCGTGATCACTCGATTGGCGATGTCGTCGTGGTCGATGAGAACAACGCCCCCACCGGTTTGCTCACGGACCGGGATATCGTGGTCGGAGCGCTCTCGGATGTTTCTCCTAGCAATTCCGTCGGCAGTTCCGTCGGTAATTCCATCGGTAATTCCAATGACATTCGCGCCATGAAGGTCGAGGACCTCATGAGTGACGAAGTCGTATGCGCGGAAGTCGACGAACTTCCCTACGACGTTGCCATGAAGATGCGAGATAACGGCGTCGCACGAATGCCGGTCATCGACAAAGACGGTCGATTGTGCGGAATCATCACATCAGGTCATTTGTTCCGAATGATCAACGAGGAGTTGGCCGCGATCGAGGGGATCTCCGAGCATCACCGCGAGTCAATTTCCATGCGGGGCGCCCAGAAGGCCGGAAAGAAACAAACAGGAGTCAAGGCGGCATCGCCGAACATGGATCAGCCGTCGCTGCAATAGTGACTCACACGGGATGAAGACACGTCTTTCGTGCGATCGCGTGCTCTAGAAATGGAAACCGTCAAGGAGGACGATATGGCTACGAAAAAGAAATCCGGCGCAAAACAGAAATCTCCTGCCTCAGGAGCGAAGCGATCTGAGTCGCGAGGAGCCTCGGAAGCTGGACGTTCACAAGACATCGACAGGCCGACTTCGAATGTGAATGAAGAGGATATGGGGCGTCGGGAATCCGGTGGAGATGTTGAGCGCGACCGGTCGGATCGACTGCAGTCCGATGAGCAGGGCGTGGAAGGTCCGAGTCGAGGTTATGACCGTGACTATGACCGCTAAAATCCCACCATCAAGTCGGACGACGTCGCGGGGGGCGACGTCAGGTGTGACGTCAGGTGTGACGCCTACGGAAAAGGCGTCAAGCGAAGCTCATCACTCCAATGTGGCCAGAGATCGTAGCGATGATTCCAATACCACTCCTGATCAGAGTCCGGTCGTGAATCGCGACGTGAATCGCGACGTGAATCGCGACGTGAATCGCAGTGATATCGCGGGTGCAGCCGAGCGGATGTGTGACGACGGATGTCTATTGGAGCCATCGGGCGACTGAAGAGGGCTGACGAAGCCTGCGATAGAATTCGTGTGATGAAAAGACGCGACAGCGAAACCAATTTTCAGAGCGGGCATGGAGGCTTGCTCTTTCCCGCGTGGCGGGTGACCACCAGGATGGGAGGGCCCGCCAACTCTTCGTTTAAGAGCTCGGGCGTGTCCAAATGAGGACACGCCCTAGAGATGGGAATCCGCCAAAAGTTGCTCGGCATGAGCGAGACTGGTCTGTGTGATCTTCTCGCCGGAAATCAAGCGCGCGATTTCCTTCACACGGTCTTCTTTGCGCAGCTCTGCGACTTCGGTTTGGACGGACTTTTTACTTTGGTTTTTTTGGATGCAAAAGTGCACATCACCGAAGCTGGCCACTTGCGGAAGATGTGTGATGCAAATGACCTGTTGTCCTTTGGCGATGCGCTTGAGTTTGCGACCGACCTTCTCTGCTGTCGGTCCACTGACGCCGGCATCGACTTCGTCAAAGAGATAGGTCCGTGGATGCTGACTTGCACCGACCACTTGCTTCATCGAGAGCAAAATGCGGCTCAGCTCGCCGCCGCTGGCGAACTTCGCCAATGGACGAGGCACATCGGCCTTGCTCGAACGGGTCATGAATTCGGCATGAGATTGGCCGGTCGAGGATATGGAGTCGGACCAATCGACTTGCACGAGAAAGTCCACCCCTTTCATATTCAGATCCTTGAGTTCCTCAGCTACGCCTTTTTCCAGAAGCTTCGCGCCGCTCGTGCGGCGGTTGTGCATGTCGACGGCCGACTCGTGAAGCTCGGCTTCTAGACGTGCGACTTCCGCCACCTTCTCGTCCAGAATTTCGTCGGCGTTTTCGAGCTGATGAATTTCGCGCTCGATCTCCTCCAACGCGGATAAGATTTCATTGGCGGTCGATCCGTACTTTTTCTGCAGCAGGCGCAATCGACTCAGTCGTTCTTCGAGTTCATCGAGGCGTCCTGGGTCAGCCTCCAGATTTTTCGTGTAATCGCGCACCTCGTAGCTGACTTCGCTGATCAGCGTGCGCGCCTGGTTCAGTGGCTCCATGAGCTGCGCGAGTTTGGGATCGATGGTGCGCAAGTCGTTGGCGCGTTGGATGACATAATGCAAGCGACTGGTGACGGAGTCGTCACCGGCATACAGCATGTCCTCGGCTTGGCTGGCGAACTCCTCGAGACGTGCGCTGTGTTTGAGGCGTTTGGTTTCATTCTCGATTTCTTCATCTTCGCCCTGCTTCAGGCCGAGCGCTTTGATTTCGTCGCGCTGATAGACGAGGAAGTCCAAGCGTTGCGCGCGATTGCGAGCATCGGAGCGAATTTGCTCCACCTCTTCGCGCAAGTTCTGGAGTCGCGCGAACTTTTCTTCAAATGCCGCGCGCAGCTTCCAAACACCCGTATATTGATCGAGAAGATCCAAATGGTAAGCCCGGCTCATCAGATTTCGATTCTCGTGCTGACCCGTCATCTCGATCAACGGTACGGCTTGTCCCGTGACTTCGACGAGCGGTGCCACGACATCGCGGAGACTCGCCAGCGTTGAAAGGCTGCCGTTCAGATAAACGCGACTTTTCGTGGTTTGCAGGGACACGATCCGGCGCACGACCAGTTGGTCATCGATGGCGTCGATGCCCATGTCTTGGAGGCGCTGGCGGATATCCGAGCGATGGCTCAGGTCAAAACTGCCCTCGATGACGGCTTGTTCGGCGCCCGTACGCACGGATTCCGAGGCGGCCTTTTCACCCATCAGTAGCCCAAGGCTTTTCAGAAGAATGGACTTCCCGGCGCCGGTCTCTCCACTCAGGATATTGAGGCCGGGCCGAAACGCGATGTGCACGTTGTCGATGATCGCGAAGTTGGAAACCTTCAGTTCTAATAGCATCGCATCTTCCCCCACAGGACCCTAGAAAGCGGGTCATATTCGAACATGACGGCAGCGTGGTCTGGAGCGCTTCTCTGGCTCATTTTTTTGGCTCGTTTTTTTTGGCTCGTTTTTCAGTCTCGCTCGCCGAACTTGAGCTTCTCCCGGAGTAGCGAGAAGTAATTGTGCGTCGGGCGCCGAATCACGAAATGCTCTTGTTCGTGGCGTGTGACGGTGACTTCGTCTTCCGTGGTGATTTCGCCACAGTAGTTGCCATCGATCGTCAGGCCGGCGCGCTTGTCCGTTGTCAGCAGGCGGAATGTGATTTCCTGATCGTCCGGGAAAATCAGCGGACGCGTCGTCAGAGCGTGCGGGCAGACCGGCGTGAGCACGATGGCATGAACTTCCGGATGCAAGATCGGACCGCCAGCGGCCAGGTTATAGGCCGTAGACCCGGTCGGACTCGCGACGATCAAAGCGTCGGCCTTGATTTCGCCGACCAATTGATTCTCGCTATAGACCGCAAGGCTGATCAGATGCGTGGTCGAACCACGTTCGAGAACGACGTCATTGAGTGCGATGAACGTTTCCGTCGTCTTGGCCTTTCCGGCTTTGCTTTTCACTCCACGTGTGACCGTGATCTTGAGCATCGAACGCGGCCGGAACTGCATTTTTTTGTGGATCGTGTAGAGAACGGTTTTATAGAGCTCCTCGACACGAGTTTCGGTCAGGAAACCGAGCGAGCCCATGTTGATTCCGAGGATCGGAATTTGCCGGCCTTCGAGGAGATGCACGGCGCGCAGATAAGTTCCGTCGCCGCCAAGGACGATCAACCAATCGATTTCGTCCAGTTCACGTCGCGTCAGTTTTTTGCAGCCGCGTACGAGCTGTTGTCCGGGAGCGCTGTAGACTCGATAGCCGTGCTCCTGCAACCATGAGGCCAGCTCGCGGGCTTGATCGATCGCATCCGGCGTTTGCGGCCGGTACATGATCGCGATGTCGCAGGGAGAAAAATTTTTGAGCGCATCCGGGAGATTGTGATTCGATCGCGCCACTGCGGTGGAACTGTTGCCTTTGCGCGCGAGAACGGGAGCCGCCTTGCGCGTGGTCTTTTTGCGTGCTTGCGCTCGACGGGTTGCGCGTTTGCGCAGCGAAGCCGGCTCCCGCATTTTCATCTGCGCGGGTGGAGTGGCCGATGGTTTCCCTGTTGCTCGGCCGGCTTTTTGGCTTTTCGCTTTGCTCACGTCACGTCCCCCTCGTCGTACTTCGCTGCTGATCACCTAGGTGTTGCTGTGTCAAATGAGCCATCGCGCGCGGTCATCCAAACGGATCTGTTCGAACGCGGATGGTGCAAACACGCGTGCCGCTTTTAAAGCAAACCGTCGCGGCGGAGAAGCGCGTCCGGGTCCGGTTCGCGGCCCCGGAATTTCTTGTAAAGCTCCATCGGATGCCGGGTTCCGCCCTTCGACAACACATTTTCACGGAAGCTTCGCGCCACTTCGCGATTGAAGAGACCTTTCTCTTTGAAGAATTCAAACGCATCGGCGTCGAGAACTTCGGCCCACTTGTAGCTATAATAACCGGCGCTGTATCCACCGGAGAAAATGTGCGTGAAGCTCGTCGTCAAATTCGAACCCGGAACGAGCGGCAGAATACGCGTGCGCGCGGTCGCACGTTGCTCGAACTCTTCGACGTCGGTGATACCGCTCGGGTCCTTCGCGTGCCAAGCCATGTCCAGCAAGCCGAAATTGAGCTGACGCAACGATGCGAATCCAGCCTGGAAGCGAGCGGCTCGTTTGATCTTCTCGGTGAGTTCAGTGGGGATTTTTTCGCCCGTCTGATAGTGGCGTGTGAAGAGATCGAGCGCTTCCTTTTCCAGCGTCCAATTTTCCATGATCTGGCTGGGAAGCTCGACGAAATCCCAGTACACGTTTGTTCCGCCAAGCGAAACGTATGTCACGTCGGAGAGCAAACCGTGAAGGGCGTGTCCGAATTCGTGAAAGAGCGTGCGGACTTCGTTGAACGACAAAAGCGACGGTTTGGTTTGTGTCGGTTTGGTGAAATTGCAAACGATGCTGACGTGCGGACGTTCGACTTTGCCACCCTGGAGACCCTGTTCACGGAATGAGGTCATCCAGGCGCCGCTGCGCTTGCCCTTGCGCGGAAAGAAATCGGCATAGAACAAGCCGATGTGACGGTTCGATTCTTCATCGACGACTTCATAAACCGTGACATCGGGATGGTACGCGGGGATGTCCGTTGCCGGTTTGAATTTCAGGCCATACAGGAGTCGCGCATGTTCGAAAGCGCCAGCGACGACGTTTTCGAGTTTGAAATACGGGCGCAGGACTTCTTCATCGAAATCGAAATCACGCATCTTGAGCTTTTCGCTCCAGTAGCCGTAGTCCCACGGCATGAGCGTTGATCCTTTCAGCGCAGCGACCTCTTGCACGTCGCGCTCGGCTGCCGAGCGCGATTTTTCAAGCAAACGATCCAAGAATTGTGTCACTCGTGCCGCGGTTTCCGCCATCCGTTCTTCCAGAACAAAGTCGGCGTGGGTCGCGAAACCGAGAATTCCGGCCCGTTGGTGGCGCAGCAGGGCGATACGCTTGCTCAGTTCACGGTTGTCGTACTGGCCGCCCAGGGCTCGCGCGTTGTACGCGCGCCAGATTTTCTCGCGCAAGTCGGCGCGATCGGCGTAAGTCATGAACGGCAGGTAACTCGGGCCGTGCAACGTGAAGACCCATTTTCCTTCGAGCCCGGCTTCTTTGGCGGCTTGAGCGGCCGCCTCGATGGAATTTTCGGGAAGACCGGCGAGATCCTCTTTGTTCTCGAGGACCATTTTGAACTCGTTGACGTACTTCAAGACGTGATCTGAAAACTCCACGCTCAGACTTGCCAGTTCTTGATCGATCTCACGTACCTTGGCTTTGCTTTCCGCGGTGAGCAGAGCGCCGTTCCGCACGAAATCCTTATAGACCTTTTCGACCAAGCGGATTTGTTCTTCGTTCAAGTCCGTGGTTTTGCGCTTTTCCCAAATGGTCTTCACGCGCGCGAAGATCTCGGAATCGAGGGAAATATCGCTGGCGAACGAAGCCAGTTTTGGACTGATCTCTTTGGCCATTTCTTGAATCTCTTCGTCGCTTTCGGCGCCGAGAAGATTGAAGAAGATGGTGGCAGTGCGATTGACGGTTTCGGGCGCGGATTCAAGAACGAGCACGGTGTTTTCAAACGTCGGCTCGGCTGCGCTCGTTTTCATCGCATTGAGTTGCGCTTGGGCGGCGGCGATAGAATCGGCGATCGCCGGAAGAAAGTGGGACTTTTGCAGCCGGTTGAACGGAAAAGCACCGAACGGCAGGTCTGATGGGACTAAAAGCGGATTATTTTTATTTTCTGGCATAGGCCTGTAAGTAGCACAGCGCCTCCACCTGGACCATGAAAAACCCGTTCCGTTAAACCTTCTCAGAGCAAGGTTTTCCGGCGATTGTCGTCTTGCGTCAGATGGAGGCTGCTTGCGGGCTCAAATCAAGCGTTCCCTTGGCCGGAGAGGGTTTGTCTCGCCGATCAGTGGCGTACGCAGATGCCGATCGGGCTGCCCGCGACCGTCGCCATACACAGGGCGCCGGGTCCGCATTGCAACGAGCCGACTTGGCAAGACTGGGCAATGCTTTGATAGCAGGAGTTTTGCGCGTACATTTGGCCCCAGCCCGACTGATTCCAATTGGATTGAATCGGATCGAAGCCCCACGTGCGATAGGGCATGTTGTTGAGATGACCTTGGCTGACACAAGCCATGCCGGCGCTGTTATCGCACACCGGTACCGTACCAGCTGGGCATCCGCAAAATCCACGCTGCGGAGTCCATGCCGGATAGGGCGAAGACATGTAGGGCTGCGACGGATAACCGAATTGATACTGGTAGGAGTGGCCATACTGCATGTGGATGCCGGCTTCGGCGTAGGCCGTGTAGGTGTCGTAGGGGAAAAAGCCGTATTGGCGATAAGGGGACCACGCTTGCGTGCTGAAAGTATCCAGGCAGCGCTGCGAGGGTTGCGGTAGCGTCGCGACGGTGCCGCCCGATGAGTTTTCTCCTGACTTATCGTTTTTGCCGCAGGCGACGAGCGTCGTTGCGATGACGAGTAGAACAAGCGATGGAACGAAGGCTTTCATTGCGAACTCCCCTATGAGCCGGACCTTGGACTGGTGAACCCCGATTCAAGCAGGCCAACCGTTTCCAAGATTCGTGCCACGAGAGTGAGCCCGGACACTCTCGGAGGATATTGTAACCACATAAAATGACCGATGAATTTACGTGCTCCAAAGATGCGTTCAGTGCCTTCGCGCGGTGGCGCTGGGAGTTCTTTCAAATCTCTCCGCAATTTTTTCGCTTTCCCGATCGGAACCACCCTAAACTGAAAGTGATGGAGACAAGGGTTCGGGTATGAATCGGATTATCTATTGGGTCGGGGCATCGGTCTTGGCACTGAGCGTGAGTGGCCTTTGGGGTTTGCGGAAGGCCGAAGCGGCTCGGCCGCTTTTGACGATCAAACCAAACGGGTTGGGTGTATACGCGAAGTCGGGGGTGATCGTCGGTGGTACCACGGGAGCAGGTTTCTCCATCGTGCGGGCGGCGAGAAGCAAGAGTCAGGACGGAGCCGAACGTCTTACGATCGTTTTCGGCGATGTTCGTGGCAAGGTCGCGAAATCAGGACCGGGATATTTTCATGTCCAAGTTGATGAGCAACAGCCGCGCGTTTCTATCGACTTCGCGCAAGTGCAAACGACAGCTGTGGATCCCGCGCAGTTGCAGAAGCTCTTTCGAAATTCTCCCCTCGTCGCGGGCACAGATATGACGATGGATCCCATCGACTTTTCGACCAACATCACTTTGCAACTTCGTCGTCCGGCCGAGGTCCGCGCCAACATCGTGGAGCAAAACGGCGCTCAATTCTTGGCGATCGACTTGCGTCCGAGCGGGAGACGTCCGTGATCGGATCGTGGAACGGCCAATGGCCTTGCTCGCATATGTTCAGACAGGCTTTCGGGTGCCTGGTGCTTTTCGTGGCGGTATCAGCGCCATCATTGGCTTTGGCGCGGAAGTTCGATTTTAAAAATGAAAGCATCGCGACTTATTTGAAAGGCACTTGGGGCCCGTCGGCCGTGGCGCGAACGCCATTCGGTGACTCGAGCGGAGCTTCAACGGCGACGTTCGATCAGCGGATCAATAGCAATTATAGCGGCGAATTCGGTCTTGTTCTTTCGACGACGTATTTCAATTTGCGCGTGGCGGCTGAGCTGCTTTTGCCTTCGCATATTTCCGACGTGAAGGGGAAAGATGCCAGCGGCAGTATTCTATTCAACCTCGATACGAAGACCTCGGCGGTGATTCCCACCGTTTATCTCGATTTTGTCGGTCTGCGGACGGTGACATCGAAGGCTTATGTCGGCGCCGGTCTTGGCTATGGTTATGTGAAGCTGGAAAACATCTACTCGCTCACCGCGACAGGAACGTCGACATATCCCGGCCAAACTGATTTCACTGAAAAAGCCGAAGGGCAAGCGATCGTCTCCCATTTATACGCCGGTTACGAGACCTTGCTGGCCGACAATGCGACGATCGTGTTTGATCTTGGCTACCGGTATTTTACCGCAAACGATCTCACGCATCTCAACACCGCTTCCACCTTTCTTGGCTCCGTCACCCGCGGGGACCGTGTGCGCAAAGCCGATGGCACTGCGCGTTCGATCGATCTCGGCGGTGGATACGCCGGGCTCGCGCTGCGTTTTTACATTGCGCTCTGAGCCGATCTTTTGGAACGTGAGGATGTGGGTGCACTTCATCCTCGTCCATCCTCGGAGGTTCTGATGCGTCGGTTCGCCTGGCCTACGGTACTCGCGCTCGTGGTTTGTGGGACTCTGGGAGTTTCTGAATTTTTATTTCCGACTTCGAGAGCGACTGCTTTCAAACCGGTCATTTATCTTTATCCGGAAAAGACAATGACTGTAACAGTGAAACTGGAGCTCGATGGTGATTTCACCTTCACGTATCCGCCGGTCGACACGAAGTCGGGTGGCTGGAGTGTAAACGTGGATACAAGCGGAATGATCACCGACCGTCTCACTTGGTCCAAATATCCGTATCTGTTCTGGGAGGCCAAACTCAATCAGGGATTCGATATCTCAGCCGAAGGATTCGTGGTTGAACAGGCGAAGCTGGTCACGTTTTTCGAGGAAAAGTTGACCCGCATGGGCCTCAACCCCCGTGAGCGCGCGGACTTTATCACCTATTGGGCTCCGAAACTGCAGGAGCATCCTTATCTGTACGTGCGCTTCGCCGGTGACGAATACACGTCTCAAGCGCGGCTCCAGATCACGCCCGAACCCGAAAGTGTGATCCGCATTTTCGCGGTTTTCTATCCACTGAGCGGTCCCATTGTCGTGCGTCCCCAGGAACTCCCATTCGGTTACCGTCGGGGCTTCACCGTCATCGAGTGGGGCGGTACAATCTTGGATTGAGCGAACGCAGGACTTAATGCCCTTCGCTGTTTGCTGGCGATGGGTCGTAAACCAGTTCGTTGGGTTCCATCGGGGCGGAGTCCGGGGAGAAGGGGCGTTGCAATTTGTTATTGAGCGCCTGTGCCTTCTTCAGATCGATGCGGCGGATCTTGCGTGCGCGCGTGGGGTTTTCGAGGTCCACGCCAGTCGCAAGCTCGATGTACTTTTCGGTCAAGATCACGCGTTCCACGCCGAGTCCCGCAAAGTCAGAATACAAGCGGGTCGCGATGGCCTGCGCGACGAGGATCGGAATCTGCGGTAAGCGAATCAGTTGGCGGATAATTGGAATATCGTTGAAGATGCTCAGAATACCGTTATTGAGCTGGGCGAGGTTGATCGTCGAAATCGAAACCGGAGCCACTTTGATTTCGGCGGCGTTGAAGATGTTGCCGAAAATCGTGGACAGGTCCGACGGGTCGAGGTGGTACCCCTTCATGATATAGAGAGTGACTTCGTAAGCGCCGGCTCCCATGTCCGCGCGGCCGCAGACGTAAAGGACATGGCGATCGCGGGTCACTTCGACGCCCAGGATCGGAAGTGGCAGAACAGCGTACGTCGCGTCTTTGAGAGGCCGATAGAAAGCTTCCTGCACCGCACGCATTCCGCCGGGAGTTTCGCCGTCACCGGAATACAAGCGAATGGAGTTGCCGATGATCATTCGATCCGGGAGAGAGCCGTCGGACTCCGCGAAATCTTTTAGAATCAAAGTTGATTTTGCGTTCAGGTCGGTCGATTTCAGGGCGCAGGAGGGCAAGTTCGCTGTGCGGTCGCTCCTCGACTCACGCGTCGACTCAAGTCCCGACGCGGAATTCTGCGCTTGTGCCGGAGTCATCGGGCCGAGAAGGGCTGCGCAAGCGAGTCCTCCCACGAGTGCGCGAAGAGCGAAAGACGCGTCGATACGCAGGGAAACGAGATGTGGCGATTTCATTGGCCCTCCGCTTCGAGGAAGAATGCTCGTTGCTTAAAAAAATTGCGGTCCGTCCGTACGTGGACTTCGTAGGACGGCTGAGTATCGCCAGCGAAATAAAACAGAAGATGCGCGAGCGTCTCGCGTCCCGTCTCGGGGTCGTGGTGAGTGGTGATGTCAAGGCGCTCAACGCCTTTGGGTTGGACGAGAAAAAGTCGGCTGATATTGGGATCAAGGAAAAGCAAGGGGTTGACGGGTTCGTGGAAGCGGACCTGCAAGTTACCAACAATCGTTGTTTTGCGCATGTCTTCAGGCAGTCCGCTGTCTTTGCGCATTTTTAAGAGGCGAGACGCCGTCTTTAAAAGATTGCCTTCGGCCGCACGCCAGCGGATTTCCATTCGGATCTCTTGCTCAGGCGCGCGGACGGGTTTCACGACCGCGTCGATCACACCGGGCAACTGATGGGTTTTTAAGCCAGTCTGCCAGCTTCTGTACAAGCAGGCGCCGAGTCCAGGCTGGCGATAAAGGGTTGAGTTGAGCGCGTTTTGAAAGTCGCACCCGGCCGGCTCCAGGCCCAACGAATCCGTGAAGATGTGATCGATGTCGATGGCAAACCTTTTGAGAAGTCGATACGCGAGCGGCACACGCGTCTTCACCGGAGTCGCACCGGTGTATTCCGATGTCGTGACAGGTGTCGGACTCGGTCCCGCGAGCGCGGCCATCGACTCCCAGTTGGCCATGCTCAGGGCAGGCCAAATCAGGCTGCTCGTCCAGAGGACGATCGCGATCAAGATGTGTGGAGTACGCGAACGTTTCACGAAATCTTTCCTCGGTTCTGGCCAGCTGTCGCGTCGGTTGGTTTTGGATCGACCTTGTTTTGAGAGTTAAAACGAATCAAATTTAAAGCGGTAGGTGAAACGTTGTTTCCCTGCCGCGACGTTTTTCACGTCCTTGATGAGCGTTCCGGAGAATTCGCACACGGACTCTTTCCATTGGAGATCGCCGGTTCGCAAATCCACCTGATTTTGCTTCAAATTACAATCGGATTGGATCACGACTTCCTTCGCCGAGGGAGCGATCCCTGTCGCTTTCGTCAGAATCGAGTCGATGCGGACATCGAGAAGGTCCGTCAAGTTCGAACGCAGCGTGAAGACGAGCGCTTTTGGCTGGCCGGCCTTATTCGAAAACGTGATGGCGTTGGTGACCACGTTGCCGTTGGGATCGGTTTCGACCTCAATGTTGATGACAAGGTCGTCGGTTTTCAGAATCGCTGTCGGGATGACGTCGTCGATGTTTTTATTGCCGGTACGCTCCTGCAGAGTGACGACTGTGTTTTTGTTCAATGGAATCTGCATGAGAACCTTCGCAGTATTGATGTTTCCATCGTTACCGAAGTTCACGCGAGCCTTAAAATTCGGGCGCTCCAGACTCCCTAAGAAAGACGCCAGGAATTTTTCGGCGAGTGTCACCGTTTGCTTGTCCGGTTTATTGTCTGAAGTCGCGTTCTGCGGGCGAGCGGCCGTCTGCGGAGCCGCGAACACGAGCGGGGCCGAGAGCAAAACGACGGAAGCGCCGATCAGGGCGAAGAACAGCCGGCGTGCGATCTGGATAGACATAATCAAGTCCTCTTCATCTGGTTTTCAATACGACCTCTGAAACATTTGCAGGGTCTGTACCGCGGAGGAATTGGGGTAAACCGGAGAAGACGGCTGATCAGTGCCCATTCTCGTCTCTCGGAGCGACAGCAAGTGACGTTCAACGCCATCGAAACCCAACTGTCAGAAATTTCGACACCCCACTCCGCCAAAACGTGCGCCGCGTATTTTGGTAACGT
>JAMPXM010000072.1 GCA_023701225.1 Pseudobdellovibrionaceae bacterium | reverse complement strand
CGTCGAAGGCACGAACCGACGCGAAGTACGTGGAGCCTGGAAGCAAAGTAAGGCCCAAACGCTGGGTATTCGGAGTTGTGCCCACGTTGGTCCATATCATCACGTCGCTGGCTCCCGGTGCGGTGCCGATGGCGACTTCATAGCGAGCGAGTCCCGAACCTGAATCAGTGGCCACGCCCCAATTCAGATGCGGAGATTTCGTGAGAGAGTGATACAAGCTGCCATCGTCCAGGCTCGCTGGTGTTGATGGAGGGTCGCCGTCAATCGCAAGCGCCTTGGATGCGGACAGGCTTCCCGCGGATCCAGGTATCGGAAGTGTGAGGATTGCATTGTTGGTGCCGGTATCCTGGATGGTTCCGCCATTGAGTGCGAGTGATGTGGTGGAGACAAAATCGAGGTCGGCCGAGAAATCTCCCGCTTGGACGGTGTATTGGAACTGCAGAGTCGGAGTCCCGGACCCGCCGAAATAGATCGCCGAATGATCGACGGCTCCGGTCTCGAGCATCAATTCCGGAGTTCCGACGACAAAGACCGAATTCGAGAACGCGACCGTGATCATCAGTGCTTGGCCGGCTTTGTACTGTCCATCGGCCGTTGATGAACTCACGTTGACGATCGTCGGAGCGGCATCGTTGTCATTGATCGTGCCGATACCGACATTGTCGGCGATTGAGGCTCCCAATGCGCTACTGAAGTTGACGTTCAGGTCCTCGGGACTTTCTACCAGCGCATCTTCAGACGTGGAAACGGTGAGACTGAGATCGAGTAGACCCGCCGTGATGGTCGCCGGCGACAAAACAATGGATGTGTAATCGGATCCCGACAGTGCGGCTCCGTCGGCCGTTGCCCAGTCAAACGTAACATCCGTGCCGGCTACCGACGAAAGTGAGGCCGTAAAAACAAGTTGGCCGCCCTCTGTCACGGTCGCGTCGGAAATCGCCAGACTCGGTTGTATGTCGTCGTTCGTGATCGTGACAGTGGCAGCAAGATCGCTGCCCGCGACCTGATAATTGGCTCCACCAGAGAGCGTCACAGAGAATATGTCATCGAGCTCGCTGAGCGAGTCTTGGACGACCGGGACTGTGAGTGTTCCTGAGCCTGCGCCTGGCGCAATCGTCACGGTTCCTGTCGCCGCCGTGTAGTCGCTCGGCTGGATGGCCGTGCCATCACTAGTTGAATAGTTCGTGGTGATGGTGAAGCTTGAGAGCGAAGAAAGCGTGATCGTAAGAACCGCGTTTGTGGTACCTGACGGCGAGCCTTCGGCGATGGAGAGGTCGGCGATAGACAATGTTGGTGTCGGGTCCGCATCTAAGATCGTCGCGATGGCCAAGCCATCGAGAAGAGCCGCATTGGTTGCACCCGTAATCGTGGCTTCGAAGGTTTCATCTGGCTCATCCGTCAGATCCGTAATGGTCGGGACTGTGAACGTGACCGAGCTTGCTCCGGCGGGGATCGTGAGCGTCAACCCAGATACCGCCGAGTAATCCGAACCTGAAAGAGCTGTTCCGCCACTGTTCGCGCTGGCGGTGAATGTGACGTCCAGGCCGCTGGTTGGGCTCAGCGCAACTGTGAAAACGATCGTGCCACCTTCTGAAATGGACGTGTCAGCGATGGAAAGACCGGAAGCGCCATCGTCATTTTGAATCGTCACGGTAGCCGCGAGGTCTGATCCGGCCACGGTGTAATTGGCGCCGCCTGAAAGAGTGACCAAGATAGACTCGTCGGATTCATTCACCGAATCGCGTCCGACGGGAATCGTCAGTGTCGTACTCGTTGAGCCGGCCGCGATCGTTGCCGTGCCTGATGTCGCTGTGTAGTCACTGTCAGCTGTCGTTGCTGTTCCATCCGACGTTGTGAAATTGACGGAAATCTCTTGGCCGGACGCGCCGGATGCGCTGATCGTCAAGACCGCCTGAGTCGTGCCGGCGCCCGAACCTTCGACAATGGTTGCATCGGCGATCGAGATCGTCGGGGCGGCATCGTTGTCGGTGATTGTCGCGATCGCTGCCGGATCCAAGAAGGTGGAATTCGTGGCGGCGCTTAAGGTGACGTTGAGTGTTTCATCGATTTCGTCGAGCGTGTCATTTGCCGATGTGACCAAAACCGTCGTGGAGAGCGCGCCAGCGGGAATGGTCAGGGTGCCGCCGACGACGGGCGTATAATCCGCGGTCGTGGCGGTGAGGTCAGCGGTCGACCAGTTCGCCGTGACGTCCATTCCGCTAACCGCGGACAGTGAAACCGTCAAGGCGATCGCCGCGCCTTCGGCTGCAGTCGCGTCAGCAATGGAGAGCGTCGGCGCGACGTCGTTGTCAGTGATGGTCAAAGTGTGCGTGGCGATCGCGCCAAGTGTCGCATTGAGAGGATTGCTGAGAGCGAGAATGACGGATTCATCGACTTCATGGATCGCGTCGTCAGTGAGGCTGACTAGAATGGTCTGACTCGTGGATCCCGGAGGGAAAGTGACAACGCTGCCGGGAGACGTGTAATCCGTGCCGCTCGCGGCTGAGCCAGACACAGCCACGCTCAAACTCACCGTTTGTGTCGGATCGGCCACATCCAACGACACGACCACCGGCAGAGAACCGGAGTTTTCCGCGCCTGCCGAACTTGCCGAAGCAAAGCTCGCTTGCGCAAGCGTCGGTGGATTCGGAGCGGGCGTAGGCGCCGGAGCGCTCATTTGACCGATGCATTCCGCGACTCGATTCGAAGTCGCCGTATTGATCGCGGTCTGAACGGTGACGACGTTGTCGCCTGGTTCGAGGTTAGCGATCGCGGATCCGATTTTCAAAGGCGCGGAGTACTGATTTCGTTGCACGCTGGCCAAGTCGACGCAGTTCGCTTCGCTTGCCGCTTTCATGGCGAAGACCATGATTTCGCGATTCGCTCCGGCCGGTACGTCCAAAGTCAGCGTGCCTCCACCTGCAGCAAGGCCGGCGGACGGGCCGTAGGCGAAACCGGAACCATCGGCCATCAGACACTTATTGGTGCGTAAACCTTCATCCGTTCCGCCCACAAGAACGAAGTAACATGTGAAGTCGGTTGTATCCTGCGGAACCGCATCCAGCCAGCCGGCGGAGTCTTGTTGGAGGCCTGTGAGGTTGATGGCGGATGCCGTGATCTTTTCTGAGCTGGAGAGCGCAGCCTTCGGCAGTGTGATTCGGACGGTGGAGCTTTGTTTCTTGGGGCTGCAGCCTGCGGCAAACGTCAGTGCGATCAACGCTGCGATCAAAGATGTTAGCGGGGGAGAGTGCTTGCTCAACAGTGGGATCAACAGTGCGCGACGCACGAACGCCCGACTTAAAGACAAGAATGCGAGCAGTTGATCACTCACGCGTTTTTCGCTCCTAATAGAACCAACGTTCAGGAAACTTCACATTTCCTCATCGGTGATCCGGACATAGGTTTTAGTCATTTTTTTGGCCTTATCAGGACGGGATACGCGAAGTCCGCGAATCTTGGTCAGGCGTCTCAAGATAGGGCGTCGGGGCTCCCCCAAACTGATGTCGTGGGATGGAACGAAATTAAGAACTTTCTGATTTCGAGACTGAATTCGATGAGGCGCGGGTGTGACTCCCGAGGCCTGAAAACTCTTCGACATCGACGCGTGCGGGTGCTACCTGTGAAGGAGATGGGCATGGATGCGGTCAAAGAAAAAGTGAAGGAATTCCCGCAGACTCCGGGCGTTTATCTGATGAAAAACGCCGCCGAGAAGATCATCTATGTCGGCAAAGCGAAGAATTTGCGCGCCCGTGTCCGGTCCTATTTCACCGACAGCAAGGATCATAGCGCCAAGACACGATTTCTCGTGAAGCAAATCGAGTTCGTCGATTACATTCTCACGAATACCGAAGTCGAAGCATTCCTCCTGGAAGCTTCGCTGATCAAAAAGCATCGACCCAAATATAATATTCGACTGAAGGACGATAAAGCCTATCCGTACATCCGCGTCAGCGTGACGGATCAGTTCCCTCGCCTTTACTTGGCAAGAAAAGTGAAAAAGGACGGTGCGATTTATTTCGGTCCGTATACGAGCGGCACGGCGGTTTGGGGAACCATTCGATTTTTAAACCGTACATTCTTGATCCGCGACTGCAAGGACAGCTTTTTCGCGTCTCGCTCGCGGCCTTGTATGACTCATCAAATTGGTCGTTGTACGGCCCCGTGTGTGGACCTGATCGGCATCGAAGATTACCGCCGTGACGTGGACTCGGCGGTCGCATTCTTGCGTGGAAACAACAAGAAAGTTTTAAAAGATCTCGCCGGGCGTATGAAAGAGGCGGCCGCAGGAGAGCGGTTTGAAGCGGCGGCACGGTTGCGCGACAGCATCGAAGCAATCAAGAAAGTTTTAGAGCGTCAGGCGGTTGTCAACGATACGAGCGAGATCGATCAGGACGTCATCGGCTTTCACGGCGATGAACGAGGGACGTTGCTCGAAACGATTCATATTCGCCAAGGCCGGGTGATCGGTAATCGTCAGCACTTTCTGCCACTGGTCGATCCTGGGTCTCCGGATGAGGACGCGCGCGAGTGGCTGACCTCGTTCGTCAACCAGTATTACGAAGACAATATCGTTCCTGATGAAGTCTTGCTGGCCGTCGATCTTGGGGTCGATCTGATGCGACTTCTAGAAGCTGTGTTGAAAGAGCGCGGCGGGCACGATGTCGTCGTTCGCTTTCCCACCGACAACAACGGGCACAAGCTGCTCGATATGGCCAATTCCAACGCCACATCGCATTTCGCTTCGTATGTGAGCAAATCCGAGCGCAAACAAAAAGGGTTGGAGGAGATTCAGGTACGATTAAAGCTCGAGAAGCTTCCAAGACGCATCGAGTGCTACGACATCTCCAACTTCCAGGGGCAGGAGTCGGTCGCAAGCCAGGTCGTGTTTCTCGATGGAACACCGAGCAAAGACGATTATCGGCGCTACAAAATCAAAACAGTCGAGGGAGCTAACGACTTTGCTTCGATGAAAGAAGTCCTCTTGCGGCGCTTCCGCCATGCGGAATGGGAAGACCCGCAGCTGATCGTCGTCGATGGCGGCAAGGGCCAGCTCGGTGTCGCGCTCGAAGCGCTCAAGGAAGTGGGAAAGTCCGATCTCTGTGTCGTGGGCCTGGCGAAATCGCGCGTCAAAGGGAGTTTCTCGGATCAGGAAATCGCGGCGACCGAAGAGCGTTTTTTTCTTCCGGGCCGTCAGAATCCGGTCACGTTCCCTGCGGGCGGCGAGGCATTTCAGATTTTGGTTGGCATCCGTGATGAAGCGCATCGCTTCGCGATCACCTATCACCGCAAGCTGCGCGAAGCGACGAGCCTTGAGAGTGAACTCGATTTCGTCGTGGGGTTGGGAGAAAAGCGCAAGCGAACGCTATTGAAAAAGTTCGGGACTCTGGAAGAAATTCGCGCAGCTCAAGCAGAGGAGTTGGCGGAGCTTCCGGGTTTTAATCGAGTCCTCGCCGAGCGCATCTTGCTGCAACTCTCCGAGACGCCAGACGTCGCGGATGGAGAAGACACGAGCGCTCGCACGGAAGAAGAGTGAGCGCCTTCAATCCGCGCTCACTTTCATCCGACTCAATCATCCGATCCAATCATCCGACTCAATCATCTGACTCAATCATCTGACTCAATGAAGAATGTGGTCGCGGCTGCGCAGGCGGATTTGGCAAGCCGGGCAGTGGGCGTCTTCGCGCACTGCGAGTGAGCTGTAATTGACCTGATGTTGGAAGACCAAGTCAGAGCCGCAGAGGCAGCACTTTATGAAGTCTTCGACTCGGGAGTCAGTTTGAGAAGCGACGCGTGAATCCGCTGCGTCGATTGAGTCGTCTTGTTGGGTATCGATGGCTTCGGGCTTATTGTTATTAAATACGTCCATGTTTGACCTCACCTTTTTGCGCGGCCGTCCATGGCCATGCACACCTGATGTTTCGGATTGAGTCGTCGAAACTTGACGACGCCGTGAAAATCCGTGCTTCCGCCCGAGGAAATAATTGCCGCCGGAGTGGGCGAGGGGCTAAATTCGCTCCTTTGGAGGCCGTCCGTGGACCATGATTGGAATCAGCCTGATCCGAAAGCATCTGTCGCGTACCTCGCGCGCGTCCTCGGCGTTGAGAGCTTTCTTGTTCCTGCGGAGCATGCGGCGGCTCCGGTCGCCACGGGAATTGGCACTGAAATGAGCACTGAAATGAGCACTGAAATGAGCACTGAAATGAGCGCCGAGGTGAGCATGGAGAATGTCGCTCCGACTCCGCCACAAGCCGTCGGGCCGCGCTCGTCGCGGTTGGTTTTCATTGCACCGCTCGCACACATGCAGGGCGAAGGTCTTGCGCTCTGGTCCAAGATGGTTCAGGCCATGAAGCAGGATCCCGAGCAGGTTCTTTTGATCGGTCTGACGTCTCCGGATTTCGCTGGAGAGGTATGGGCGCAGCTCTCCGCTGCCGAGCGTGCGGCCGTGGTTGTTCTCGGTGAAGTCGCCGCGAACTTGCTTTTTTCGGACGAAGAATGGATCGCTGCACGCTGGCTCGAGCCACGTGCGGGAGTGCCGGTGCTCGTGACGCACGGTTTAGATGGCATGCTCGACAATGCGGATTTGAAGCGTTCGGCGTGGCAGCATTTGCAAATGGCGATGAGGCGACTAGACTGAGGTCGAGTTCGAAAGGTTCATTCCTGACATACTGAGCTTTTCAAGTGGCATGCGCCAGGTTCGCTGGTTGAATGTGTGAATGCGATTTCATTTCGTTATTCCCGTACTCTCGGCGTTGGCCTGCACGCCGATTCTTGTCCTTTCAGGAGTCTCTCAGGCGCAGACAGCGACCGCGACACCTTCTCCCGTCGAGGTCAAAGTCCGCTTGGCGCAAGCTCGTGATGAAGTGACGATCTCCGGACTCGACTTGGTTTTCGTGGGTCGTAACGACACGATTCGCATCGGGAGTGAATCGGGTCGGGCGGTCGGCAGCTCCATGAATTCGATCGCGCTCACGTCTTCTCGTGTTTCCGGAGGAACGCTTTGGACGTTGGCGGATAAACCCTCGGGTCGAATCCGCCATCGTTTGGTGGGGGACTCCATTGAGGTCCGTGGCGATATGCTACGTGTGGATATGAAGCCCGTTCCGGGCTTGATGACCGTTCATTCTTTGCCTGGCTCGACACGTCTTATGGATGTGGTCGCGCGAATGGATCTGGAGACCTATCTATTAGGTGTTTTGCCGCGCGAGATGCCGGCCGATTGGCCGCTAGAGGCGCTCAAAGCGCAGGCGGTTGCGTCTCGATCGTTCGTTCTTGAGAAAGTTCGCGCGCGCCGGTCCAGCGACGGACATCGCTTTCATGTCGAAAGCACGATCCTCGACCAGGTTTTCGAGTGGCACGATCCTTCGGAACTGCAGAAAAACAAATTGGAAAAGGTTCGTCGTGCGCTCAGCGAAACGCGTGACGAAGTGCTTGCCGACAAGCGCGGAGAAGTGATCACGGCTTATTTTCACGCCGATTGCGGCGGGCGGACGGAGAACGCTTCGGCGGTGTGGGGTGGCCAATCGGCGACGAGTGGTACGGCGGTGGATGCTGGTTGTCCGCTGAGTCCGCGCGCGCGCTGGACGTGGCGAGTGAGCGGAGAAGAACTCGCGATGCGCCTGCGCGCGACTTTGGGCTTGTCGCCATTGTCTCGAATTCGCGATGTTCGCGCGGACGCGCTCAGTGAGTCGGGCCGGATTTTAAAACTCGCGTTGGTCACCGACGATGGCGTCGAACGCAAACTCAGCGGCCATCAACTGCGCGCGGTGCTTGGTTTTGACCGCCTCAAGAGTACGGCGTTTGAAATTCGCAAGTCACGCGACGGGGGATTTCAATTCGAGGGGCGTGGTCACGGTCACGGCGTCGGGCTTTGTCAGTGGGGAGCGCGTTGGTTGGCGGGTCGGGGAGCCGATTATCGGCGCATCTTGAGTCACTATTATGCCAACGCCAACTTGGTCCGGGCGAAGTTGGCGCCTTGACGGCCGATTCAGATCGCCAGAAGCACTTTCATTCCGAAGATTCCAACCGCCGTTGCCGCGATGATCAGGTTACCAACAGAAATCATTTGTTCCTCCTGACACGCGACTGGCGCGCGAGATATGTTCAACAAACGCCCATTCGGTTGGAGCCGAAAATTCCTAAAGGATTTATTGTCGGAATTTTTGAAATTGTGAGCGATCGCGAAAGATTTCTGTCGTCGATGTCCGTCAGCCATCAAGCAGGTCTCAAAAGACCTTCGAGCTTCGGACCGAAAATTGTTCGACAAGGTGCCCGTTTCGCGGCTGCATTTCTGGCCGGCTGAACCCGAGAGTCAAATCGGCCGTATTTGATGACCCTATCTCTCATGGTCCGCCAATTGCTTATGTCCCGACCGAATCGTACCGGACCGGCAAGAGTTTCTCAGTCGAGCTCCCAAGAATTTGGAACGGTACTCAGGCAATAAACAGGGCAAGAATCGGAGGAATTCCAAGTGAAAACGTTACTTTTGGCATTGATGACCGTGGTTTCGACGTCCGCTCAAGCGAGCGAACCGAGTGTGCGCTGCTGGATGATGTACAATAAGGTCGACGACCAAGGCATCTCGATTGTGCATAAGAATGGCGAAGGGATTCAGATTTCGACTCAAAATTCACCAACCTCGACCGTCGGCGGTTTTCAGCTGACCGGACGCTTGGAACAAATCTGCGCCGTTGCGGCACCTTCTTTTATGGGTGGGTCGCCGGGCAACCTTCCTTGCACGGACTCCTATTCTTTGAATGTCAGAATCTCTAGAGGAGAGGTTGAGAGTAACATGTACGTAACGGTGGACGGTGGTGACGCCAATTTACGTTCTCGTTCATCGACCGCATTGACCGTCGGCAAAGAAACCGGCTTCGTCAACTGCGACATCGATTCAACGAATAAGCAGTAATACTGCTCCGGAAGGCTCCCGTGCGTACGCGGGAGCCTTCACTCGATCGACTCACCCATCCTAGATGTGGTGAGCACCTCTTTAAGCCCCGGGTGTTTTAAACATAGACAGAGAAACGCGCGGGGATTCCAGATTCGTCCACTCTTTCGAATATTTGCCGAGTTCGCGCTTTCTGTCCCAAAAGGGCTCAGGAGCGTCACTGTGGCCCTCCGAGAGGGCCGTCTCAGGTTGAGACGTTTGTAATATTTCCATATGAATTCAGAGACATAGGTTTGTGACTCAAATCGGGCACACCCCTCGCATGAGCAACCAAGTGAGGATTGAGGCGGTTTCCAGGCAAAGGTTGCCAGAATGGACCGTCCACACAAAGGGTGGAAGTTATGAAACGGACACTGATGACATTGCTGATCGCGGCGAGCTTCGGGATGAATCTCGGTTGCGCGAAAGAGAAGGGCGGCGCGGCCAGCACTCCGGCACCGACGGCTGCGGGAACATTCCCACAAGCACCTCGGGGCGATGGCACGGGCGGCAGCGGCACCTTGGCGGGCTCCGAAGTTCCGTTGACGGTCGAAAGCCGTTCGCGTCTGGCGGAGTTTTTCTTTCAAGAGCCGGTCAACGATCCGCAGAACATCCGCATCGGAATGGATGTCGGTGTCGAAGGCAACGGCTTTGGCGGAGAGTTGTGGATCAAATTCGAAGACAACGGCCGCGTGCGCGAAGCCGTGCTCTCGACCGTTCACCCTTGGTACTCGGGCGTTTCGGATGCGAGTAAGAATCAGTGGTTTCAGTACAACGGCCAGACCGTCTTTAAGGGCTACTTCCAGGATGAGTACGGTGCCGTGATCGTTGTGATCGACAATACTTTGAGCCAGGGCGACGGTTCGCCTGCGGAATTGATCGGTGGCACGGTGTACTTCCAGAACTTCCAAAAGACCGTCTGGCAGAACCCGCAGCAGGGACCTTTGCGCATGTGCTGGCAGATCGAACTGGGTCCTTATGATTGCCGAGCGACCATGAAGGTGGGAACTCCGTCCGCTTGGTCGCCGACGGGACTGTATCCGGTCGAAATCAGCGAGTCTTGGGATACGCCGTATAAACGTCTGGGCTCGTTCTTCAATATGGTTCGCTCACAGGCGTTCCATTGAGAGGGCCGAGTGAGAGGTCCGAGTGAGAGGTCCGAGCGAGAGGGCCGACTGAGAGGGCCGACTGAGAGGGCGGCGGCACGGCATAAGAACTGAAAAACGAAATGTATCGAAACTAGAAATGAAGAATTGAAAGGTTGAAAGACAGGGAGAAGAAATATGAAAACTAAAATTCAGCGATACGCAAAAAGCACACTCGCTCTTTCCATGGCTCTGATCGCTTCCATGATGGTCACGGCTTGTGGTAAGAAAAAATCCGCTGGCCCGGCTCCGGTCGTAGTACCGGTCGCACCCGCGGCGGCTTGTCCGAATTGCGCGGCCGGCGGTCAATTCCTGTTCTCGTCGCTGAGCGGCGTGTTCGACGGGTACACGGGTCAGTCCAATATTGAACTCGGGCTCCAGTTCCATTCCAACGGTCCGACTCAGCTCGCATCCGGCCAAGATCCTTATGCGATGTATTCGGGTCCTTCGTTCGCGTACGGCACGATGTATGTGGTGCAGAACACGACACCCACACTCTGCAATTTGCCGGCAGGTAATTACCAGGTTCGTCCGTTCGAAGGTCGTCCGGCGGAATTGTACTTCGACACCGTGCACGAGATGTATCTGGAGGCCGTGGGACCGACACGGGTCCTTCTCTATGTAGCTCGGGGAATCACTGACTCGAATACACTGGCGCAGATCGGAAAGGACAGTAAAACGTATCCGTTCCGTCTGAAGGGCTTGATGTACCTGAAGTCCGATTCCGGCGGCACCTGCTCGCGCTTCCTGGAGTGATGGCGGGGCGGATGCCGAGCCTGGCGCCAGGACTTTGTGCGATGCCTGAATCCTCCTTCTGAGTTTTGAGTCTTTAAAAAACAAACGCGCGGCAGGTTTCTCCCTGTGCCGCGCGTTTGTTTTTGAGGTGTGAGAATTCGTTTCGTTAAAACAACTTGCGTTTCATAATACTTCAAGAGTGAAATGTCGTTATGACATTGCCGCTCTGGGTAGAATTCTTCGACGAGCTTGAGCATATAAGAGGGCGTTCGAAAAATACGATCATGGCTTATCGCCGTGATTTGGAACTCTGGGCCGAGTATCGAAATCGGTCCCAGGACATTCCGGCGTTTTTTCAATTCATGAAAGAGAAAAGCCTTTCCACGCGCTCGCAGGCGCGCGTGATCTCCTCGCTGCGCACGTATTTTAAGTTCTGTGAGGGGCGGGGATTAAAAGCGCCGGAGCTGCGTGAGCTGAGGCCACCAAAGGTGAAGGTGGCATTGCCGAAGACTCTCACGGTTGATGAGTTCCAGCTCCTCTATGAGGCGTGCAAGACGGAAGATGCTTATAAGTCGGCGCGCAATCAGATCACGCTCCTGCTTCTCTTCGGCCTTGGCTGCCGCGTGAGCGAGCTGGTCGGTTTGAATCTTCAAGATTACAGAGAAACCGAAGGTTGGCTGAGTGTTCTGGGTAAGGGCAATAAAGAGCGTGCCGTTCCGCTGACGGAGCAAGTCAGCCGTGAACTCCGCGCGTATCTCGCCCAAGCACGTCCGCATTTGGTCAAAGACGAAAATACACCTTCGATTTTAATCAATGACCGAGGTCATCGTCCATCACGCGTCGACGTCTGGCGCTGGTTGGCGGCTTGGTCCGCGAAGGCGGGATTTGACGAGCCGGTCAGCCCACATCGTTTCCGCCACGGCTGCGCCACCGCTCTTCTGGAGGCGGGCGCGGATTTGCGTTCGATTCAGATGCTGCTCGGCCATGCGAGCATCCAAACTACGCAAATTTACACAAGCGTCACGACCAAAACGATGACCGAGACGATCGAAAAACATCATCCGCTTTCCGACGCCGTTTCGGAAGCCCGTTCGGAAGCCCGTTCGGAAGACTGAGTCCTGGGATTTCTTGGACTGTGCACGTGCCACATGCCCGGTCGGGGCAGCGCACGCAGCAGACGTCTCATCTCTGTCTTTTGTGCCACGCTTGGTGATGTGAACGGCACAATGTCACAAGGTTTTCAAGAGTATCCGCCCCGCCCTGGGCTCGCGGCCGGATATGGTGCAGCTCGATCCAGATGGTGGATTCACAGCATTTACCATTCGGGAGCCGCGCCTGACAACGCCCGCGATCACGCTGATAAACTTGGTGGGTGATGGTGGTGGGAATCACACGTGTGGACGGTTGCGCCGTGTTTCGTGTGTGTGCTTGTGACTGGGTTTGGAGCTGGGTTGAACTTCTTGCGAGGTTCTCTGCCCGGGCCGAGTTCGTGGCTTGAGTCGAATCCGAGGATGAGTCACTTGCCGATGTCTCG
>JAMPXM010000071.1 GCA_023701225.1 Pseudobdellovibrionaceae bacterium | reverse complement strand
GCTACCAAAATACGCGGCGCACCCTTTGGAGATGCGGCGCACCTTTTGGCGACCCCTTTTCGCGGGACTTGGGTTCGATTCTCGTCGTTGTTTCTGCCATTGGCCTTTGCTATATGTCTGGCGTTTGGACTGGCTCAAGACCCTGACGTCTTGACCCGCTCTCGAGTGCGGGTTCTCATAGAATTCGTTCTCTTTAAAGAATTCACAGCACGTCTCGTTTTGCAGGCGAAAGGATGTCCCCATGGCAGAGGTTTTCGAAGGCGCCGTCGACCGCGGTTTGGAGGGCATCGTCGCATGTACGACGAAGATTTCCTTCATCGTGGACGCAACACTGAACTATCGCGGCTACACGATAGAAGACCTGGCGGCGCATTCGACGTTCGAAGAAACCATTTTTCTTCTTTGGAACGACCGCTTGCCCAAGAAAGACGAGCTGGAAAAATTCAAGCGCGCGCTCGGCGCGGAAATGGCGTTGGACCCCGCATTCGTGAAAGTGCTGAAAGAGATTCCCACCAAAGGCGTGCACCCGATGGCGTGGTTGCGCACGGCTGTGAGTGCGATGGCTCTTTGGGATAAAGAAGCTCAAGACAGCTCGCAAGAAGCGAACGAGCGTAAAGCGATTCGCTTGACAGCGAAGATGGGATCTCTCGTCACGGCTTTCGAACGCATTCGCACTGGTAAGGACATCATCGCTCCGAACCCGTCGAAATCGCTGGCTTGGAACTTCTTCTACACGTTGACGGGTCAAGAGCCCGACGCTGAAATGGTTCGCATGTTCGACGTTTGCTTGATCCTGCACGCCGATCACGAACTCAATTGTTCAGCATTTGCGATGCGCGTGACGGCGTCCTCGCTTTCCGACATCTACTCTGCGGCTGTCAGCGCGATCTCGGCACTCAAAGGTCCGCTCCATGGCGGTGCCAACGAGCAAGTCATGGTCATGCTCAAAGACATCGGTACGATGGATCGCGCACGCACGTGGGTGAAAGAGGCGCTCGAGAACAAGCAGAAGGTCATGGGCTTCGGTCACCGCGTCTACAAAAACGGCGATCCGCGCGCGAAGATTCTGCGTCAGATGAGCGAGCAGCTCACGAAGAAAATCGGTCAGCCGCACTGGTACGAGATGTCAGCACTGATCGACGATACGATGCAGGGTGAAAAGGGTCTTTTGCCTAACGTCGATTTCTACTCGGCAACTGTTTATTATTCGATGGGTATCCCGATCGATTTGTTCACGCCCATCTTCGCGGCTTCGCGCGTGTCTGGTTGGATCGCGCATGCCTTTGAACAGTGGACCAACAACCGTATCTACCGTCCACGCGGTAAATGGGCAGGCCGCGAAGGCTTGACCTGGGTCCCGGCCGAAAAGCGCTGAGTTCGTTTCGTTCGGACAATTTATTTATGAAGAAGCTCGTGCCTTACCAGTAGCGGCACTGCCTCAAGGTGAGACAGTGGAGGCGCGAGAATATCTTGGGCGCGAGGGCAATCCGAAAGACTTCGCGTTTTCGCACAACACTTCGACGCTCAAGCGGCTCACTTCGTTTGGACGTGAAAAGTTCAACGAGAGTGATCAACTCGTATTCGAATCTTAAAAACGACCAGTTGATATTTCGATCTCAATTGCAGACTCGGCATTTATCTCGCTCTTCGTCTGGCCGATAATAAGAGGACGATCTGAAGTACACGATCTGAATAAAAAGGTTCTCAACTCCGAGTGAATGTCGGGAGACGGCCATGAAAGACTTGCATAAGCAACGCGTAATCATCGCCAGCACGAGCGAGCAAGAGAACTATATTTTGAAGCGTAAGATCGATCCGATTCTTTCGGATCTGGGCGCGATTCAATTCATGAGTGTGCGTCCGCAGGGCGTGCATGCCGCATTGGATGCCAGTGTGAGTATGGTGATCATCAACACGCCATCGTTCACGGTACCGGCACGCGTGGCGATCACGGACGCGCGGCGCTTGGGATATAGGGGGCCGATCTTAGTGATTTCGAAAATGGATTCGGTCGAAGGTGTTCGCGAAATCCGTGCGATGGAAAAAGTCGTGCTTCTTGAGCGCCCTTACGAAGTCAAAGATCTGCAAGGGATTGTTCGTAAGTTCATTCTCGCCCGCAAGGTGGAGCAGCGCGTGTTTCGCCGTTACCACACGGTCCAGAAGGCCGAAGTGGAAGTCGTCGGATACGAAAAGAAATCCATCACGACGCTCTTCAATCTTTCGCGCGGTGGCTGCTATTTCGAATTCCCGAGGACGATGAATGTCAAAGTCGGTGATACGTTGAAAATGACCATCGAGTTAGCGGAAGTGAACCGCCGTTACGCCATGCCCGCCAAGATCGTTTGGATGACGACGGCAGGTCAATCCGGTGGACATGGTGTTGGCGTCGAGTTCATCGGTCGTGGTAACGTCGAGGCCAACAATCCGCTCGGCTTGTAAGCACGGATCGGCTCGGAACTTCTCAACAGGATTGGCATCCGGTGGCCTTGGAACTTCGGCTCGAAAACGGCCTCTTGCGCCTGACCCTCAATGCTCCCGCCCGCGGCAATAGCTTTGGCCTGCAGGATGCCGAACAATTGATGAAAATTTTGAAGTCCCGTGAGGCACAGGCCGCTCGCGGCCTCGTGCTGGAAGCATCAGGCCGGCTGTTCTGCGCCGGCGGCAACCTGGATGACTACGCGAAAATGAAATCCTCCGCGCAGGGCAAGGCGGTCAATCGTAAGATCAATTCCGCCTTGCGGGCTTTGTCGCTCTGGCCTGGGCCGACGGTCGCTGTGGTGACCGGAGACTGTTTCGGCGGTGGAGTGGAAGTCGTCAGCGCATTCGATCATGTCGTGAGTGTCCCAGAGGCGATGTTCGGACTTTGGCAGCGTCGCATTGGACTCAGTTATGGATGGGGCGGCGGCGCGCGTTTGGAAGAACGGTTGGGGCGAGCGGCGCTGAAACGATTGGCGTTGTCGGCTCGTTCGTTTTCGGCCTATGAGGCGCAAACGATGGGGCTCGTCGATGAGGTGCACTTACGTTCGATGCTTGAATCGCGAGCCCTGGAGTGGATGGATCATATGGCGAGTCTGCCAAAGGCACCTGTCGCCGGATTGAAGACATTTGAGCCGAAGTCAGAGCAACGTCTTTTTGAACGCCTTTGGTGGAATCCCGAACATCGCTCGGTCTTAGCGCGTCGACGTTCTCGTTGATGTTGTCATGTCGCGAACCCCAGCTCGACGCCGTCAGAGATGGCGTGCAGGCGTCAGCGTCGAAGTGACTTGTCTTCGGCGGTGCGTTCAAAAGCGAGTTGAACGAGTTTGTCGATCAAGTCGGTGTAGGTGAGACCCGTCGCATTCCACATCTTCGGGTACATCGAGATTTTCGTGAAACCCGGAATCGTATTCACTTCATTGACCAAGAGACGGTCGCCAGCCGCGAGGAAAAAGTCCACTCGGCTCATTCCTTCGAGATGCAAGGCTTCGTAGACTTTCAGCGCGAGATCTCGTGTGGCTTGTGTCACCTGAGGAGAGAGAGCGGCGGGAATTTGCAATTGAGCGCCGTTGTCGTCGAGGTATTTCGCCTCATAGGAGTAAAATTCGTGTTGTGGCAGAACCTCGCCGGGAACCGATGCGGAGATGTCTTTATTGCCCAGAACCGAACATTCGATTTCGCGACCTTGGACGAACTCTTCGACGAGAACTTTCGTGTCGTACTGAAATGCGTCCGCGAGCGCGGCTTTGAACTTAGTTTCGTCGCTGACTTTGTGTACGCCGACGGACGAGCCCATGTTCGCGGGCTTTAAGAAAAAGGGCAGTCCGAGCTCGTCTTTAAGGTTTTTGAAATCATGCGTTTGTTTTTTGTGACGATACAGGCAAACAAACTTCGGGATCGGTACGCCCGCGTCCCGCAGCACGCGTTTGGTGAAGTCTTTGTCCATGCCGACCGCTGAGCCTAAGACACCGCTTCCGACAAAGGGCACGCCCATCAAGCGGAAGTAACCTTGGATGGTTCCGTCTTCGCCGTAAGGACCGTGCAAGATCGGAAATACAACATCGATATCGCCAAGCTTTTTGTGCGTGTCGAGGGCAAGGATTTCGACCCCGCGTGGACCGGGGACCAGCCAAACTGGTCCACCGACGGACGACACATCAATCGGCTCGGTGACATCGGTTTGGCGGAGAACGGCCCGATCGGGAATGTAGCGCCAGGTTCCGTTTTTATCGATGGCAATCAGGTGCACTTCGTATTTCTTGGGATCCAGTGCTTCCATCACGTTTTTCGCCGATTCCAATGAAACGGCGTGTTCCGCGCTTTGGCCGCCGAAGACGAGAGCGATGCGGATCGATGACGATGACATACAATTCCTTTCCGGGGGCGTCGTGCCGAGGTCGTCGTAAGACGCGGTCGTTTGCGTCAACGATTCATCTTACTGATTCAAATGACTGATTCATTTTATCCATGCGCTCTACGCCATTTCCACCAATTCCCGGATCATTTTACGAATGCCGGTGAAGACTTGAAAAGGCGTGGCCTCATACATATAGGCTGGCGTCGACAAAACTTTGAAGTCGCGATCGCTGACGTAGTCGTCGACGGGACAGAGTACGTGTTGGGCTCCGGTCTTTTCGATTTCCTTGGCCGTGTCGGCGTCATTGCCGATGGTGACATTGACGTGCTCAGGCCCGAATGTTTTCGCGACTAAAGTCGGTGCGATGCAAATGACGCCGATCGGTTTGTCGGCGCGTCGAAACTCACGCAAGACGCGTTCGATATCCGGTTGTAATTTCGTGCTCGCTCCTTGTTCGGCCCAATTCGATAGAACTTTCGCCGCCCCATAGCCACCGGGAAAAACGACGGCATCGAAGTCAGTGGCGCGCAATTCGCCGAGCGCGGCGATCTGGCCACGCGCGATCCTGGCCGCTTCGTTCAGGGCGTTGCGCGATTCGCTTTTGATGTGTGTGTCATGATCCGCGCGGAAGTGAGGGGCGACTGGCGTCTGCATATCGGGAGCGAAGCACATGAACTGCGCGCCGGCTTCTGAAATCGCAATCAATGCGCTGACCGCCTCCGTGATCTCAGTGCCATCGAGAAAACCGCATCCAGATAAAACGACCGCTATTTTTTTGCCACCAGCATTCGCACCGACATTCACCTTGAACCTCCCACTTGGATTCGCGTTGAAAGTATCCGGTTGGCGGAGCGTGAGCAAGCGTGCAAAACGAGCCTAAACGCGTTTAGCTCACGCAGTGCAGGGTATAGGCACCAGAAGCGCGTGCGGTGGTCTTCGAGATCAGTTCATGGCAGGTGCGTCGAGTTCCGATGCGGTCGCGGCGGTCGCGGCTTCCCAACGGAAATTGAGAACCGGAGAGCACTGGCTCAGGAGAACTTTCGTGCTCTCCGAAGGCTTGTCAGCATTGATTGGCACGAGCAGGGTGGCGCACTTGTTCATCAGCGTCGCCAAGTACGGCACGTCCGGGCTCATGCTGAATTCAAAGGACACCTTCTCCGCTTGCGTGGCGCTGGTCCACACGATCTGATCAAAGGCGATTTTGTGCAATCGGATGTGGCAATTCGGAATTCCGAGGCAGTTCGGCTGCGAGGTCACCTGCGCGGGCGGAGCGACCTGTTCCAAGCTCACTTTTAAATTGTGATAGGTCACACGCCGTGCTGCCTCCTCGGCCGCGAAGACGGCGGACAAGGATTTGAGAGGCGTGTTTTCTTCGGCGATCACGCGTTCCGCGTGCTCGCGCAATGAAAATGCTCCGGCAGTGGAGGACGCGCTCGCGGTCTGCGGGTCTTCATAGGATGAGGATGTCGCTTTCTTTATTACCAGTTCCAGTTCGGTGCTGGTTTTGCGACTTTCGTTCGCCGAATACGCGATTTTGTTCTGCACGATCGTGTACACGATGCGATCGGCGAGCTCTGACTTGTCCACAACCGTCTGGCCCGTGTCCGAGAGCACCGCTTCGGCCTCCGTGCGATTGTTGATGACCTGGGTTTCGGCGAAATGGACGAATTCGCCGAGTTTCATTTTTGAGCCGTCGACTTCCGCCATCGGCCGAGTGAGCGCTGCTTCGATTTCGGCGGGAGCGACTTCGGGACCAAAGTTGGGCGCGGCCTGCTTTTCTTCCTTGCAACCGGAAAGGGCGACAAGGAGAAGCGGGACCAGGAGCGCCAGGGCGAGGTGAATCCAACCGAACACGCGTTCCGTGGTCGAGAGAGGGCGCAAGTGGGGCCGAAAGTGATGCTTCATATGGAATCCCATCCCCAAATCCACATCGGCACCGGCAGGACTTTTTCCAGCGCTTCGCGTGTCTTTGGATCGAAGTCATGGATCTGTGAGGCTTTATAGGGCCCGAAGATCAGGCGGATGACGTCCGCGTCCGCGTCGGTTTTGAAAATGTTCGCACCCACGCCCATGAGCGTGGCGCCGTCGCGTCTCTCCAAAACGAGATCCTGGATACCGAGCGCTCGCGCATGACGATTGATTTTCGAGTAGAGGTTGACGTGATTGAGAATCTTCACCATTCCAAGAAAGCCGTCGTTGACGATCACGGAGTGTGTCTTTAACTGCCGCAGCAGATTCTGGCTATGGGCCGGGATGATCGCCGTGACCGCGCGGTTTTGCGCCTTGCGTATGTGCGCGAAGAGCGCGAGAAGCGCGGGGACTTGGCCTCCCCACTCATGGATGTACCCATTGAGATCAGCACCTTTACCCTCGATCGCATAGGCTTGCAGCGTTCCGCTCGCGTCCCAAGCGGTATAGACACGCGTGTTGGGGATCTGAAGGTACTGCTGCGTCTCGTTCAATGTCCGTAACGAGACAACGGTGTGCTGCGTATAAAGACGGTGGATGGCATCGGCCGCCACTTTCGGTGTTTCGAGGATTCTCAATCCGTGGGTCGGAATCCCGAGTTCCTTTTCGATGACGACGCTGACTTCGGAGCCGGCCAGTTCGAAGCCCATCTTGCGATAGAAGTCGTAGAGGTTCGTCCAAAGAATCGCGAAGTCACAGCCATGCGCCTGCGCGGCCTGTAGGCAATTCTCGATGATCGTTCGGCTCAAGCCACGGTTGCGGTGTTCGCTCGAAGTGACGACGCTGCCGATCCCAGCTACTTTGAAAAGACCTATCGGGGACTTGATGATCAGCGGTCGCATCACGGCGTGGGACAGAACTTCGTCGTGGTCCTTGATGATGCGGATGTTGCCGATGTTTTGTTGGCTGATCGCGACCGGGTATTCAGCCTGGATGGACCAATCCGATTCGGGCCGCAGATTTTTATCGAGAAACTGCACCACGCTTGGAAATTCAGTCTCGTGAGGAGCGCGAGGTCCGTCCATGGGGCCCCTTTCATCCTAAAAATATTCGGGTGAACTCTCTTGAGTTCGCCAGAGTTCGATATTCAGTTTAGCAGAACCCGAGTTGGTTCCGTGCCTTGGGTCCCGCATTCTCGCCCAAATCCAGACGTTGACCTCGACGAAGGTCCTCGATTGGGCGTAGCTCAGGTGGGAAATGACCAGTCTCTGGTCTGGACCTTCGATTGACTGAACAAGGGGTGTACGTCGACAATGTCGGCATGATCGTCGCCTTTGTCGAAAGCATCAAATACGTCGGCCACTTGCTTCCGGTCGCGTTCTTGCGTGTGTTCATCGGATATTATTATTTCAATCAAGCGCTCCTGAATATGTACGGGAAATTTCTGACGCAGCCGAATCTGGCGGAGGATATCCGCAGCTTTCTCCCCAATAGCTCGGCTCCGGAATGGTACAAACTTTTTCTTGAGCAAGTCGTGGTCCCGAACTGGCAAATCTTCGCGTACGCGGTCGTTGCGGTGCAAATGGTGATCGGCGGTTCGTACATCATCGGTTATTTGGTCAGGCCAGCGTCGCTGCTCGCGATTTTTCTCGCCGTCAATATGTCCTCCGCGTTGGGCGGTCCACCTTCAGACGTACAAAGCACCTTTTTGATCGTTCTGCATTTCACGCTCGGTTGGCTCGGGGCGGGACGTTGTCTGGGCTTGGATTATTTCTTCTACAAACGCCGCCGCGGAATTTGGTGGTAACAAGGCTCCTCATGTCTCGTCGTTCCGCGAGTCTTTTACTGCTATCGGCGGGTTTCAGCGCCATGCTCGGGCTGGCGTTTTATTTTCTGACGGCGGATCGGAATAGCGTGGCGAATTCGGGCGGGGTGGTCACATCTGATGAGCCGCTCCGTGTTTTGGCCTATTCTTCATTTCTACATTCCTGGGGACCGGGTCCGGAAATCGCGAAACGATTTGAGCAACGCACGGGCCGGCGCGTGGAGTTGCGCGACGCTGACGATGCTGGACTCATTTTAAAAAAACTGGATATCTTCCCATCCGATGTGGTGATCGGCTTGGACCAACTGCTTTTGGCGGAAGCTAGAAACGCGCGCGCATGGAAAACCATTCCGGCCGAGGGCGTGCGATTTTACGATGCTCCCTTTTTGCCTTTTGATTGGGGGCCGCTCGCGTTCGTGTACCGTGAAGGCGAAGTTTCTCCGCCCCAATCGCTCGATGATCTTCTGGCGGAACGGTTCCGGGGCGAATTGGCACTGCAGGACCCGCGCTTGAGCTCGCCGGGCTTGCAGTTTTTGTATTGGGTGCTGGACCAGAAAGGCCAAGAGGCGGGCTTTGAATTCTTGCGTCGTTTAAGGTCTCAAGTGCACACGCTCGGTCCCTCGTGGTCAACGACGTACGGGGTGTTTCAAGCAGGTCAGGCTCGACTCGCTTTCTCCTATCTGACATCGCCGATTTATCATTGGACGCAAGAAAATGACCGGAGGTACCAGGCCGCGGTGTTCGCCGATGGGCATCCGGTGCAAGTGGAGTACGTCGGCGTTCCGGAGTCGTGCCGGATGTGCGACGAAGCGGTGCGTTTCGCGCGCTTTTTGTTGGAACCCGAAATCCAGGCATTGCTGATGAGCAAGAACTTCATGCTTCCGATTCGCGACGAGGTGCGGGCTGGAACCGAGTTCGCACGATTGCCGGACGCGAAAGTTTACGAATTCCGCGAGCTGGCGAAGTGGATTCGCGAGCGCGATGCGCTTTTGGAACGCTGGCGGGAGTTGGGATGGTGAGCTTGCGTTTGTTGTTGTTCGCCATCGTTTTGTTGGTCTTACTATCGCCTTATGTGATTTTGTTTCTTCGCTTTCCGACCTGGACGGCTTTGCCGGCCGATCGCGTGTTGAACGTATTCGCCTTCACGGCATGGCAGGCCGTTGTGAGCGCGCTGGGCGCGATGCTCGGCGGCGTCGCAGGAGCTATGGGATTGCTCGCGTTCGCTCATCGATCTTGGTTGCGGTTGCTGGCTTTGTTGCCGAACGCGGTGCCGGTCGTTTTGGTGATTTTGGCGACTATGAACGTCTGGCCGGATGTTCGCGGATTGAGCGGCATCGTCTTGATTCATGTCTTGCTCAATGTCGGCCTGGTTTCGGTTTCGGTTGCGGGACTCCTGGCGACTCGTCTGTCAGGATTGGCGGATCTGGCTTATATCGAAGGCGCCAGCCGCTGGACATTTCTCGTGCGTGGAGCGCTTCCGCAGATCGCTCCTGATTTGTTCCGATTGTTTTTGTTTGTGTTCGCCGTGTGTTTCTCGAGCTTCGCGGTTCCGCTGGCGATCGGGGGCAGCCAGGCGACGACCGTGGAAGTATTGATTTATGAGCAGATCCGCGTTTCACCGGATTGGTCGGGAGCGATGGGATTGGCGGCTTTGCAAACAAGTGCGATTTTTTTGCTCGCGGCGTTGATCGGTCGGCAGACGCGTACCTCCGTGGGAGAGGCGCGCACGTCACCTTTGCTGCAATGGCGACCGGGAGTGGTTTTCGCGCTCTTGCCGGTCGTGATTGTCGTGGGCGGATTGTTCTCACGGGTCGTGCGTGGATGGGCGCAATTTGGAGCGCTTCCGGGATTTTCCGAGGAGCTACCGCGTTTGGCGGCCGGGTCGGTCATTACGGGATTCTTAACTGGCGTGATCTGCGCGGTGTTGTTACTTCTCTTGATGATCGCGCGTCCCCAGGGCTGGGCGAGGAGACTGCTCCTGGGTTTGGCTGCGCCCAGCTCCGTGCTGACCGGTTTCGCGCTCCTCTTTCTTTGGAGCGAGACGGGGTGGGTGAGCTTGGTGAAAATCGCGTTCGGCTTATCTTTGATTTTCGTGCCGGCGTTTTATCGTTTGCGTTGGGACGGTGCTCTCGGGGCTCTTGAAGGACAAACCATCGTGGCGCGGACATTGGGAGCATCGGAGCGACTGATCGTCTCACGTGTCCTGCTTCCACAACTCTGGGAAACATGTTTGTTTTTGGCCGGCCTGGGCTCATTTTGGGCTTGGGGAGATTTCGCTCTCTCGGCGGTGGTCGGAGAAAAAACTTTGACGCTGGCGATGCTCGCGCAGTCGTTGATGGGCACCTATCGTTTGGATTTAGCGACGGCGGTCGTGTGCATGATCTTCATTGGTGGTACGCTCTCGTTTTCGATGTTTTGGGGGACTGGACGTGTCTTGGGTACGCAGACTCAACGTTGACTATGGTGATTTTCGGCTCGAGATCCCGGAGTGGGAAATTCTCGACGACGGCGTCACCGCGCTCTGGGGCCCTTCGGGCGCGGGGAAGACATCGGTCTTTCGCGTGTTGATCGGACTTGATCCATGTCCTGGATTCAGCTGGGACTTCAAGGGCGAAGATCTCGCGCGATTGCCGGTGCCACGGCGTCGATTGGGAGTCGTCTTTCAGACACTGGAATTGTTCCCGCACATGACGGCCGCCGAAAATATTCTCTTCGGTGCCGAGGCCCGCTCGATTCCTAAAAAAGAGGCTCGCGAACACCTGGAAGAATTGGCTCGCTTACTCGGACTCGGTTCCGTTCTCGAGAGAAAGTCCGCGTTGCTGTCGGGCGGAGAACGCCAGCGAGTGGCGTTGGCGCGAGCGTTGATCGGCAAGCCTCGGTTTTTGTTTTTGGACGAGCCGTTTTCAGCGCTCGACGCGGGTCTTCGGCACGAGGCGCGCGTCTTAGTTCAGCGCGTGATCGAAGCGGAGCGTATCCCGGCTCTGCTGATCACTCACGATCGCGAAGACCTGGATGTGCTGGCGAAGAAAATCACCGAAATTCGTGACGGTCGTTTGGTGAGCGGGCTCTAGCCTAAACGGAACCGCTTCCAATTGTCGTGGAGCGGGCGGATGATCGAATCATGTCCACAACGTCGGTGTTTGAATTCTGGAAGGCTCATCGTCGTCGAACTCGCTGATGAGATCTGGTTTCGGACTTATCGCGCCCTTGAGAGCCTGCCTCCACGCGCGGACGCTCGTGCGGACCGTGATCCACTATTGGCCAGTGAGACTCTATCTGACGTTATTCGCCATCGGCTGGCTCGCGAAACGAACTTAAATCAAAAAACTCTGACATATTGCGGTGAAGGTGAACGCGCGCCCGCGCGCGTAACGGGTTCGACAGGTGAGGTCTCCGGCTTTCGATGGCGCAAAATGGACACCCATCAGAAGTCGTGTCTTTGTCACCCATTTCATCTATCTCATCCATTCTCGTGCCACGCGAGATGATGTGCCCGACAGAGCGTGAGCAGATTGTCGACGGAGTCGCTCCCGCCTCGTGAGCGCAGCGTGAGGTGATGGAACTCGAGCCAGACGCGTGAGCCACAGACCGAACCATCCGGCAACCTCGCTTGGCAGGCGCCGCGATCGCGCAAATGGACTTGATGCTGAATTGCCGCCGGTAAGGGGCGACGCTTCGATTGAGGTGTAGAGCGAAGTTCGAGTCCGTACGCGGGCTGGGGTGGGGACTGGAGCGAGGACTCGGTGGTGTCCTGAAGCGTCTGTTCGGCCGTGTGTGACAGGTAGGTGAGTGACTGAGTAGACTCGAGGTTCTCTGCCCGGGCAAGTTTTTCATCCGAAGGCATGGCCCCGCCTAGCGATTCGTCGTGGGTTGCCGTCGCTGCCTTGTTTCTATCCTGAGTCAGTCCCTCCTCCGTGGTTTCTGTCGGCACAGGTACGTTAAGACCGAAGTCAGAGATGGATTCTGCTTTGCGATGCCGTCGTTCTGCTCGCTCAGCCCGCCGAACCGGATCTTTTCTCTGCAAATAAAACTCGGCCAAATTTTCAATCGCGCTCTCCAAAGACACCCACTCCCCCAGAGAAGAGGCCATGAGCTCCCGCGCCCGCTGCAGTTTCTTATATCCAACTTCGGAGAGTGGAGTGCAGAGCTCCAGGGTGTACGCATCCAGAAACCGAGCTTGCTCGGGCCGAGTCGCTCGCGGATTGACGCGTGCAACTTCGCGCTCCAAATCCCGCTTTGGAAGCTCGACCGCCAGTCCGATCCATTTCTGCTGATT
>JAMPXM010000070.1 GCA_023701225.1 Pseudobdellovibrionaceae bacterium | reverse complement strand
TTTAAAAGGTCGATGAGCACAGTCTGCTCGGCGACGGTCTGCTTGTACGCTTCGAGCTCGTCCTCAAGGTCCAGAATGCGTCTGATGTCGCGCGGATCGCGCACGCCACTGGCCTCGATCTCCGCCGCTCGATCGTCTCGGCGGGCGGCGTCAGCCTCAGCTTTCCAGCGATAGATGAGGTTCGGGCTGCAGCTGAATTCGGTGGCGAGCTGTGCTACCGATTTGCGACCTGAGACGTAATCGTCCACGGCTCTGGCTTTGTCTTCGGGCTTGAACTCGCGTCTTACTTTCTTTGCCATTCGATCTGACTCCTGCTCCCGTTATACGGGACGTTTGAGTCAGTCGGCTACGGATCATGTCAATTCTTCAGGCTGAACGTGCTCGCTCCGGCGCCCGCACTCCACTGATGAAACAGAACCCCAATATTAAACAGATAAACATTTATAGGGTCATCCAAGGACAACGGATATTGTCCCAGCAGATCCTTCGGAAAGACTAATTGAGGGAAATTCGGACTTCACAAAGAGATCTCAAGCAACTCTTTTGCGGGCAAGCCACAAGTCGTACTCAGCCTGAATTCGAACCCACATCTCGGCAGTCGTACCGAGAACTTTCTCGAGAACAATTGCGAACTCTGGCGAGATCGAGCGTTTGCCATTGACGATCTCGTTGATCTTTCTCGGTGAGCAATCGCATTTTTCGGCAAGCTGCGACTGGTTAAGCCCCATCTCTTTCATGTAGATCTCGCCCAGGACCTGGCCTGGATGCATCGGTTTCGAGTTTTTAATCATAAGCACCTCAGTGATAATTCTCAATCTTCACGTCGATAAACTCGCCAGCCTTGAACTTGAAGGTGATGCACCATGGGAGCTTGATCGTAACGCTCCACTCGTCTTTGCGATCACCTTTGAGCTTGTGCAGCCGAATGTTCGGCGGCTGGCCCTTGATCTTCAAATCGTTAATCTCCGTCGTTCCATGCATGATCGTTAGAAGCGCCTTGGCTCGAATCCAAAGCTCCTTAGGAAGGGACTTGGAGCTATTTGTTTCCCAGATATCTTGGGCAATCTTATTACCAAAGTTGCGGATCATGCTGCCCCTTCTTTATTACACTATACCACATAGTGGAATAGTGTCAAGGACTGGCCCAGGTCATTGGATTCCAAGTATAGCCCTCCAATCTACTTCAGGCTCATCCGACAACGGAGAAGCGCTTGGAAACAGCCGCTGTTTCAACAGTTCGAAAATGTTTGTAGAAGCGTCCCTTACTGGTTCGTTAGTCGGCTCGCCACGCATCCTAGGAAGCCAAAAGTGGTAAAGAAAGTTTTTGAACTCGTCATGGCGCCAATTGCGACTATTTTTCTGCCTGAAGATTTCGCCAACTGGATGGCCTGATTGTACACATGCGCAAAGTACTTCAAAGGTTTCAAGATCTAGAAGTACAGGTGTTTCGCAATTCTGGTCCTGAAACATAGAAAGATGCTGAACCAGCTCAAAATAGCACGGCCAAGTGATCTCATTCATAAAGAGAGCGCTTGGAGTTACGATAACGGGCGTGATTCGCTTTTTGAATGTGTGGCGATACTCGATAAGACGGACTGAAAACTGAGTCAGAGGCTCAATCCACGCCGTTCTTACTGTCGAATTGTCTTTCAGTGGCCGGTCGCCTCGAATTGCATCTAGATTCGGCCTTGTTGCTTTGATTTCGAAGACAATGTGCCAGCCTGGATTCACCTCAATAATGAAGTCACCCATAGGATGACCAGCAGGCGTCTTTCGTCGAATGAATTTCTTCTTGAACGTGTACTCAGCCAATGCAGAACAGTAAAACTCGGTGGCATGCCCCAGATAGTGGAAAAATTGGTCGCGCGGTTCACCGATCGACCGCAGTCGGTCGATAACGAGGTAGTAAGGTCCCGTCCAAGAGAGCAACATCAGAAAACGCATCGAAAGGGGATAGGTTCGACCGTTAATTTTGATTAGCGGTTTCGATTTCAATTCGAACTGGCTGTAAAGATATTCTCGGATTGCCTCAGGGACTAAATCAACGAATGGCCTGTTCGACAAGCGCCAAGCTTGAGTTAGATACTCGATTACACGCGAGAGATTTTCGTGGTTTTCTGTTCCGGCGAAGAAATTCGTGTCTACGATGAAGTTTCGACTCGGGTCCCATTTGCTGACCGTCTGATTCCCCCATTGAGAAAACAGAGCAATGATGGCCTGGAAATAATCATCCAGAGAAAAGCCAAATTGGGCGAGAAGGAAGGCTGAAACGTCAAATCGGTGCGCAGGTGGAACTTTGGCCTTCAGTAAATCGTAGATGATCTTTGCGCGTCCAAGGCAATATCGGAATTGATCGTGCTCATTGAAGATGCTCTCGCGAATGGCGAATTTTGTGTAACTCTCTCTCGAGCCATCAGATCCGTGTTCATTTGGCAAATTCGCGAAGTAGTTCCCAACGATGAAGCCGTAGCCGAGATGCCTTCCTATTTCATGGAACGTCATCTGAATAGAATTGTCATTTGGCGAGAACTCTCTGCACAAATCAGTAAGTAGGACCAATGTCATTTCGTTGAACAGCGAAAGTCTAGAACTATCCCTACGCTCTTTATCTTCAAGCGCCGCTCGAAAGTCAGGACTGAGAAGCTCTTTGCGAAGGTAAGTCTCAACCGCCGGCAATCCATCATTGGCGAAAGAGACTGCCATATTCGACAGAAGCGTGAGCGTAGGCTCCGCTGGCATCTTTTGAAACAATTCGATGAGATTTTTGAACTCCGGTTCGAGCCCAAAGATGTCCTTTACCGAAAGTCGCGAAATGTGCGTTGTACGAAATTTAGTTAGTGCATCCAAGGTGTCCTTCCTGTGGTTTTATTAAGTCATAGAATGTTACTTATCTAAAGCATTGACACTCTCCGGAAAGACACTGATCGGCCTCCACTCGACCTTCAGAACTTTTAATCTCGCGCGCTGAATCTCATCCCAGCACATCCGCGAATCGCACTTCTCGATTCGCGAGAGCGACATCCCGAGATCCATCAAAGCAGCCAAAAGAATGAGCCGAACTAAAATCGCGTACACGTGTTCCTCCTGTGTTCGAACGGTGGGTTACCAACCCGTTTGAACAACCGAACGCACACGAGCGGCGATAAATGAGAGTTGAAACCCGATCGGGCTCAACCGAGCCTCGAAAAGGCTCAGTAGCAAAAAAGTAGATTTCGTAGCAGCTGAGGGGAATTTCCGGAAACGTCGGTCCGTTTCGGGCCGTGATCCGAGAGCTCTGGGTAAGTGATTACAAATACTTGGAACGCGCGATGAAATCCGCGTTCGACTCAGACTCTAGCTTGTGCGATTGGAATAAAATGGCGGGGTGGACGGGACTCGAACCCGCGGCCTCCGCCGTGACAGGGCGGCGTTATAACCAACTTAACTACCACCCCGCTAGAGACGTGTAGCTATTCGCGTTCGCGAGCCACAGAAACTACCGATTCTTCGGGTGAATTTCAACTCCTGATATCACAAAGATCAGAAATTTTTTTGCTCAAAAATCAGGCTGGACACCGTCCCAGAGTGCGGTAGGTTTATGAATAATTTCAACCTCTTACAACCTATCCATCAGGAGATATCCGATGCGCAGACTGGCCTTGCTTGTAGCTCTTGTCCTCCCCGCTCTCCACTTTGCCCAAGCCGCTAACACGTCGGCACCGGCAACAACAACGCCCGCGGCGGCAACTTCAACGACCGCTTCGACGACGACTCCGACAGCGACCTCCGCGCCGAAGTATGAACTCAATGTCACCGGCATGCACTGCGAATCTTGCGTGGATGGCCTCACCAAGTCGCTCGAGAGCCTCGGTGATATCGAAAAAGGTTCAGTGCAAGTGGACCTCAAAGGCAACAAGGCCACAATCACTCTGAAGAAGAGCGCGGCGAACACCGAAGCTTTGAAAAAAGCGCTGAACGAAAAAATCACGGCGGCGGGCTTCACCGTCACGGCCGTGAAACTGATGAATTGATTTTTAGCGTCTCAAATTTAGACAACACTCCAAGGCAAAGACCAATCGCGGAGTGCTTTCACTGAATTTCGCGAGGCGACATCGTGTCGCCTCGCGACCTAGGTCGTAAACATTGCCGCTCGCTCAAGATCACCGCTCACCAAGAACCACCGGACACGGACTTGGCTATTCTTGCACCTCTGAAATGCCGATGAGAAACACGAGGTTTTTTCATGAAGGTTTCAGTGATCATCAACGCGCGCGCGGGTCGACTGCACGGCAATCGGGAGCGGATTGAACACAATGTCCGTCATTCCTTGTTCCGCTGCGAACTCAATTTTCTACATCCAGAAACACCGGAAGACCTGCAGAAATGCCTGATCGATGAAGTGCGCGCCGGAACCGATTTTTTGATGGTCTGCGGAGGTGACGGCACACTGAACGTCGCCGTGCAGCCCCTCATGAAGTTACGCGCCGAAGGCCTTGCACTTCCCCCGCTTTGCCCGATCCCCGTCGGTACGGCCAACGACCTCGCCCGCGAGATGCATGTCTCTTCCCGGATCGATGAAGCCGCACGCAATATCATCGAAGGCCAAGTGAAAACCATCGACGTGATCGAAATTTCGTCGCCTTCGAAAACCGCCTATATGCTCACCAACGGCGGATTCGGCATCCCAGCCGTGACCGCGGAGCGGGCCAATCGCTTCCGCCAATGGGTACACTCGACGGCCGATTGTCCCGGCACCAAACCTCATTGGCGCCCGTTTTTCCGGCTCGGTTCCAAGGTCATTCAAACAGCCGGTGACCGGATTTACGAAGCCATACTCGCCACCGTGATCACCAGCTGGGACCGCTCCTCCTGGCAAGTGGAACTCGAACTTCCGGATCAATACAAAATCGTGACTCGCGCGCCGTTTATCATGATCAACAATCAACGTGTTCTCGGCGGACGCTATTATTCCGCGCCACTGACCAATAATTCCGATGGAGAATTCAATGTTCTGCTGGTCGAGGGGGAACACTTGCTCTCGCAGGCCAAGTCTCTTCTGCAAATTCGCGCAGGACAAATTCCTAACGCCGACACCTGCCCCAGCTTTGAAACCACGAGCCTCATCGTTCGGGCCATGGAACGTCCACTCACGTTTTTCGGCGATGGCGAAATCCTGCACCAGAACGAACGGGAATTGAGCATCCGCTGCCTCCATCCCGGCCTTCCATTGGTCATTCGGGAGAGCGCATGACGCCAGGACGTCCGCGCATTTTGGTTTCCGGAGGTACGGGCTTCTTGGGAGATGCCGTGCGACCGCTCCTCGAAGCCTTTGCGGATGTGACTTTGATCTCGCGCAAGCAACCGGGCTGCTTGCGCGCGGATCTGGCCAAGTGGGACGGAGGCCTGGCCCCAGAAACCTTGCGTGGAAAATTTGATGTGTTTTTACACATGGCAGGCCTCTATGACTTGCGGGCCACCAAACGCGAAGCGCACACGCAAAACGTCGTCGGAACCCACACGGCGCTGACGATTACGCAGAAAGCGGAAATCCCGCACTTTGTCCATATCAGTACGGTGGCCGTCGCCATGTCCGCGGGCACCGCGCCCATCGCACGTACGGATCAGTTGGAATCATTACGCACCTTCCCCGACGCATACTCCGAAACAAAGGCCGCGGCCGAGCAAATGGTCCGCACGTGGTCTTCGCCGCATTTGCGCTCACGCCTCATATTGAGGCCCGGTGTCTTGGTCGGCGATCAACGCGAAGGAAAAATCCACCGCATCGATGGGCCCTACCATGCGGCAGAAGGCCTGCGCAAACTTCTGCGTATCGCCAGCCTTTTGCCGGGCCCGCTTCCGCTGCCAGGACGCGCGGATCGGTTCATGCCGATCGTTCCCGTGGATGTCGCGGCCGACGCCATTGCACGTCTAGTGGAACTCGCCTGGGGAGATCAATGGGAGGGCCTGCGCTGCTTGCATCTGGCTCCCGCCAAGGGGCTCTCGTCCCAGGAACTCTACACCAGCACCCTTCGTCATCTCGGGCATGAGGGACAAGAGTTTATTCTGATGAGTCGTTTGCCCGACTGGCTCGTGAAGCCCGCGGCAGAACTCCTTGTGCGATTTCCGCAAGAAGAGCTCGAGTACCTGCTCAATTTCCCACGCTATGACACCCGCGAGACCGAGGCGATTCTTGGCGCCAATTGGTGCCCGGAATTCCGGGATTTCGAAAAAGAATTCTGGAGAGGGTATGAAGCCTTTGTATCGCATCGCTAATTTGAGCTTCGGCACCTCGCGCTGGGATTTTACTTACACGTTTGAGTTTCGTGAGAAACGCTTTGAAGTCCAACGCTTCGGAGCCGATTACGATATCGACATTCTGCGCTCGATGATCACGCGCAACCGCCATCAGGTGGACGCGTTCGCGATGAGCTCGCTGCCAACCGAGATCCGTTTTAAAGACAAAACTTATATCCATCGCCAGACTCTTGAAATCATGTCCACTCCTTCAAGTGTGCCTCTATGCCATGGTGCAAGCTTGCGCGATCTAGCCAACATCGACGGTCTGGCTCGCCTCACGCAAGAAGGGCGGATACGGCCCGAACTGGGAGTTTTTTTCCCCAACGCTCTTCTCAACATGGAGTGCGTGAATTTTTTAAAAGAAAATCATCGCCAACATCTTTTTTTCGGCGACGCCTACATCCTTGCCGGCATTCCGGCGATCGCCACGCCGGACTCGTTCCTCGCCATTCTCACCAAGGCGGGGCTGAATTTGGCGAATCTGTTCGACCTCGCTTCGCTCGCGCCGCGCGGCCGTGGACGCTTGTCGCGCATGGTCCGCTCCGCGCTTCTCTCGCAAACACGAAACATACAATATGTGTTGGCCGACCCGGCCATGTTGACCCTCTACAATGAAGATTTGGATTTTCTCGTCGGCAAAGACGTGATCGTTCCATCATGCCTGCCCGCCATGGAAGACGAAATTCGCAAGCACGGAGCGAAGTCGATTATTCATCTCATGCCTCCCGTATTTCGACAATTGAGCCCGCACATTTCACATCCCGTGATCGATGCGACTTTGCGCCTTGCGCTCGAAAAAGCCGCGCCGCTCTCGCTTGAGGAATGGCAAGAGATCTTAAACGCTCAATATACAGTGACACAGCAGACGCGACGCTTCGTTTTAGGTGCACGCCCATCGACACAAGCGCGGCTGACGACCGGCGTACGCAAGCTCGGCCGTCGTATGCGCGCGGAAGCGACACCTGATTTCGCCTTCGTCGTACACTCGCTTTCTTATCAGCATATTTTCAAAGCACCAGGACTTCGCCTTCTCCCCAGTCTTCCGCCTGAGTGGAGCGGCGGCTTCGAGAAAGCTATTTCGCAACTTCCTGGCTTTGTTTATGGTCGCGCCGAAAAAATCATCAGTAAAAAAACAGGACGCGAAGTGCGTGGCATTATTTACGCGCTCACGGCCACGCCCAGAATCATGCGCGAAGAGCCGCCCGAAGTGACATACAAAAAAATAGAACAGTTATGTTACGATGCCGCCGAACGCGGCGCGAAGATCATGGGCTTGGGTGCCTACACAAAAGTGGTGGGCGATGCGGGAGCGACAATCAATCGCAACTCCCCGATTCCAGTCACCACTGGTAATTCCTTGAGCGCTTCGGCGACTCTTTGGGCCGCACATGATGTCGTTCGCCGCATGGGACTTGTTCATTTTGACCTTCGCACGCAGCGAGTCGCTGGCGTCGCCGCCGTCATCGGCGCAACAGGCTCGATCGGAAAAGTCTCCGCAAAACTCCTGGCAATGGCGTTTCAAAAACTTGTCTTGATCGCTCCGCGCATGGAACGACTTCAAGAACTCGCCGATGACATTCAAAAATTAGAGCCCCAATGTCAGGTCATTATTTCTACCGACGCCAATTCGGTCGCCAAAGAGTGCGACCTTCTAGTCACCGCCACGAGTGCCTTTGACCAAAAAATCGTCGACATAGAAAAGATCAAGCCGGGCTGTGTTGTCTGCGATTGCAGCCGCCCACTCGACTTCACGACCGAAGACGCGATGAAGCGGCCGGATATTCTTATTATCGAATCCGGCGAAGTCATCCTGCCGGGTCCACAGCCGCAGCTCAATTGCGACCTCGGGCTTCCGGATCATAGCGTCTACGCATGTTTAGGCGAAACCGCGGTGCTTGCGATGGAAGGGCTCTATGAGCCTTTCACTCTCGGACGTGACATCGAATGGGAAAAGGTCAAACGCATCTACAAGCTCGCCCGCGAACACGGAGTCGACTTAGCCGCGATCCGAGGCCACGCCGGAATCGTCACCGACCGCGAGATCCAACTCACTCGCGAACTCGCACTCAAACGTCGCTCGCAGCAAAGTTCTTGAGACCTTGGGCAAGAAAAAACTCGGCCCAGGCAAGGGGCCGGATCTGAGCCCGATCAGTTCGCACGCAGGAGTGCTGGAATCGCTTTTCGGGTGAGGTTCCAGATCGGCCAGAGGCTGGCGAGGACCGTGGTCAAAGCCGGCAGGCTGAGTGATTGAACAAAATGGCTCGGCTGAATCTCGAGAAGAATAAAATACTGACGCGTGATGCCTGGACCTGGCGGCATCGGGATGCCGCCGGCGAGCAGGGTCTTGTCCAAAATCACGGCCGCACCAATACCGATCGCGCCGCCGATCAAACCTAAAAAGAAACTCTCGCACAGATAAATCGAGAACAAACGTGAGCGCGACTCGCCATTGGCGCGCAGAGCCCCGACCTCACCCGCTCGTTCCAATAGGCCAACGGCGATCGTATTGAAAATACCGAGCGCGACGATGATCAACATAATCGACCGAATAAAACTGAACTGCGTATTGAGGAACTGTACCGAGTTTTTGTAATAGACCGCATCCAAGTCCTCAAATGGCTTGGCTTCAAGTTGCGGAAGTTTTTCGGTGATCGCTTGCGACACAACCGGCCAGTCTTCGACACCACCGGTTTGCAAAGCGAAGTGTTCAATACGAGTCGTATCCAAAAGCCTCTGTGCGGCATCTAGGTGCACTCGAAAAAAACCATCGTCGAAGTCTTTTTTTCCGGTGTGAAAAATCCCGGCCACGATCAGATCCGCACCATTCATTTGCCCGTGAATGGTCTGCCCGAGCAGAGTGATTGTGTCTCCGACCTTCACGTCGAGGCTGTGCGCCAAACCTTTTCCAATCACGATCTCGCCAGCATCCCGGAGATCGCGTCCCGCTTCGAAATTCATGCGTGAGAAAAACTCGTTTTCTCGCTCGGGCAATACGCCCTCTCCGCGCGCGGCGAGATTGATACCGCCTTTGATCACGAAACTGAAAAAACCGATTCGCGGATAAACGCCTTTGACTTGAGGAATGCTCGAGAGCCCAGCTTCCACGCCGGCACGGTCCTCGATCCATTGCTTCCACGGCTGCTCAAAGACCTGCTCGAAATATCCCTTTGGGAACACTTGCCCGTGACCGAACCGCACACGGATCGTGTTCTCGCGGTACTGGTTCATCAGACCTTCGTTGAAGCCTTGAAATATCAAGAGCCCAGTGGCGCCGAACGCAACCGTCACCAGAGATGCGGCCGTCCGACGCGTATTGCGGAACAAATTGCGCCAAGCTAAATACAGTATTGCGCGCATCACGCCTTCCGCCCGCTGGAGTGCACTTGGCCGTCACGAAGTTCAAAAACATGATCCGCGTACGACACCAAGTGAGTGTCGTGCGTAGCGAACACAAAACTCGTGCTCTCTGTTTTTTGAAGATCCTGAAATACGGAGATAATGGTTTCCGACGTCGCGCGATCCAGATTGGCTGTCGGCTCGTCAGCGAGAATCACCTTTGGACGTTTGGCCAGAGCCCGCGCAATCGCAACTCGCTGACGCTGTCCGCCACTTAACTCCGCTGGTCGCTTATGCAGATGATCTTTGAGACCGATCCGCGCCAAGACTTCCTCACCGCGCGCACGAGCACGGGCACCGGAGATTCCGAGCCGCGGTAGAAAGTACGTCGTGTTTTCCAGCACCGTCAGGGTCGGGAGCAGGTAAAACGCCTGAAACACGAAGCCAATATCAGTCAGACGCATACGTTCGAGATCTCTCTCCCGCTGATCGCTCATCCGCTCACCGAAGAACTCAATCTCGCCCGCTTCCGGGCGATCTAAGAAACCCATGAGATTTAAGAGAGTTGTCTTCCCGGAACCGCTCGGGCCAACCAAGCACACGAAGGATTGCCGCGGAACCTCAAGATCTAGACCACGCAATACCTGGACGTGAGTGTTGCCCCACGGATAACCATGTTCAACGGAGCGAATTTGATAAAGCAAAGTGGAGTTCGACATGCGCCACATTAGGTTACTGAAGCGACTGCCCGACGTAAACCAATCTTTTCGGGCTCGCAGCACCCTGCTATCCTGATGTCGCTTCGCTGCTCAATAGGTCGCTTCGCTTCTAAATAGGAGAAGACAAGCCATGATCGATCGCGCTTGCCGACCCGTGCTCTGGCCCGTGCTCTGGCCCGTGCTCTGGCCCGTGCTCTGGCCCACCCTCTGGACCTCGCTTTGGCTCTCTCTCTGCTGCGTACTGGTCACGACGCCCGCTGCCGCACAATCGAGTGATCCGAAGGCCGAAGCCATTCTCAAAAAAGCCGACGCCATCCGTAACCCGGCCGAGTCCTACAAAATGCGGATTCGCGTCGAAAGCGCGGACTCTCGGCAAGAACTCGAAGTTTGGCTCAAAGGTACGGATAAAACTTTGATCATCACCAAAGCGCCCGCCAAAGACCGCGGCCGCAATATGCTCATGCTGGAGCGCGACTTCTACACTTACGTTCCAAATCTCAAGCGCAGTCTGCGATTGAGCCTCGCGCAGAAAATGTCGGGACAAGTCGCCAACGGCGATATCGCCCGCACTCGCTGGGCAGGCGACTACGACGTTCGCATCGAAGGCGTCGAAGGTAAAAGTGCCAAAGAAACCCGTTTGTTCTTAAGCGGGACAAAAAAGAATCTCACGTACGACAAAATACGCCTCTGGGTCGAAAGCACCAACGCACAACCGGTGCGAGCTGAGTTTCTTTCCCTCGATGGCAAGACGGTTCTCAAAACCGCGGCCTTTGAAAGTTACAAGGTAATCGCTGGCGCTTTGCGGCCGACTCTGCTTCGCATCCGTGAGCCGACTGGCCAAGAGAGCACGATCTCCATCGACTCGATGGATGTCACCGCGTTTGAGGAATCTCAATTTACCACCACGAATATGGAAAAGGTCCGTTGAGCAAACAGTTAAGCAAACCTGTGATTCGACATGCGATAGCTCTGCTCCTCATGGCTTTCTGCGGCTCCCAGGCGTTCGCTTGGGACGCAAGCCTTGAACTCAATCCACGTGCGGAGATCATCGGCTCGAAGTCAAAAAACCAGGCCACTCGCGGGCTCCTGATCGGCCGAAGCTCCATTGAGCACGGTCGCTTCCGCCTGGCGGCGGAGGGATTCGCCGAAGCGGAATTGGAAACAACACGCGCAAGAGAACGGCGCTCGCAAAACGCGGGCGCACTTCAGGAAGCGTACATCGATTGGAACTTAGGCTCGTTTTTTTTACGTATCGGCCGCCAACCGGTGCGCTGGAGTCAATCCTGGACATTACCATCACTGGATTTGTTTACCGGACGCCGCTGGAATCGACTGTTCTTCGACCCTGCCCCAGAGCAGCTCGTCCATTCAGACGGCATCCTGGCAACAATCACCGGAGCCGATACGACGTTGGACATCTTCACAAATCTCTGGCCCGCGCCCAGCCAGCTCCCCGAGCCGTTTCCCGACGCCGACAAAAGGGAATACGATCCCGAGGCGGGTCTGCGCTTTCAGCGCAAATTCGGCGCCGTTGACTCCTCCTTCGTCTACCGCTGGGCCGATGAGCTCAGTACCTTCGGCCTTGCGATCAACTACGCGACGGATTGTTGCGTTTGGAAAACGGAAGGCGGCGTGACAGAAGACCAAAACGGCTTTGCCATGCTCGGCGTAGATTTTTTTATGGGTGACTTTTCGATCCTGCCGCAAGTGACTCGCTTTCTCGACGAAATCGCGACATCGGATCGCTCAGAGCATATCGGCTACCTTCCCATTCGACAGGTATTCGGCCGCAATGCGCTGGACTTTCAGCTTTACCGAAATTTTGATGCCTTCGATACGTTTGCGAACTTGATGTATTCGTACGACATCACAGATCATTTCAAAGTGGGTTTCTTCGCGCAAAAATATGAGGGTCGCGCCGGCCGCCTTTTTGGTGTTTATCAAATGCTCACCGAAAGCGGTGGCGTCGCAGGCCTTCGACTGGAAATCAACCACGCGCTCTGAAGGACACAGATGAAGGGCACGCCTGAATGACACAAACGAAAGAGGCAAAGATGCATTACTTCGACGACCTCAATTACACGCTCTCCAATGAAGACACACGCATCGAACACGGCCTTCTCAAAAAGGGCGCCGATCACGTCTTTTCGATAGCGGGCTCTGGTGCCCGTGTCCTTCCACTGATTGCCAAACACCCCAAGAATCTCAACGTCATCGACATGTCTCAGGAGCAACTCTACTTGAACGAACTGCGCCTGGCCGCAGCTCAGGAACTCACATACGAAGAATTTTTGTTCTTCATCGGTTACAGAGGAGGGCTAGCGGAGGGTGACCCGCAGGGCGATGATCGCACG
>JAMPXM010000069.1 GCA_023701225.1 Pseudobdellovibrionaceae bacterium | reverse complement strand
GATCCGGGATTGACGCGTGCGTTTGCGGCCGGCGTGGACATCCATACGGCGACCGCGGCGGAAGTTTTTGGTGTGGCGGCCAACGGCGTCACTTCCGAGCAGCGGCGAAAAGCCAAGGCCGTCAATTTTGGTCTGGCTTACGGGCAGGGTGCGTTCGGATTGGCTGAGGCGCTGCAGATCTCGCGTAGCGAAGCGACGGAAATTATCGGACGTTATTTCAATCGTTTCGCGGGCGTGAAGACCTTTATGGACGACACGATCGAGACGGCGAAAAAACAAGGCTACGTGGAAACACTTTTCGGACGACGTCGCTATCTGGACGAGCTGTTCTCAAAAAGTCCGATGGTGCGCAAATTCGGAGAGCGCGCGGCGATCAATGCGCCGATTCAAGGCACGGCCGCAGACATTGTCAAGAAGGCCATGATCGAGGCGCATCGCCAAGTTCCGACACGCATGCTTTTGCAGGTCCATGACGAATTGATTTTCGAGGCGCCACGGGAGCAGGCTCAAGATTTGGCCACCCAGGCCAAACGCGTGATGGAAAATGCGGTCAAACTGAACGTGCCGTTGGACGTGAACGTGGGTGTCGGATTCGACTGGGATGCCGCGCACTCCTGAGATGAGTGCACTCATCAGTGCACTCATCAGCGCACCGATCAACGCTCGGTTTTTTCCCAGCCGACGACTCGACCGGATTCGAAATAGATGATTCGTGCTTCGGTGAGGTAGCCATCTGGCGATGACATCTCTTCGAGGTACTTCCAGCGTTCATTGCCATAAATCGGATTACCGGCGACTTCGACCAATTCCGGCTCGCCCCAGCTATCGCGCACCGCTTGGCGGGTCATGCCGAGCGTGATGTCATTTTGCTCGATGAGTTTTTGATACTCCACGGGATGTTTGGGATGACTGGCGGAGATGCCGCGAGCGGTGAGCCAGCGCGAGCGCGCCTCGTAGCTCGGTAAATTCAGGAACTCAATCCGTTCCCGGTCGTTGCGCATCAACGGTTTGTGGCGGAAGTACTGCTCGCGCTCCTTGCGGGCGACGAGTTCTTTCTCGGACTGTTTGAGTTTCAGGCGCATCTGCAGGGCGGCTCTCTGCGTGTCATTGAGTTCTCGCGAGTTGTCCTCAAAGCCAAGCTCATCGACGGCTTGGTCTCGCATGTGCTCATCCCTGTCTTCGCGATAACTAACGCCGGCATCCCAGCCGCTGTCTCGTCCACCGTAGCCGCTATCGTAAGACCGTTGCATGAGGCTGCAGGCCGAAAGGCTGGCTACAAAGGCGATCATTAGCAGTGGAACCATCATGGGGCGTGAAGTCCGTTTCATGCTCCCTCCCTACTCAATTGCGTATCGGAACGGAGCGAACCGCACTCAACGGTTTTTGTGTCGAAGCGAAACGAAATTTGCCATACTGGACGCGTGAGCACATCGGGGTCAGATAAAAAGGGCGACGAGATTGTTTCCCTCGAAAACCTACTCAAGTCCGACCTGACGCCGACGCCAGGTGGAATGGGGGCGTCCGCGACCAAGGTCGTGGGCTCTGCCGCGACCTCAGGCGACAAGCCTTATCAGAATCCGATCACGTCTATGGAAATCGATCTCGCGCGAGTGGACGCGCTTCTGGATGCGGAAGATCCAGCGTTCATTTCCAAAGTGCGGGAGTTACGCGAAGAGAAAATCGCAGGCGATGGCGTAGACATCGAATCGGAGTCGTTTGACGACCAAGAACTCGAACTTCTGGAGCGGCGGCGAGAGACGGAAGTATTGCCGCCGCCCAGTCCGGACGGCCCTGGTCTCAGGGGGCTTATCAAAGGTTGGATCCGACGGACGAAGTCGTTCTTCGGAAAACTGGGTGGCACGGTCGGAAATTCAACTGGGGGCGCGTCTGTCTCGCTCTTGCAGAGTGTGAAAGGTATTCTGAAAGAAGGACCCAAGGCTTGGGTTCAGGCGGTTCTCAAGGGATTCAAGGCGGGAGTCGCCGGGGCCAAATATCTGGTGGGTCGCGTGAAGGCGATGCCTTTGTCGACGAAGCTGGGTTACAGCGCCATGATCGCACTGACGGGTTTGCTGGGGTTCGTGCTCACGCTCTCGGTGCGTGGACGCTTGCTTCCTAATTTTGAAATTCAATTCCTGCCAACGGTCGCTCTGGAAGCGGATCACGCTTGGACGATCGCGCAAAATGAAGAGTGGGACGATTTCTATAGCCCGCTTCGCCATCCGGAGCATGTGATCCTGCTCGACAAGGTCGTTGTGAATCTGCGCAAGAGCGAAAATTCCGATGAAAACCCCATGGGCTATTTCGAGTTTTATTTGGAACTGAACTCCCGGGACGCGGCCGTGGAAGCCGCAGACCGGAAAGCCGAAATTTCGGACGCGATTCAACGTACGGCCGAGGCGATGACATATGACGATATCATCAGCCCGGCCGGCAAAACCAAACTCAAGCTGGTCATCCGTAAAAACGTCAATAACATCCTGACGCAAGGTCGCGTGCGCAAGGTGTTCTACAAATCCGTCGTCATCAAACCGTGAACGATTTGACCAGAGCGTCGACGTCGATGGAATACATGCGAATTCGGTCATGCAATGTACTTTTTGGCAATCCTAAGTCCGCCGCTGTTCGCCTTTGGTTGCCGCGATTGGCGATCAACCGCTGCAAGATCATTTCGCGCTCGATTTCTTTGATCAGAGAACCATTCGGATCGGGCGCGGCGGCGTAGGCCTTCGCGGTCGTCACCATGATTCGTGAGCTATCCAGTAACTGATCGATCTGTGCAGGCTGAATATGCTCGCCCGGCATGTAGGCGGCCGCGCGCGCAACGGTATTCTTCAATTCGCGAATTTGTCCTGGCCATGAATGCTCTTTGAGCTTTTGGATTGCATCAAATGAAAAGCGGACGCGATACTGGCGAGCGAACAAATACAGGAGATCCTCGAAATCCTCCATGCGTTGATTCAGAGATGGGGGCCGGAGCTGGCAGACGTTGAGACGATAAAAAAGGTCTTCGCGGAACTGGCCGGTGGAGACTTGATGCAGGAGATTTTTATGGGTCGCGACGATGATGCGCGCGTCGGTTGCGATCACTCGATCGGCGCCGACAGGCCGGATCTCGCGATTTTCCAAGGCGCGGAGCAATTTGGGTTGCAGTGAAAGAGGCAAGTCCCCGATCTCATCCAGGAACAGCGTTCCTCCCCGTGCGGCCTCAAAGGCTCCCTTGCGATCGTGGGTCGCTCCGGTGAAACTGCCCTTCAGGTGCCCGAACAGCTCGCTTTCAATCAGAGATTCGGAAAGAGCGCTGCAGTTGATACTGACGAACGGACCATGCTTGCGTGGGGAAGCCTCGTGCACCGCAAGTGCAAGAACGTCTTTCCCCGAGCCGGATGGACCCGTGATCAGAACAGGAAAATCAGTGGCCGCGAAGGCGGGTAATCGGCGCAGCTCTTCGTTCCAAGCTGCATTTTTGCTGGTGACGGGAGCGGTCAAATCGGCGGTTTTCGAAAATACGAAGACGGCTTCGCCGAAGCGAACTTTATCGTTTGGCACGAGGAGGGCTTCAGTAATGCGGAGGCCATTTAAGAACGTGCCGTTGCGGGAATTTTGGTCCCGAAGGACGAATCCATTGGCGCGGCGCTCGATACGCGCATGACGCCCGGAGATGAACGGGTCTTCAAGCTGAATGAGGTTTCCTGCGTCGCGTCCGATGGTCGTGAATTCATTGATCTCATAGGCCGAGACGTTCCGGCCTTGCTGGCACGGCAGAAGAAAGCCGATGGTGGAAGGGGGATCTTCATGAAGCGGAATCTGACGTGTCTCCATAAGTAGGACTCTCTTTCCGATCTGCATGCCTTAAAATGCAGTGATGAGTTTTTGAGATAGGTTGTTGAGGACTTGCGTCCGAGTCTCGGCCGCGAATGACGCGTTATCAAAGCGCGTGCCCTCGAAGTCGCGGCCTCAAATCGAAATGGCGGGGGTTTCAGGTCGGAGCCCGGAAACAGAGTCCGATCTTCGGCGGAGTCTGTCTCGGAATTTGGATCAAGGCGTGATATACCAGCGGCATGCCGAAATCGCCTCCGAAGCCGTCTCCGAAGTCTTCCCCGAAGTCGTCGGTGGGAGTGCCCGTTGCCGGGGCCCCACGCGCTCGCTTGAAGTTTGTCACCAGCTCGCCGGACTTGAGAGGGTGTCCAACCGACTCGCGACCTGAAGTCGCGCTGATTGGACGATCCAATTCCGGCAAGTCCTCATTGCTCAATGGTATCGCACAAGAACGTGTGGCGATGATCAGCTCGACGCCAGGAAAAACGCGCCTTCTCAATTTCTTCGATGCGGGACCGAATTACCGCTATGTCGATATGCCTGGATATGGGTGGTCCGCGCGAGGTGGGGAAGAGCATCACTCATGGAAGCCGATGATCGAAGGCTACCTGAGCTCGCGAGCGAATCTCGTCGGTCTTCTCTTGCTGATGGATGTGCGGCGGGATTGGTCGGATGACGAAGCGGCGTTCGTGAATTGGCTGAAGCCTCGCGGTCTCCCCTTGGCGGTCATTCTGACCAAAACCGACAAAGTGACCAAGAGCGAGCTGCAAAAAAAGCTGCGTGAGATTCAAAAAGACTCTGGAGTGAACCTGCTCTTTCCAACCTCGGCACTCAAGAATCTGGGTTTCGCGGAGCTTGAGGATTTTGTGTTTAAGAACTGGGTGAAGCCTGCGTTGAAAGGATCGAGATGATCGTCGTCGGTGTGATCCCCGCTCGCTTTGGATCGACGCGTTTTCCTGGAAAGCCACTGGCTCCTGTGAATGGCAAGCCGCTTCTGCAATGGGTGATCGAAGGTTCTCGTGGAAGCCGCCGGATCTCCAAACTCGTCGTTGCGACCGATGATGATCGCATCGCCTCCTTGGCGCGCTCCTGCGGGGTCGAGGCGGTCATGACGGATGCCGATTTGCCTACGGGCACGGATCGCGTTTATCAAGCGGTGCGTGGTCTCGCTGCGGATGTCGTGATCAATATTCAGGGCGATGAGCCGCTGATTCGTGGTGAGCTGTTGGATCGGCTGGCGGAACCCTTCGCGGCAGATCCGGACCTGGCTATGGCAACGCTCGGCAAACCGCTCACTCTTGAGGCATTGTCTGCGAACACGACGGCGAAGATCATCGTCAATCACCGCGACGAAGCTCTTTATTTCAGCCGCTTTCCGATACCCTATTCGCGTCTGAAGCCAGAGGGTGACGCTGACCATTCGCCGGACCTCGACGGTGCGCTGAAGCACATCGGAATTTACGCCTACCGCAAGGACTTTCTGGAGCGCTTCTGTCGTCAAGCACCCGTTGCGATCGAGAAGGCGGAGAGCTTGGAACAGCTGCGTGCGTTGTACCTCGGGGCGCGCATCAAAGTCGTGCGCGTGGATCACGAGAGCTGGGGTGTTGACACGCCTGAGGATGTGCAGAAGATTGAAAATATCATGCGTCGAGGGGAGAGGTGATGGCCAAGAAACGGGCAGGCAAGGCTCAGACAGTGAAATCCAAGGTCCCGGCGGTCTCCTCTTCCGGTCAAGTCCGTCAGGCGCGGAGCCGCGGCCAAACCACTCATAAAAAAGTGATGGATCAGAAATTTATTTTCGTCACCGGCGGCGTGGTGTCGTCGATCGGCAAAGGGCTGACAGCCGCGAGCCTCGGCACGCTTCTGGAGGCCCGGGGCTTGAAGGTCACGTTGATGAAATTCGACCCGTATTTGAATGTCGATCCGGGCACGATGTCGCCGCTGCAACACGGCGAAGTCTATGTCACCGACGACGGCGCCGAGACCGATTTGGATCTCGGTCATTACGAGCGATTCACATCGATCACCGTTCGTCGTTCGAATTCCGTGACCACGGGTCAAGTGTACGAAAGCGTGATCTCCAAGGAACGGCGTGGGGACTACCTGGGTGGGACGGTGCAGGTCATTCCGCACATCACGGATGAGATTAAGGCGCGTATGTTCGATGCCGCGCAAGGCGCGGAAGTCGCGATCGTCGAAATCGGCGGGACGGTCGGTGATATCGAGTCGCTACCGTTCCTCGAGGCGATCCGTCAAATGCGTGTCGATGTCGGGCCCGAGAACACCTGCTTCGTGCACGTGACCTACGTCCCCTATATCGCGGCCGCAGGCGAATTGAAGTCGAAACCCACGCAGCACTCCGTGAAGGAGTTACGCGAGATCGGCATTCAGCCGGATTTTCTCATTTGTCGGAGCGAGCGGCCGATGCCGACGGAACTCAAGTCGAAGATCGGCTTGTTTTGTTCGGTGCGTCCGGAAAGTGTCATCGGCGCGCACGATTGCTCGACGATTTATGAAGTGCCGCTCATGTTGCACAATGAAAACTTCGACGGTCGTGTCGTCGAACGACTGGCGTTGGAATCCGAAACCCCCAATATCGAGGGGTGGGAGCGAATCGTACGGACACTCAAGAATCCGAGCCGCACGGTGAATATCGGCATCGTCGGAAAGTACGTGGATCTCAAAGAGAGTTACAAATCTTTGAACGAAGCGATCGTGCACGGCGGAATCGCCAATAGCGTAAAAGTCGAAATGGCGTACATCGATTCCGAAACCCTCACCGAGGACAACGTCGATCAGGCTTTGGCCAACGTGGACGGCATCCTGGTGCCCGGCGGATTCGGTGAGCGCGGAGCCGAAGGCAAGATCGTGGCCATCCGTCATGCGCGCGAGAAGAAGATTCCGTTCTTCGGCATTTGCTTCGGCATGCAGCTCGCGGCGATCGAGTTCGCCCGCCATGTCTGCGGAGTCAAAGACGCGACTAGCCGCGAGTTCGAGAAAAGAAAAGGCTCGCGGAATTTCGTGATCGATTTCATGGATGAGCAGCGCAAGATCACCGACAAGGGTGGGACGATGCGCCTGGGGTCGTATCCGTGCTCTTTGGGCGAGGGTTCAAAGGCCCGCGCCGTCTACGGCAAGCCGCTGATCACGGAACGGCATCGCCATCGTTACGAGTTTAACAATAAGTTCCGCCCGCTCTTTCAAAAGCACGGCATGAGTTTGTCGGGTGTTTGCGAAGATCGGGATTTGGTCGAGATCATCGAGCTTCCGGGTCATCCCTGGTTCATCGGCGTGCAATTCCATCCGGAATTCAAATCACGTCCGTTGAGCCCGCATCCGTTGTTCCGCGCGTTCGTCGAGGCGAGCCTCAAGCAGAAACTCGCCGGAAAAGAAACCAACCGCAAAGTCGCGGCCCGGGATGTTTCCCGGAAGACGACAACCGTCGCGCGTGGCAAGAGCGTGCGCCGTCGGCCGGCGCTGGCCTAAGCGCAGGGAGCGAGTCGGAAGTGTGGCTTCGGACGCGCGTGAAGAAGGAAGTGGTCCGTGCATAAAGAGATGCAAAAAGACATTCAAGAAGCGGTTCGCGTCTTCGAGATCGAGGCACGCGCCATTGAGAAACTGAAGTCACGCTTGGATGAACGCTTCGTCAAGGCCTTGGATTTGCTCCATCGCTGCGAAGGCAAGATCATCGTGTCGGGTATGGGAAAGTCCGGCCAGATCGGGCGAAAGATTTCGAGCACGTTGAGCTCCACCGGTTCTCCGTCCGTCTTCTTGCATCCCGCAGAAAGCTCTCACGGTGATTTAGGTGTGGTCGCCAAGGGCGACGTGATTCTAGCCATTAGTTACGGCGGCGAAGTCATGGAACTGCGCGATCTACTGCAGTATGCCGCGCGCAAGAGCATTCCGATCGTGGCTTTGTGTGGTAAGAGCTCGAGCACGTTAGCGAAGGCCTCCGAGGTTTGCTTGGATATCAGCGTGGATGAAGAGGCTTGCCCCATGGGACTGGCACCGACCGCGAGTTCGACCGCGACTCTCGCGCTTGGCGATGCCTTGGCGGTCGCGTTACTCAAGCGGCGGGGTTTTAAAGAGCAGGACTTTGCGGAGTACCACCCCGGCGGAGCGTTGGGGCGGCGACTTTTGACCCGCGTGGAAGACGTCATGCATTTAGGTGACGCGCTTCCGGTGGTGCGTTCGACGACGCCGATGCGTGAAGTGATCGCGCAAATGACGCAAAAAGAAGTGCGCGGTGTAGCTGGCGTCGTGGATGAGCAGGACAACCTGATCGGCATCGTCACGGATGGTGACATCCGCCGTCGCCTGGAGAAAAGCGGCGACCCGCTGGCAGAGAAGGCGGGCGATATCATGTCAATGAATCCGAAGACCATCGACGCGCAGGAGCTCGCCGAAAAGGCACTGTTCGTGATGGAACAGTTCCGCATCCAGACACTCTTCGTAGTCAACCGCGCAAGCCCCCAACCGCAAAAACCAGTGGGGCTTCTGCATCTCCAAGACCTGATCAAAGCGAAGATTCGCTAGATTGGTCGTATTGGGCATTGTATGGAATCCGAGCGCATCCTTCACCCCATGTTCGTCCACTTGCCGCTGGCGATGGCGGTTTTGATCCCGCTTGTATGGGCCGGTGTGTTTTACTCCACTCGTCGGGCGATTTTGCCGCCCCAAATTTGGAATCTCTTTTGGTTTTTCTGTTTGGCCCTGAATGGTGGTAACGCGCTCGCTTTTTGGAGCGGAACACGGGACTCCCAGTTTTCTGGCGTCGATGAAAGCATTCTTCAGCTCCATCAGCGGACGGCGACGTTTTTCGTGATCGGAAGCGCCATCCTTTTTGTCCTGGCGAGCTGGCTTTCGTTTCGGCCACCGCGGCGCCTGCGGCACTTGACGGTTTTGCAGGTCAGCCTTCTCATTTTCGCGCTCTTCAATTTGGGCCTCGCGATCCGCGCTGGTTATTTGGGCGGGTACATGGTCTTCGGAACCGACACACCTTTGAATCGCTGATCCGGACCAGCGATCGGCATCGCGACTTCCGTCCGGGATCGCGCTCGGAACGGCTGGATTTCCGTGGTCTTCTTGCGGCGCGCCTGGTTTTTCTGACAAGATAACCTCAAGGTTTCCAGTTGCATGGTTGTGAAGGGGTTCGGGATGAAAGCTCTCTGGATGGTTCTTGCTCTTTTGGCCAGCGCTCCCGTTCATGCGGAAGTCATCGAATTCCCGGATGAGGAATTGGCCACCGAGTCCGTGCTTCCCGTCTTCGATCACCCAGTCGCCGTGAAAGCCAGAAACGTCGTCACCGAGAAGCGGATCGAACTCGGTGCGATGGGCGGCTACAATCTGACTGAGGCCTTTTTCAATCAGCTCAGCTTCGGCGGGACGGCGACCTATCATTTGACGGAGGAACACGGGATCAACGTGTTCGCGTCCTATAATTTGCCAGGCGAGACCAGTTATGTCCCAGCCCTGAACCCTCCGCCGGGTTCGAACGAGAGCTTGAATCTACAATATGCGCCCCGACCGAAATGGATGATCCTCGGGAGTTATCAGTACACCGGATTCTACGGAAAGATGAGTTTCAGTAAAGACGCCGTCATGAACCTCTCGTTATATGGTTTGGCTGGTGTCGGCGGCATTTACATCGGCGATAAGACGTTTCCCGTGCTGAGCGTGGGATTGGGGCAAAAGTTCTACTTCTCTCCGAACTTCGCGTTGCGTTTCGACTTGCGCGCCTTGATCTATCAGGGACCGGACCTCTTCGCCGTTCCAAAATCCATCCTGAGCACGGCGACGTCCGAGCAGTCGGCGAGTCGGTTCACCAATCGACTGCACATCGGCAGCATCTTGAACGCCGGTGTGATCTGGCTTGTCCCTGGAACATGAGGCCGAGCTCGTCCTCCACTTCCGTCTAGATTCTTCGGACAAGCTACTGCTTCGTCCCAGATTTTCATAAGATGTAACAAGGTGTGTGGTTTCGCTTTTTTTTAATAATCGCGGAATCCGCGCGCGGCGCTGTTCCATATGAACAACATTGAATTAGGCAGCCAGTGAATAAAGGTGTGGACGCGATGAATAATGTTATCTTCAAGGGCATGGCCCTCATGGCATTCGTGATTGCCTTGGGAGCGATGCCGGAGGCGCGAGCGCAAGACACCACGGCCGATGATATCGAGACATTGTTCTCGGCCGAAGAGGACGCTCGAGTGAATGCGCCTCTTGAGAAAAAAACGTCGGAACAAGCGGATGCCGCTCCTGCGCCCGCGCCAGCTGACAAACCGATCGGTGAAGTCAAGGACCTGTCCGACCTCGTGAAGCTCTCCCCATTCGAAGACGTCGCCGTCATTCAAAAACGCTATTTGCCGAAGACCAAGCGGTTTGAGCTTTTTGCCGGAGCCAGCGGTATTCTCAACGACGCCTTCTTTATGTCCGTAGGCCTGATGGGTCGCGTGGGTTTTTACTTCTCCGAGCGTTACGGATTGGAAGCGAACGCTTGGATGCTCAACACCTCTGAAAAACAGATCACGTCTGATTTGCGGATGAAGCGCGGTGTCGCGACCGAGAGCTTCATCTCGGCCGAGTCGTACTATGGTCTGGATTTCAAGTGGACACCGATTTACGGAAAAATGGCGTGGAATAACAAGACGATCACGCCGTTCGATCTTTATCTCTCAGCCGGAGGGGGCGTGACCGGTACGAACTCCGGCGCATCTGAACCGACCCTGCACGTGGGAGCGGGCCAAATCTTCGCGCTCAGCAAAGGTCGGGCTTTCCGGTGGGACTTCAGCTGGAACTTCTTCTCAGCGGAGAGCGCGGTTGCAACCAGCCGCGGTCGGTCGATGTACAACAACCTCTTTTTGACGGTTGGCATGAGTTGGTTCTTTCCGGAGGCGACCTACAGATGACACGTCTCAAACGTACTTCATTTGCAATCGCCGCGCTCCTGCTCACCTTGCCGGTGACGGCGGCCGTTCCCGTACCGCAGACTTCGCCCGCGCCTAATGCCAGCGCCGAACAAGCTCCGGCTCCCACCGATCTTCTGCAAGTCGATCTGCCGCCGACGGCAGCACCGATGTTGCAGGCCAAGCCCGCGTCCGAAGACATTTCTGAGGAATTGCGCGCGCTGATGGATGATGGCGAGTTGGTCGCGGCCACGAAAAACAAGAAAAAGAAGTCATCCAAATCGTCGAAAAAATCGGCAAAAAGCAAAGCCGAGCGCGCTTCGTTGCCGTCGTCCTCTGCGTCGGGGGCCGCGCCTTCGACGTCAGGTCGCTCCGGAGACCGGACGCTGCAGCGCGCGCGTCAGCTGGCGGCGGAAAAGAAATATCACGAAGCCTCTCGCTTGCTCTTTCAAATGAGTCGCAGCCCTCAGTATCAAGCGGAATCAACGCAAGTCCGCTACATCCTGGGACTGATGCTTTACGAAATGAAGCTGTATCAGACCGCCGCGTTCGTCTTTTATGACGTCGTCAAGGCAGAAAGCCGTGGCGGCGGACGCGGCAAGTACTTGCGCCAGGCGCTCGAAAAGCTCTCGCTCTCGGCCGATGCATTGGACAGCGACGTACTTCTGAAGTACGCGATCAAAAAGATCGATGAGAACGACTTCCCGGCGGTTCATCGCGATATGCTTTATTACCGGACGGGCGAACTCAAGCTCGGCGATAAGCAATATCAAGATGCGGCCCAGCTTTTCGGCCGGGTGCGCGCCGGGAGCACTTTCTTCAGCCGTGCGAAGTACAAACAAGCATTGGCATTGGCCGAAGCGGGTGAGTTGGAGCGGGCGCAAGCGGCTTTTGAAGAACTGTCTGTCATGAATGAAGGCGTCACGGACGTGAATCGCGTCAGCGGTCTTCTCGGTAAAGCTCGCGTTCTTTATCAGCGCCAAAATTGGGACGCGGCCCTGGAAGCATACCGTGAAATCCCGCGCGACACGGAACAGTGGCATGAAGCGCTATTCGAATCCACATGGGCAATGTTGCGCTCGGCTCGGTTCCGGTCAGCTCTGAGCAATTTCCACTCTTTGCATTCCGACTATTACGAAGACGTGTATCAGCCGGAGTCGTTGCTTCTCCGTTCGATCGTCTATCTTTTCATTTGCCGTCACGACGAGATGGAAAAGGTCTTGGGTCTCTTTGAGCGGGTGTATAAACCTGTTCTTCGCGACGTCAAGGATGTGCTTCGCGATAACGCGGATCCCATCACCTACTACCGTGAACTCGCCAAAGTGGACGCGAACGATTCGACGGTCCGCAAAGCTGGTCGCTCCGAAAACAAGATCCCTTTCATTGTGGCTCGTCACGTGCTGAAGGAAGGCGATGTCCGCCGTAGCATCAGCTACATTGCACGTCTCGAAGAAGAAAAGAGACGCATCGCCGGTATGCCGGGGTCGTGGAGTTCTTCGCCCGTCGGCCGTTACGCCAAGCAAGTCGTGGAAAAGCGCATTGAAGCCACACAGCAGTTCGCTGGTAAGCTGATCAAGCGTCATATGACGGTGATCGGCCGTGAGCTGGTGGATATGTTCGAGCAGAACGGCTTCCTGCGTTTGGAAGTGATTCGCGGCAAGAAAGACACGGTCAAGAAAGAGATCGCGGGCAAGGGCCTGACGAAAAACAAAATCGACGAGGACACCAACCGTTCTTACTTCATTCAGAACGGCTTCGAGTACTGGCCCTTCCTCGGCGAATATTGGTTGGATGAAATCGGTAATTATCACTATGTCGGGGTTCAAGCCTGTGAATAAGCTTTTACGCAAATCCCGCGGCCCGTTTTTAGCTGTGACGATCGCGGCGCTCGCGTTGAGCGCGCCCGCGGTTTCGGATGCGGCACCAGCGCGGGCAAAGTCGAAAAAAGCATCCTCAAAATCGGCTAGCGCCCAGAAGTCGGAATCAGGTCGCGATGGAAAG
>JAMPXM010000317.1 GCA_023701225.1 Pseudobdellovibrionaceae bacterium | reverse complement strand
TAGGGCGACAGGCCGGTGGCGAGGCGTATCACCGACCTGCGATCGAAAGCCCCGTGACCAGGAGTTCTGGAGTGATGACATCATCAAACGGACGCGGAGGTGTATCGGCCACCGCTTCGATCGATTTCAGGAAGTCTTTGAAATTCCCGGAAACAACAAAGTTTCCGAGCGGAGTGACACGCGTCCCGTTTTCCCAAAGTTCACCTTCGGCCTGCAGAGAAAAATTCCCCGAGCCCTCCTGGAATCCGGCGTGGAAGCCCGCCAGATGATTCACCAAGATCATCCTCGGATAACGTTTCAAAAGTGCATCTCGACTCTCGGATCCGGGCCGCACGATCAGATTGCTCGGCCCGATAGAGAGGCTTGTCGTCGTCCCACGCGAAGCGTGGCCCGTGTTTTTCAAGCGGAGTTTGCGTGCATAAACGGAATTGAGCAGGAAGTTTTTCAACACGCCGTTTTCCACGAGCGCGAGCGGCGCCGTCGGTGTCCCCTCGCTGTCGAAGGGTCGTGACCCCAGACCATCGACAAGAGTTGGGTCATCGACGATAGTCAGCGCGCTATGAGCGATCGCGCGCCCGAGATCTTCGCCGTAGAGAGAGCGCTTCTCCGCCACGACCTTGCCGGACAGGTACGACGCCAACTCTCCGATTAGTTTGGCCGCGGGCTCAAGATCGAGCAGCACCGGCCAAACTCCCGTTTCAGGCTGCACGGAACCGAGTTTAGCCAGAGCTTTCTCCGCGGCTTCACGGCCAAGGCGTTCGGCATCCAAGTCGGCTTCACGCAGCGAGAACACGCTTTCATGTGCGGTTCGCGATTCCTGATTTTCCCGCGCCAAAGCATACGCGTAGGCGTGAACGCGGCCACGCTCATAAGCGCAATCGACGCCATGTGAGTTGAAGACCCGCACGGCTCCACTCCGTTCCATGTAGCCATTGAACGGCACGCCGACGATACGCGCGTCGCGCGCACGTGTCGCACGCTCCATTGCCTTAGCGAAATCCACTTTATCCGCGACCGAACGATGTTCGCCAAAACCCGGCGCCAGGGTCTCGACCACGCCACGAGCACCCTCGCGAATCAAGCCCAAGCTTTCATCTCGTGCGCTCAAAGCAGATGCCTGGCGCGCGCTTTCCAATGCTTCTCTGTACGACGCGAACAAGGCTTCTCGTCCCAAATTCTCAGTGCTGCAATAGCCCTCTTGACCGCCGATGACGACGCGTACGCCTCCGCACTGATGAAAACCGGAGTCAAACTTGTCGAGACGACCTTGCTGAATCGAGACAGAGAATCTCGCGTCTCGTGTCAGGAGCACTTCCATCTCGGCACCATCTCGCCGAGCCTGCGTGGAAAGTTCGTTGAGAATCGGATCCAATTCTCGAAAAATCACCGCGCCCTCCCACCCACAAGAATCTTCGACACCAGAATCGCCGGTTGCCCGACCATTGTCGGAATGCTTCCACTCACCGAGCCGCACATTCCTGGCTCGAGCTTAAGTTCGTTGCTGACTTTGGTGATCCGCCCGAGGGTTTCGATCCCACGGCCGATCAGCATCGCGCCTTTGACGGGCTTGTCAATTTTGCCATTCTTGATCAGGTACGCTTCGCGCACGCCGAAGTTGTAATCGCCGGTGCCTGAATTCACGCTCCCGCCACCCATCGACTTCGCGTAAAGTCCATTGTCGACGTCGCGAATCATGTCTTCCAAACGGTCCTGACCGGCGGCGATGAACGTATTGCGCATGCGCGAGGCCGGCGCGAACTTATATGACTGGCGGCGTCCGCTGCCGGTCACGGCAAAGCCCGTTTGGCGCGCGCCCATTTGGTCGACGATGTAGCTTTTCAATACACCGTTTTCGATCAAAACCGTACGTTGCGTGGGCAAGCCCTCGTCATCGACGTCGAGTGATCCCCACACATTGGCCATCGTCCCGTCGTCGATCGCGGTGACACAGGAATCGGCAATTTTCTCGCCCAGCTTACCGCAAAAAACCGACGCCTCCTTGGCGACAGAGGTCGTCTCCAAACCATGGCCACAGGCCTCATGAAAAATCACGCCTCCGAATCCGTTGTCCAGAATCACCGGCATTTCACCCGCGGGCGCAAAGTCAGCATGCAATAACCGCACGCCGCGATCGACGCACGCGTGCGCAAACTCCTCAAGGTTCACTTTTTCCAACGCTTCGAATGTTCCCAAATCCCCTGTTCGCTCGTGCGACTCTTCCTTCACGCCTTGATCCTCGAGCGTCACGGTGAGCCTTAGCGAGATGTAGTTGCGCTCATCCTCCACCCATGCGCCGAGCGAATTGGCGACCAAGATCTTTTGATTGCGCTCGGACAGTGAAGGCTGAACTTGCGTGACACTGGCGTGTCGCGCACGCGCGATCCGATCCAGCGAGTATAAAATGCGGAACTTGTCTTCGCGAGCTTGCTCCCACGCCCGGCGACCATAGACGTGGATGGAATCATACGCATGGGCCTTCAACTCAGGCACTTGCACCTTATTTGATCCGCGTTGCGCGGCAGCGGCCGTGCGCGCGGCTCGCAGGAGGCCAGTCTCGCTTAAGTCATTGGTCGTCGTATAAATGACTTCATGACCATAGAAAAGGCGGATGCCCGCTCCATGCAACCGACCGATC
>JAMPXM010000068.1 GCA_023701225.1 Pseudobdellovibrionaceae bacterium | reverse complement strand
CCATCAGACACATCAGAAGAGCCGCCATTACCTGATTCAATCCCCGTTTCATCACCAGTCCTTGTCCTTCGGAGCATCTTTCGCGCCCTCGCGTTGGAACTTGGCGCGAATATTTTCCTCCTGCGCGCGAAGTTCATCGAGGATGTTTTCGACGTCTTTCTTGCTGAGTTCCTTGCTTTGAAAGGGTTTCGGCGTACCTTTTGGGTTTTCGACCTTCTGAGGCTGCTGCTGCTCCTGATCGCCCTGCCCTTGCTTCTGCTGGTCTTGATCCCCCTGTTGCTGCTCTTGGGAATCATCGCCCCCGCCATTGCCCCCCTGGGAAATCAAAAGCTCGATATTGGTTTTCGTCTCCACCGAATCCGGCTGTAGTTCAAGTGCCTCTTGGTACTTGGCGATCGCCTCGTCGACTTTCTTTTGCTGTGCCAACGCGGTCGCCGCCTGAAACAAGGCCGCGAACTTCGTTTGCGGGTCTTTCTCGGCGAGCTTTGCGGCCATCATCGACTCGGTGTACGCTTTTTCGTATTCCTTGTTCTCCAGAAGAGTTCGGCCCAAATTGTAGTGAACACGAGGGTCAAATGGCAGATCTCCCATGCCTTGCGCGAACTTCTGGAACGCCTCCGAATATTTTTCTTTTTTGTATGCCGTTACGCCATCGTTGTTGTTTTTGATTCCACGAAGATCAATCGCGTGCGCGGGAATCGACACGAGCACAAGCGCTATGGCAAGTGCCCGACCGACCACGATGGCTGGCTTCTCGCCGGCGAATTCAAAGCGACTGAACTGGCGATTTTTTCTTCTCATGACTGCTTCACCTCGAAACGGCCACGCCACAGACGTCCATCGCTCTTGCGTTCGCCAATCAAAAGTTCGGCCAGCGCCAGGAGAAACCCGACCAAGAGAAACCCTTGATAACGCTCGTCAAAGTTGGTCTGCAGTTGCGAATCGAACTCGGCTTTCTCGAGTTTATTGAGATCGTCTTTGATCATTTTCATTTCGCGACCGCCGAAGGTGAGCTGAAAAAATCCACCCTTCCCCGCGCTGGCGAGCTCTTGCAACACCGTCCCTTTGGTCTTGGAAACGATCTCGTTCCGGTTGCGGTCTTTTTTATATCCCTGGATATAGCCACGCTCATCACGAATCGGAATCGGAGCTCCTTGCTCGGTACCAACGAGAACGGTGAAGATACGCATCCCTTCATTGACCATCGCGCGCGCTTCTTCCATCGCGCCAGGCTCATGATCTTCTCCGTCAGAAACGACCAGAACCACGCGCGTAACCTTGACGTCTTCTTCTGGATCCACACCGCCTCTTTCGAACGCGCCCTTGGCCTCACGCAGGGCTTTGCGAATATCCGTTCCTTGAGTTTCAACGGAGATCGTCGAAAGCCCGTCAAGGAACATACGCAACGCGGATTTATCATTGGTCAGCGGCGACACGAGCACAGCCGAGCCCGCGAACGCGACCAAACCGACTTTGTCGCCTGAGAGCATGTCGAGAAGACGCGCGACCTCCGCTTTGGCGAGCTCCATCCGCGACGGCCGGATATCTTCGGCCAACATACTCGTTGAGACGTCAAAAGCGATCACCAACTCCACGCCTTCGCTTTTGATCTTCTGTTCGCTTTTTCCCATCTGCGGCCGAGCATAGGCGACCACGAAAAAGATCAGCGCCAGGCATCGCAAAAACAATTTGAACCGACGTCGGCCAGGCGCCACCGAAGCGGTCAAAAAAGGAGCGACGCGCGAACCGAGCGCGTTTGCCAGGCGCCGACGTGCCCGTCTCTCGACCGCGACGAAGAGGACGATCATGACGGGAATCAACCACAACCATTGGAAGGCCGCCGGGTTGGCAAAACGAAAACTCACGGCGCCCTCCTCAGAATTGTCATTCCTAGAATTTGCGCCACGAGCCAGATCAAGACGCCGGCCCGCAACCACGGCGGAAAGAGCTCGGCATACTTGGTGTACTGATTGACATCGATCTTCGTTCTCTCCAGACGGTCGATCTCGTTAAATACGCCGCGCAGGGCATTGGTGGTCTCCGCGCGCCAGTATTTTCCGCCCGTCGAAGACGCGAGCAGGCCAAGGAGCTCATCGTTCACGGTCGAGTGGATCGGCTGGTAGCGTTTGTATTTGCGGCCGAAGGCGTCGACCGATTCGATCGGCAATTGCGCCTCTCCGTCGCGACCGGCACCGATCGTGTAAACGCGGATGCCATATCCCTTGGCGATTTCCAAGGCCGTCTCGGGGTCGATCGTGCCAGAATTGTTCTCGCCATCCGTGAGCAAAATGAGCACCCGCGTCTTCGCGGTCGACTCGCGCAACCGCGACACGCCGTTAGCCAAAGCCACTCCAATCGCGGTTCCCATCTTGACGTTTCTGGAGATCTTCACCTCTGAGAGCGACTGAAGCAGAAGCTTATAATCAAGCGTGAGCGGCATGCGCGTGTAAGACTCACCTGAAAACACCACCAAGCCGATTCGATCCGAGATTCGCTTCTCGATGAACTCCTTGATCATGAGTTTGCAGGATTCCATGCGGTTGACCGGCTTCATGTCCTCAATCAACATCGAGTCGCTCACGTCGAGCACCATCATAATGTCGATGCCTTCGACCGAGCGCTTGGTCTTCGTATCCGCCCGCTGCGGACGCGCCAAGGCCACGATCACGAGACCGAGCGCCACAATGTTCAAAATCAACGGCACTAAGCGCAGTCGCGCCCTCAAACCCGCCGGTATGGCTTTCAAGTGTGCCAACGAGCTAAACGCCAGTGTTGGTCGCTGTTGCCGGCGACGCCAGTACAGGATCCCTAACGATGCCAACAATGGAAGCAACAAAAGAAACGCAATCGCGGAGGCGTAGGTCGTCATCGTGCCCCCCCGAACGCGTCTTTGCGAGTTTTTGTTTGCTCGACGTCATCGGCGACTTTGCGACAGAGTTCAACCAATTGCTGACCGTCGAGCGCGGAGAGCGTTTCACGCGCGCCCATACCCTTGTTGAGTTCGCGCAAAGCCAGCCGCAGTTCCTGGCGGATGCTCTTGGGAATCGCACGATGACGTTTCTTGATCTCGCGCAAAATCAACTGATCGCTCCATTGAAATGCCGGCACCGTGAATTGTCGCGACAAATACCAGCGAAAGTGACGATTGAGCTCATCAATATAACGACTCGCGATCGAATGAGTCCAATCCGTCGGCTTCAGCATGGGGAACTCGCGCGCCAACTGCCTTAAGTCCTTGTTGAATTGGTGGTAGGGCGTCAACGCCGTTCCATGCCGTTCGAGCTCCGCCATGAGCGCTTTGCGCTGCGTGCGGCGCCGAATGATCATAAAACAGATCGACGTCAGCAAGAACAACACGCCGCCGATGGTGGCCCAAAGCCAAATCGGCCAAGTGATGGCAAGCGGAACCGGCGGCGCGAAGGGTTTACCTTCGGGATTCGTCGCCGGATCGATGGAACTCTGCAATTTTAGGTCGATGTTACGAAGCTCGACGCTCTTGATGCCATCAGTGAGCACAACATCGCGTACCTGGCCCTCGCCGACCCGATATGAAGTCGCGGTGAAAACACCCTTGTTCTCGTTCAACGAATGCACGCGCAGCAGCCGCACCGAGTATTTTTCCGCCTGCGGCAAACGCAAAGTCAGCTTTTGCGAATCAAGAGGAACCGTGGCGCCTTCGCAGGTGAGGATGAATTTCTCTCCGACCGTCAGCGGTTGCTCAAGCGGGCCGACCGGCATTTCTTGGGAGTCGGCCTTTTGTGCTTGGCACATCCAGATCCCGTCGGCGAGCACGGGCGAAGCCGCGGGTTGCGGGGCTCCCGTCTCCGCCGGAGACGCTCCACTCATTTCTTCTTCCGGCCGTGTCTCCGCCTGCGCGAGAATCATCGGCCACCCTTGGCGCCCGTTTTGGCGCGAAAATAAGAAATCAACGGCTGAACGAAATCGCCTTCCGTCATGACGTCGATACGGTCGACACCGGATTTGCGCAATTCGCGATCTCTCTCGATCTTGACGCGCTTCATATGTTCTTCATAGGCGCGACGGAATCGGCCTGAGCTCGTATCGACCGTGATCACCTCGCCGCTTTCAGGATCCTGCATGTCTACGAGACCGAGATCCGGCAATCTCAGCTCGGCCGGATCTTGAACGACACAAGCGATCGTATCGTGTTTGCGCGACAGCATCCGCAGCGAGGTCGAAAACGGCGTTTCATCTTGAAAGTCACTGAACACAAAAATATTGGCCCGCTTTTTCAAAAAACCTTGCATGAAATCGAGCGCAGGACCAATGCGCGTGCCCGAAGATTTAGGGCGATGATAGTACAAATCACGCAAGATGCGTTGGATGTGGCCCCGACCCTTCTTGGGAGGCACAAAATGCTCAACTTGGTCGGAGAACATCAATAGCCCGACATAGTCATTATTTTTTGCGGCCGAGAATCCCAAAAGCGCCGACAGATGCGCGACGATTTCACCCTTGAAGTTGTCGCGTGATCCGAAGTCCAAGGAGCCGCTGACATCCACTGCGAGCATGAGCGTGAGCTCGCGCTCTTCGTCGAATTTTTTGATGAAGGTCTTTCCCGTGCGCGCCGTCACGGGCCAAGAGATCGTGCGGACGTCATCGCCCGGAACGTACTCCCGAAATTCGGCGAACGTCATTCCCTGCCCGCGGAATGCACTATGGTATTGACCGGCGAAGAGCGAATTCACCAGCTTGCGCGTGCTGATCTCCAGCAGCTTCACTTTTTTAGCGATTTCCGGAGGCAATCCGCCGGCCATGAGAAATCCTTACGGCACTTCGATCTGGTTCAACACTTCTTTAACGACAGCTTCGGGCTTGATCTCTTCGGCTTCGGCCTCAAAGGTCAGAAGCAACCGGTGACGAAGCACGTTGTAGGCGATGGCCTTGACGTCTTCGCTCGTGACGTATCCCCGGCTGCGGATGAAAGCATGCGCTTTGCTCGCGCGAATCAAATTGATCGTCGCGCGCGGGCTGCCACCGACCTTGATGAGCGTCTGCAAGTTCGCCAGCCCGTATTTCGCCGGCTCACGCGTGGCCATGACCAGCTCGACGATGTAGTTGCGAAGCTTGTCATCGACATAGATTTGATCGACTCGCTCACGCGCGCGCAGCAGTTCGTCTTTTGAGATCACCGCTTGAAGCTGCGGTTGGTGATCCGTGCCCATACGGTTCATGATTTCCAACTCATCGGCCTTGGATGGATAATTGACGACGATCTTGAACATGAAACGATCGAGCTGTGCTTCGGGCAACGGATAGGTGCCTTCTTGCTCGAGCGGGTTCTGCGTCGCGAGTACGAGAAAGGGCGTCTCCAGTTTATATGTTGTCTCACCGATGGTGACTTGCTTTTCTGCCATCGCTTCCAAGAGCGCGGACTGCACTTTGGCAGGCGCACGATTGATTTCGTCGGCAAGAACGATGTTCGTGAAGATCGGGCCTTTTTTGGGTGCGAAGTCGCCCGATTTCGGGTTAAAGATCATCGTGCCGATCAAATCCGAAGGCAGAAGATCGGGCGTGAATTGAATGCGTTGAAAACCGAGTGAAATCGATTTGGAAACGCTGGCAATGGTCAAAGTCTTCGCCAAACCGGGAACACCTTCGAGCAAAACGTGCCCACCCGTGAGAAGCCCCATCAAAATCCCTTCCACCATCTCGCTTTGTCCAACGACGGCTTTGGAGATTTCCTTCATCATGCGATCGACGAACTGAGATTCATGCTTGATGGCGGCATTGAGCGCGACAACATCGACGGACACGGGTTGACCCCCTGGAGAAAGTACGAGATGAGCTCTATGGACGCGAACTGTCTTCGATGATTTTCCTTTGTCGCTTCAATGGTTTCAATGCTTTTCCCCGCACTCAGGACGTGCGGGTGAGTGGATGACTCCAAAAACTTGCCAAAGGACTGGATGCAGCGGGTAAAATGACTCTTCACCGTCCCCGAACCGGACCCATTGTAACGACGATAAACTGAGCCGGCGATAAACTGTGCCGACGATAACAGAACGACAGAAGTCCGAAGCCCCGACGAGAGGAGTGCCGACGTGAGCGAACGCGGATCATTGAAGGTTTGGATTTTTTTGAGCACGCTTTCGATCGCATTGATGATCGCCGGCCTCAAACTCGGTGACCGCCATGGTCTGCTAGCGGGATTCTTGGCCGCACTGGCGATCAACGGTCTAGTATTTTTCTATGGTGATTTGCGCTTGCTCAAACGCTTCCACGGAGAACAACTCGAAGGTCAAGATCCTTGGGGCTTGCTTTCTCGACTGGAGGCGCTCGCCGCGCGCGCGGAAATTCCGACGCCGCGCTTGTTTTTAGTTGGTCTAGCGACACCAACCACCATGTCGATCGGCATGTCGAGCGGACGCGCCGCCATTTTGGTGAGCCAAGGCCTGGTACGTGAGTTCAGTCCTGACGAAGTCGAAGCCGTATTGGCGTTTGAGATTGCTCGCCTCAAGAATCACGCCACCGTCGGCTCGACCGCCGCGGCCGCCATCACGGCGGGCATCGCCAAAATCGCCCGTGCACTGGACCAATATCTGTTTTTGCAAGCGATCTTCAAACCCCGACCCGGCACACTTGGGCCCGCGATGCGCCTGACCCAGCCCCTCATTGCCCTCTTAGCGCGTGTGGCCATCGGACGTAAGCAGTTCCTCAAGAGCGATCAAGTCGCAGCCCAATTGATCGGCAATCCCGAACGATTGGCGCGAGTGCTCTGGAAGCTGCATAGTTATCAAACAACACGTCCATTCGAAGTTTCTCCCAGTGACACCCCGCTCTTTGTCGTCAGCCCCTTGACGACTTCGTTTTGGTACAAATATTTGCAATTGCAGCCAACGCTGGAGCGGCGCATAAGGCTCTTGGTGGGTCATTATCCACTCTGAGTCGAGTCAGATTTGCGAACTGTTCCGAACGCTGAGCAGCAACGCGTGACTGGAAAGGTCACGCGCCGTAGCCATTTTGGATCGGGATTGCGCATTTTCCTGCTCCAGGGAAAGCAGACACCCGACTTCATTTTGAGGAGAACTTGCTCGCATGGAAAATCCACGCCAAATGGAAGCTTCGTTTTCGACACTTGCGATTTCGCTCGGCACACAAGCGATCATCGCACTCGGTCTGGTTGAAAACCCGATCACAAAAAAAACCGAGACAGATCGCAACGTGGCGCGCTTCAACATCGATATGCTGCGTACGCTGCGGGATAAGACCAAAGGCAACCTGAATGACGCCGAAGAGAAACTTCTCAACGGCATCATTCATGACCTGCAATTGAAATTCGTTGAGAGCAATTGATACTCTCTGGATTCGGGCTTGCTGAATCCAAAGAGATGAAACCGAGTTCGCGCCGAGAACACTCATGTGATCCGCAGTTGATGGATCCGAAGGATTGAAAATGAAATCTCAGCCCAAACCGAATTTGATCAAGTGGGTCTTCGCCGTCGCCGTCGCCGGACTCGCGTCTGGCTTCGTATCCGACGCGATTTCTGAAGAAACGGATGCCGCCTCGATCCACGAAATCAAAGCTGAAAACGGCGCGATCCCTGGCCAACAAGTCGCCCAACTCTTCGGCCGCAGCACATCCGCGACTCCGACGCCGAAACCGACGCCACAGGCGATCGAGGATTTGAAAAAGAATCCCCCGCTGGACGTCACCAAAATCGGCGATCCGATGCCACGCAATCTTTTTGTCGAACTCTCCAAGCTGATCAATCCGGCCGTGGTCAGCATTTCGACGTCGCAACAGATGCGACAGATGTCACGCGGAGGCGTGCCGCGCGATCCGATGCGCGAGTTCTTCGAAGACTTCTGGGGACTGCCGCCCGGAGGCGGTGGTGGGGGCGGCGGTCGCCTCGGCCAGCGACCGGCGCAAGCGCTTGGCACGGGCTTTCTCATTCGTGCCGATGGCCTGATCGTGACCAACAACCACGTCATTGAAAACGCCGATGTCATCACGGTGTCGCTCGACCCGAACACGAAGGAAGAGTTCGAAGCGAAAGTTGTCGGCCGCGACGCGCGTACCGACATCGCGCTGATTAAAATCGAAAGCAAAAGGCCTCTGCCTGTGGCTCCGCTCGGGACGAGCTCTAATGTTCAAGTCGGAGAATGGGTCGCGGCCTTCGGTAATCCCTACGGCCATGCGCACACCATGACAAAGGGTATCGTCTCGGCGATTGGCCGTGAGATTTCGGAACTCAACCGCTTTCCATTCATCCAAACCGACGCGAGCATCAACCCCGGCAACTCGGGCGGTCCGCTCGTGAACACGCGTGGCGAAGTCATCGGCGTCAACACGGCCATCGACGCTCGCGCGCAAGGCATCGGCTTTGCGATCCCGATCGACAACGTAAAAACGATCGTCGCACAGCTTGAAAAAGACGGCCGCGTTCGCCGAGGCTTTATCGGAATCGGTATCAGCCCGCTCGCCCCTGAAGTCGCCCGTCAACTGGGCCTGGACAGCGACGAAGGCGCAATCGTCAATCAAGTGCAGAAAGGCGGTCCAGCGGCGAAGGCTGGCCTCGAGGTCTACGACATCATCGTGGAATTCGGCGGCAAGAAGGTGCGTACACCCGTGGATCTGCAGAATGCCGTCGGCGATACGCCGATCGGCGGCCGCGCCAAAGTGAAAATCCTACGATTTGCCAACGACCGCACGAAAGTCGAACGCACCTTCGACATCTCCGTGGCCGAGAACCCAGACGAACGCGAAGTCACCGAGCGCCAGCCGAAGCGCTTCTTCGGCCAAAAAGCTCCTTTTCAACTCGGCTTCAAAGTCTCGGACATGAACGCGCAAATCCGGCGCGACTTGGGCTTGGAAGATGCACCGGAAGCACCGGTGATCACGGATGTCGAACGCGGCACGATCGCTGCCCAAGTCGGCCTCCAACCGGGCGATCTCATCTTGGACGTGAACCGCACCCCCGTGCGCCGCGCCGCCGATGTCGTCAAGCACCTGCGCAAGGGCACGAATATCATGCGTATTGCTCGCGGCAATATGGTCGCCGTGATCGCCATGGAGACCCCGGAACGCTAAACCTGGCCGTCGCTCCACGGGTCCGATCCATTCTTGCCAACCTCTGAATCCCGCCGGCCCCTGGCCGGCGTCAATTTCCCTACCCTCCGCACCTCACTTGCCCAAAACTGGGGCATTGCCCACCCCCGCTCAACTCCAAGCAAAACTTGAGCTTTTGTCGAGTCAGGTTCATTAAATTCTTCCACTGCTAAATGTAACCAATTGAAATGACTTATATTTGTACGCTGACCAAGGTCTTAAGTTTTAAGTCTAGGATTCCGTTAAGGAATACAGGTCAGAGGACGAGCAACACGAGACGCACGTAAAAGGACAGCTCGAATCTGCAACTTGGAGGAGTCATGGAAATCACCGAAGTGAAGGTGTTCCCTGTCAACGAAGACCGCTTGAAGGCTTACGTGTCCATCACGATCGACAACTGCTTTGTTGTGCGCGACCTCAAGATCATTGAGGGAACGAGCGGTCTTTTCGTTGCGATGCCGAGCAAGAAACGAAAAGACGGTCAGTTCAAGGATATTGCCCATCCACTGAACCAAGAAACCCGAGATCTCATTGAGCGAAAGGTTTTTGAGGCCTACGAGGCCGAAGTCCGTTCAATGGGCGCAAGCCTCGGCAGCCTTCGTCGCGCCCCTAGCGGCGGCAGCACAAGCGACGATTAACAAGCCTAAAACGAGCTCAAATCCGTATCTGGAACCAGCCTGGTGGCCCTCGCTGGAACCTCGGTTGCCGACCGTCTTACCCACGGTCGGCATTTTATTTCCACGGGCTGTGCAGCGCCGAGATCCCACACCTGAACTCTGCCCGGGCAGAGTTCACCGCCGCCAAGGCATCCGACAGATCCAAAGGACGACCTGCGCACCGGTTTGCAGAAACCGCCATGATTTTTAGCTTGATCTCAGAACCAGGTTTTCCTATTACTGATCACTCGTTTCAGAGTTCCCGTGTTGGGGTGTCGTCAAGTTGGTAAGACAACAGATTTTGATTCTGTCATTCGCAGGTTCGAGTCCTGCCACCCCATCCATTTCAAAAAGAACCTAGTGGAAACACTAGGTTTTTTTATTTCACCAAACGGATTGCGGGCTTTTGCGGGTCAACACTTCGCTCGAACATCTGAGCGGCTCCCCCATCCACACGAAAAACAGAGCTTAAAGCCCGCGAGACTTTGACCTTCTGGCTGTCCGTCTCGCCAGTATACCGGCGAGTCACACGCACCGACGAGTGTCCCAAAAACCGGGAAACCGCATCGATATCGCCGACCGCTTCATTGGCCAAAGTCGCCGCTGTTTTTCGCAAGAAATGGGTTCCACTCACATGAGTGAAGCCAAGATCCTTCAAGACTTTGTTGTAGTAGGTCGCGATGGTTTTCCGATTGAGCGGAGAACCATCCGTTCGCGCCAACAACAAAGAGCATTGGGGATCACCCGCCTCTAGCAAGCATTGCAGTTCCGTCTCCAACACATCCGGGATCGGAAGAAACCGAACGCGTTTCGTCTTCGTGTACTCTTTGATCTTCGGCACCCAAGTCGCCACATCCCAATGAACACTTCGCCGAATCATGATCGTCTTCTTTTTCAGATCGATGCAGTCCTTGAAAAGGCCACAGACTTCACCGACCCGAAGAGCAAAGAAGTACTGAATCAGGGCCGCGTGGTAAAACGTCCGGTGACGTTTACGCAGCTCACTCAGAAAGACGACAGTCTCCTCCGCGTCCAAGAACCTCACTTCTCCCTCAACGTGAGGGACCAGCTCCGTCATCTTCTTCACTTTCCGAAATGACGGCATCACAAAGGAAGCTCCATCCGGGATTTCGTCCTTGTAGTGCTGCAAGATCACTCTGAGAAGCTGCCACTCTTTTTCAAACGACTTGCGGCGCCAACTCCGAGGATAATCATTCACCCAGAAATGAGCCAAACGGTTCAAAACCGTGTTGTCGATTTTCCGAAGCGGATAGTCGAGCAAGAAGTCCAAGGTCGGCAGCAACTTTTCATACGTCTGACGGGTGCTCTCTTCGATCAACAAGAAGTGATACTTCTTCCATTGCTCCACGAGATCCCGAAAGACCAGGTCATTCGTGCCATCTTCCTTCACACTACCGATCGATGATTCGTCGAATCTTTCGTCACCTGATCCAGACTGACGAAACTTCAACGCATCAGCGATATTCGAGAAGAAAGCCTGTTCACGCTGACTGGTTTCACCTACGGATACCCGTCTGACGGAACGATACTTTCCGGTCGGTTTCCATGTTGAAGTCGCTTCACACCAATAAAACTGCTTATAAACGCCCGTCTTGTTTTTGACGGGAACTTCTTTTCGATTCGATCTCATCGAGAGCCTCCCTTAGAAAGCCACTCGCGGACCCTGTTCGGCGAGAAACGCAACAACCTGCCAACACGAGAATACGGAATAGAGTTTTCTGCAACCAATCGTCGAACGTGTCGAGGCGAACATTGAAGTACGCGCGCGACATCGTCGACGTCCCAAACCAACAGATTTTCAAAGAGCGATGATGGATTTTTATCCATCACTTTAGTCTTCAACATATTGTGATTCCCCTCGGAAATCAACGACAGAAGCTGTTTACACGTCGTTTGACGCATCCGAAATTTCACCGGGACGACCACTGATTTCCGGCGCTTCCGGCACTGCTTCTGGCGTTGGTTTTGATTTCAATTCTGATCCCGATCGCACCGCCGCCCTTGGCGTTCTGCGCTTGGTGCGCGGGCCTGCTCCTTCAGAGATCTCGGCCTCTTTACGCCTTGTGGTGGCGTTCCTGATCACGGACAACTCGACCCCGCGAAGCTCTTCTTGAAGCTCACCAACGCGCGCGATATCGCCGCTTGAGAGCGCGGCTTTAATCTGCGGTGTGATCCAGGTGATATGTCGAATCGGATCATAGTGATCAGCCCGGATTTGAAGCAGCTCCTTTGGACCAAGCTCATCTTTACGATTGCGAATCAGGAAGTTCACGACGTCAGACTTCGTAAGCGCAAGAAAACCCTTCGATGACGTGTTGATTTGCGAAAGCCACTGATCGACTTTCTCGACTTCGATTTTACCGAGAGTGACGCGGTCGGGTGCTTTCGACGACTTGACCTCCGCACGCTCATCCGTCTTATCGATGACTTCTTCGGTCAGCGGCTCCATGTGGTCTCCTTTTCAATGCGATACATGTAATGGCCCTCCACCCATTCCGCACCCCCGTTGCGAATCTCGGGCGAAATCCAAATCTTTCGAACGACGGGTTTGAGAAGTTTCGGCGGCTCGAGTAAAGACCAAACTCGCCGAGTCTTTCGACCGATCGCTTCGCACCGTCGACGCATTCGATATTGCCGCCGAGATTTCTCGCATGATTTCGAATGTCGGCGGATTCCATCCCGCCTTTGAAGTCGAGGAATACCACATTGGCTTCGCGATTATTCAGGGTGAGGACAGTCGTTGCGACTTTGAGAAAATTCGATTTCCCGCCGCCTGTTTGCCCGGCAACGAGAATATGAGCGACGTCGCGCATATTCACATGGATCACCCGCTCATGAGAGACACCGATCGGGATTTCGCCATCGGTAAACGCATTGGGATTCTCGAGCACGACGGTTTTTTCGAGATCCTTCATGGTATAGACGATCTCGATCCGACTCTTATCACTTTCCTCCTGGAGAATTCGGACAACCGCCATATTGAGGACGGATTCCAGTCGCTCGATCTCCTTTTCAAAGTCCGACT
>JAMPXM010000316.1 GCA_023701225.1 Pseudobdellovibrionaceae bacterium | reverse complement strand
GGATCCAATCAGGAATGATATCAAAGGGCGACACGAGAAGCGCCAAGAGGCCGATCAAAATCCGTTTGTCGTTCGGTGGAATGCGCTCGTCGTTCGCGACTTCGCGCACGAACTGCGTGAGACGTTTGAAGAAATCCATTATGGACTGAGCTTGGGCGCGAATGTGCGGCGGCAGTGTCGGTGGAGTAAAGGCCATTGGCGTTCCTTTGATGGTCTTTTATGGTTCTCATGGTACCCGTCGCCGCGCCTTGACATCAAGCCGTGGGGGGGGAGATAAGCAGCGTGAAACATGAAGAAATTCAAGATTTATGACTCGCGAGACTTTCCGGCGTATTTGCCCAAACTCAACGGGCTTTACGACGATTTGTTTTCAGATGGGAAGGGCTTCCGGTCGCGGTTGATTCAAAACGTCTCAGGTCCGCTCGCGCTGAACGATAAGCTCGTCCATTTGCTCTCTCAGACCATTGAGTTTATTCACAACGCATCTCTTCTGCATGACGATCTCGTCGATCGCTCCCAGCTTCGTCGCGGCAAGCCTGCGGCGTGGGCGAAATATACGCCGGAGTATGCGGTCTTGGCTGGTGACTACCTGCTTGCGCGGGTCATGGTGAATTTGTCCTACCACGGCAACGTGCGTTTGATTCAATATACGGCTGAAGTGATTTCGGATCTCCTGGAAGGCGAATGGATCCAAGACTCGCTCGTGCGCGATTGGAACATCACGTTGGAGCAGCTCGATCGGGTTCACAATCTGAAAACCGGTTCGTTGTTCAAGTGGTGCTTGCGTGCCCCATTCATCGCTAAGGAGCGCTACGAAAAGGACTTGCATGATTTGCTAGAGGAGATGGGTACGCTCCTGGGTCTTTTGTTTCAGCGCAGCGACGATCTTCTCGACTTCGATATCCGAAATCGTGAGGGCAAGGCCGTGCTTGGAGATCTGAAGTCCGGTTATTTGAATTCGTTCGGTGTTTTCTTGAGTCGTGAACTCGCACCGGACGTCAAAGACCGATTCCTGAAAAGTCAGAGTTTGGGTGAGCTGAAAACCGTTGTCGGAGAGCGGTATTTCGAAACGAAACTGGCGGCTTTCGATCAAATCAACGTCGGCAAGATCGAGCTCTACAATCATTTAGCGCAACGGTTGGAATCCTTTCTGACGGGTCCGGAGACGGGCGTGATTCAAGAGCTTCTTCCGCTTCCCAAACCGCTTTACTGGCGAGAAAAATGACGCCAGAGAATGTCGGATCGAACACACAGACCTCGGTAATGGCGGCAGGAAAAGCGGTGGACGTGGAGCGCTTCAAGACTCTGTCGCGTCAGGATCCGCAGTTCACTGCGTACCTTGACGGAACTTTTTCCAGCACTCACCGGGCGCTGCCGGTGCGTTCCATGAACGTCGCGACCGTCCGCGAAGAAATCACGTTTGAACTCAAGCCAGTGACCGAGATCCATGGGCCTGGTCCTGGCCGCCTGATTTGGGCATTGATGCGGCCAGCATCCTTGAGTTTTTCCCTTGGTCCGATGCTTGTGACTTGGCTGTACGCTTGGAGCCAAGGCATCACATTCGACACTCGATTGGTGGTGAGCACGTTGATTTCGGTACTCCTGTTTCATGCGGGTCTCAACGTTCTTGACGATTATTTCGATCATCGCGGAGGTCGCGATCGATTGAATCCGCGTGGCGGGAGTCGGGCGATTCAGAATGGCTGGGTGCGGGCGCGTTCTCTTCTTCACGCGGGTGCGGGCTTGATGGCCCTGGCGATTCTGACGGGTCTTCCTGTCGTGCTCGAAAGCCCGGGTTTGATTTTGGCGCTCGCAGTTGTCGCGTTGATCGGAGGTCTCGGATTTACGAGCGATCGCATCCGCCTCAAGTCGCGCGGATGGGGAGAGATCACCACGTTTTTCTTGGCGGGCCCGCTTCTGACGTCGGGCTTTATGTGGGCGACGACAGGTGCATTCGGTTGGGATTCAACGATTCTTGGATGCATTTTCGGATTCACGGCGGTGACGTACTACCACCTTAAAAATATCGAAAATATCATGCTCGACTCTCAGTCCCAAACGCGCACGTTGGCAGCACGGTTGGGATTCGATTCGGCGAAGAAAATGGTGTGGACACTGATGGGTCTTTCCGCCGCCGCAATTCTGTTGTTCGTCTGGGCTTCGCGTGGCGCCGGTCTCTTTGCATTCGCTTTGTTCCCGCATGTCTTCGTGTTGTTTCCCATCGTGCGTCGGTTGGAGGGAGCGCCGTCGCCACTATCCAGTGAGTTGCGTGAGCTGCGGCGGCAAGGTCTGCGCGCGCACGTGGCGACCTTGAGTGCGACAGCGCTTGCGATCGCGGCCAGTCTCTTCGTGGACATGGGTTCATAGAACATGTCTCCCGTTTCGATTCGCGTGACGAGCTTGGAAAGCCGACGGCGTTTGGAGCCGTTGGCTTTCCGCTACGGTTGGCCGATCGTCGTCGGTGCCGCGCCGATCGAACGAGGCTTCGTGATGGAGTTTGAGCAAGATCGCTTGCAGTTGCGTGACCTCGAGCAGCCCAAGCTCAAGCCTGTGTCCGTGGATTTTCTCTCAGGACCGATGCGGCATCGACGCCATCATGGGTTGTCCAAGACGCAGGTGTTCGCTAAGGCGATCGGTGTCACGCCGAGGGTGAGTCGTACGGTCGTGGATGCGACGGCCGGTC
>JAMPXM010000067.1 GCA_023701225.1 Pseudobdellovibrionaceae bacterium | reverse complement strand
TTCCCAGCGGGCGCTCACCGGCGTCAGTTTTCGGCGCTTCCGGGTTTTGGACGTTGAGTTTGGGCTTCGTGGAGCCCATTTCTTCGTAAAAGGAACTTAAGATCGCTTCTTCATCCAATCCAAGATATCGGGCGTAGGAGCGCACAAATCCGCGCAAGAACGTTTTGGTCGGTAAGCGATCGGAGTCGCCTTCTTCGATGGCGGTGAGCACCTTGACGTTGATTTTTGTCGCCAACGCCACTTCGTTGAGGGTGATTCCCTTGCGTTCGCGGTTCTCCTTGAGGATTTGACCTGTCGTTTTCATCGCGTACGTCCTACTTCAACATGATCTGCAGCATCGATTCTGCTTTGCCTGCGAACTTGCCCTCTGGATAAAGACGAATCACTTCTTCCATCCGCGCTACCGCCTTGTCCGTGCGACCGAGCTTGAAATACGAGAGTCCGGAATAGTAGTGCGCCTCGTCCTTGGGGGCGTTTTCCTTGCATAGACTGATCGCGCTGTCTAAAGACGTCGCCGCTCGGTCGAATTCGCCGAGTTCCAAAAGGGTTCGTCCGAAATACGTGTGCCCCAAGCAATGCTGTCTGTTCATGCGAATGGTTTCGGCGAATTTCTCTTTCGCAGTTCTAAACTGTCCGCGGCGAAAATGAACGAGGCCGATATTGAACCAAGCTTTCTCTGGTTGTTCGTACGTCAGGTCTTGCAGCACCTTTTCCAGTTCCTGGAGGGCTTCGTCGTATCGCGACAGCTCGATCAACACGCGTCCGCGGTTATTCCGCGCCTCGGTGTAGGACGGCACCAGCGTGATCGCTTGAGCAATATGCTTTTCCGCGAGGTCGTACTTCTCGCGCATGAAGTAGGTGAGGCCGAGATTGTTTTGCACGATGGCGTTTTTCGGATCGAGCTGTTCGGCGGCCAAGAGATCGCGCAATGCACTGGCGTAATGTCCCGCCGTGAGCGAGGACGTGCCAGAGCGGAGAAGAAACTCCGCTCGCTGGCGATCTTTTGTGCCGGTCGCGCATGACGAACACAGGAGTGTTGTCACAGCGGTGAAAATCAAGATGCGAAACATACGTTGAAGGTAACAGAGAATTATTAAATCCGCAAAATCCGTGAACTTTTCCGTGCTCTAGACTAGTCACGGCGACGGTGTCGGCGCCACTCTCTCCAGCACGGCCAGCGTCTCGACATGATCAGTTTGTGGGAACATATCGTAAGGTTGTACCTCAAGCAGACGGAACATATCGGTGGGCAATTGCCCCAAGTCGCGCGCGAGAGTGACTGGATCGCAGCTGATATAAATCAGTTTGCGCGGAGCCAGTCTGGCGAGAGCCCGGAGCGTTTCTTCAGCACATCCGGCGCGCGGAGGATCTAGTAAGACGATCGCGTCGTGAAAGAACTCCGGCCGGACCTCGGTATCACGGCCCTGCAGGACCGAGGTCAAGAACGCCTCGACGGTGCTTTCAACATAACGCAGATTCGTTAGCCCCGACCTTTGGGCGCGGAGACGTCCTTGTGAAACACTTTTGGAATGCAACTCGACCGCGGTGACTCCATTCTTCGGACGTCGCTGCTCTGCGATGGGGAACGTGAAATTGCCGGCTCCCGCATAGAAATCGAAAACACGCTCGGCTCCCTGCGGGATTCGAGCGAGAACATCCGTGACGAGCTGGGCGTTGACGAACTCATTGACTTGACCAAAACCCAGTTCGTCTGCGTAACGAGCGTCTCGGCTTTCGATCACGGTGCCGGAGGGAGTGAGCGTCAATTCGAGGCGAATGGGAGGAGATTTTTCTCGGATGAGCCGTGCGCGTAAAGCTCCAAGCTCCGCGTTGATACGTTGGTCGGCGATCCAGCACGAGTCCAGATCCTCGATCGCGTGTGAGCCCCGGCGATAGAAGCCGAGGAGACCATTTTTGAAATGCAGTTGCACGCGATTGCGATAATGAAAAGGCATGGGACTTGCGATGGTGCCCTGGACCTGGACGTCGGATCGGCCTGAAAACTTGCGAATCGCATCCGCCACGAGTCCTGTTTTTTGTCTGAGTTGCTCCGCATAATCGACATGTTGCCAACTGCATCCACCGCAGACCTCGGCGATTGGACACGGAGGCCGAATGCGTGCTGACGACGCACGCTTGATCTCAAGCAGGCGCGCCTCGGCGAAAGTTTTCTTTAGTTGAGTGATTTGAACGAGAACACGCTCGTGAGGAGCGGTGCCCGGCACGAAGACGACAAGGCCCTCGTGCCGGCCGACGCCGCGACCGCCTGAGGATAGGCGGTCGATTTCAAGTTCAATGCGGTCGCCGGACTTCAGCAAATTAACGGTTCACGATTTCGGATTTTTCAAAAAACAGGGCGAGTTCGCGCTCGGCACTCGCCGCACTGTCGGACCCATGGACGGCGTTTTCGCCGACGCTGTCGCCATGCTTCGCGCGGATTGTGCCGGGAGCGGCTTTTTTGGGATCCGTTGCGCCCATGATTTCGCGGTTTTTCATGACTGCGTTTTCGCCCGCGAGAGCCATCAACATCACCGGACCCGAGGTCATGAAATCCACAAGCTCGCCGAAGAAGGGACGCTCTTTGTGCTCGGCATAGAACTCTTCGCATTTCTTGCGGCTGAGAACTGTCAGTTTGGCTGCTGCGATTTTCAAATCGCTTTTTTCGAAATGCGCGATGATGTCGCCCATCACGTTCTTCTTCACTGCGTTCGGCTTAATGATGCTGAAGGTCAATTCGTGCGCCATGCGTCTCTCCCATTGCGTTAGGTCGACTCAAGTGTCGGTTTTCGCAGAATTTCTACCGGCCGCAACCAGGGAAAGCAAGTCATTTGGGGCGTGCCTGGCCGGGCGCGAGCGATTGATCCACCGCTCGACACCAGGGATTCGGGGTTTTATGTGCGCTGAATGCCGAACAGATCCTGGATGGCCTTCTCGAAGCTATCTCGTGGCATGAAGCCCGCCGACATCGCCGGTTCACCCTGCGTCGGGATGAATAGGAGCGCTGGAATTCCCCGCACTCCGAAGAGGGCCGCGAGTTCGGGATCGGTTTCGGTGTTCACTTTATAGACGTCGATCTTTCCAGCGTAATCTTTGGAAACCTCTTCGAGAACGGGAGCTAGGGCTCGACAGGGGGCGCACCAGTCGGCGTAAAAATCCACGATGGCGGGGCGTGTTCCGGCAAAGGCCCACTCTTTGTTTGCGTCGAAATCAAACACTTTGTTCTTAAACGTTTGCGAATTGAGAGTTTCCATGTCTCGCTCCTTGTTGCTATTATTATATAATAATATTATAATATGTCAAGTGCAGGATAACCAGGCACTCGTAAGGCGAGGAGCTTCGTGAAGATGGCGAGCGCGATATCGATAAAAAAACTGGAGCGGTCCTGCGATGAAGTCAGTCGTATTCTCAAGGCGCTCTCTCATCCTCGCAGACTTCTGATTTTAGGTCATCTCTTGGGCGGCCCCAGGACGGTGGGTGAACTCGTGGCGCTCTGTCATGTGTCCCAGCCGCAGATGTCGCAGTTCCTGACGAGGATGAAGTACGAAGGGTTGATCGATTCGTCCAAGGAAGGAAAATTCCAGATTTATTCACTCGCGGATCCGAGGCTCGCCAATTTGATGAGAGTCGTTCAAGCCGAGTACTGTAAGTGCTGACGGGCGGCAGTGCTAAGTCCCGAGTGAGTCTCGAGTGAGACCCGAGTTAGTCCCGAGGCGGCTGGAAAAGTTTCGCAACCTCTCTTAAGACCATATCCATCGGAAAGAGCGCCGCGAAAAGCTTTTGAATCCAAGCATTTTTTGAGACGGTGACGGTGATCCGTTTTTCGCCCAGGCCAATGATGGAGGCGCGAACTACTTCTTCGACGCTGTTGATATAACGAATGCGTTCCGTCGGAAAGCCGATTTTGTCATTGAGCGAGGTTCGAATCGCGCTGGGCATCAGCGTTTGAACATAAATGCCCCGCTCACGCCATTCCCAATGGAGAGCCAGGCTGAAGTTCTGAATAAACGCCTTCGTTGCGCTATAGGCCATCATGTAGGGAACCGGCTGCAAGGCGGCGAGAGAGCATACGTTGATGACGGCGCTCGGGGCATGTGATGCGAGATCATCGTGAAAAGTATGGCAGAGAGACGTCATGGCGAGGACGTTCAGTTGGATCATTTTGTCCAGATCCGCACGGGGTTGCTTTTCGAATGCTCCCCAGTATGCGCTCCCGGCGTTATTGATGAGGATACGGATTTGAATTTGTCTCGATGCGAGTTCCTTGCGTATCGAGAGCGCAGCTTCCGTGGAAGTGAGATCCACAGCCAGAGGTATCGCTTGAACTCCAAACCGACTCTGGAGGTCCCGCGCCATTTGTTCCAGAAGTTCAGCGCCTCTCGCCACCAAAACCACATGGACACCTTGGGCCGCGAGAGCTTCGGCGAACGCAAGGCCCAAGCCCGAAGATGCGCCGGTGATCAGAGCATAGGAATTTTTGAATTCGGAGAGGTGCATGAATGTGTCGCCCGTTACGTTCGAATCAATCCAAGTGCGTCAGTAGGCCGGTTCTTTTGGTATCTTCCATGAGTAAAGAAAACGGAACTGCATGAGACTATCTTTCATCGTAAAGACAACTTCGTCTAGGTCTTTGCCGACGAAGTCGACGTTGAAAAACGTGGTATTGGCGACACGAGGGGACGTGATTTGGATCGGCGGGGCGCCATTCAGCGGTACATACACGAGTTGTTGTGGTCCGCCAGAATAGAGCCGAGTCCGTACGACGACGGCGGAGTCGTTGGGTGCAAGGGTCAGATGGTGAACATTCGGCGTTTCAGTCACAGGAAAGCTATTGACTCGACTACATCTGCCGTCCGGAGTGGCGGAGTACAGGTGTATTCGGCCTGCCGAATAACTCGCGGCGATGGCACTATCATCTCGGCGGACAACGATGGCGTCAAAAGAGGACGTGCTTAACCAATTCCCCTCGTGCGCCGGGCAAAGCTCCGTTGGAGTCAATGTCTCGAGGTTGACCCGCATCCAACGGGTACGTTGGGTTCCCGTCATTGTCTGAAATCCGAGAACGGCATTTTTAGCTGGGTTCCAGATCAACGATCGGACCTGATAATCAGGCAGCTCCAATTGGGCACCCGAAAGCGCATTGAAAAGTCGTGGCGTCGCTCCGGAGACAAAGTCCGGCTCGTCACAGGGGGGCTGCTTGACATCCAGCATGACGAGCCAATCTCCACTGCCCATCCACGGGAGGCTATTGAGTCTGGAGTCGATCTGTTGATACGTGCGTAAATGAACCATGCGTGTCAGGAAGGAGCAGGTATCCACCTCGGGTTTGATGAACACCTGCGGGAGGACATCGCTTTCGTAAAATCGTGGAGATCCCGTGAGGCCTGGGATCCAGTGTGAACGTTGCGTTACTGCCGACGCCCAGCCGACCCCTGGTGGGCTCACTGTCACGTCACGTCGATCTGTCCCATCCCAGTTCATGAGATCGAATTGGAACGTTTGGCCGAGTGTAGGATCTGCAGCGCGGGAGCCAGCAGTCAGAATTTTTCCGAGTCCAGGTATCGAATAAAGCATCGTGTAATCGGACAGATCACTCACGACCGATTGAAAGACCAGCGAACTCGACGAGTATGTGTCCGTCGAGTGCATGATCTGAAAGAAATTTCCTGCCGTTGGTTGAGCGTAGAGGATCTGTTGAGTCGTGGGGTTGATATGGAGTTGACCCGCTTGCTCTGTCCACAAGGGAGCGATGCTGATAGGCTCCTGAGTCCCTGACAACCGATAGAGCTTTGCACTTTCGCCGATGCCTTGCGTGTTGAAAAGCAAGATCGAAGAATCGGGACTGTAGTGATAGGTACTCCTATTACCATATCCCCCAAAGAAGAACGTCGCGAGCGCCGGATAAACTTTTAGTACGCCGTTTTTCAAGACAGACGGCGTGTATGAGTTCGGAAGGAAATTTTGCGATGGTGTACGTGGCTCCAGAGAAGATTCGAACGCGAACGTCGATCGATCCGGACTGATTTTCGGAGCGTGGTCAAAATCGAAGAGCGGCGCATCCAACAGAAGTTTATTAGGCCAGACATTGGGATCCAGCGCTCCTCCGAGCGCGCAACTCAGCGTGCGGCTAGTTCCTCCGCGTTCGAAGTCGGCGAGGAATTCGCCGACAGCCGGAGAAAAGCGCCGTCGGTCGATCAGCAGATCGAAATCGTTTCCGCGCAAATGCACTTGCGTCGACGAGACGAGGCGCGTGACCGGAGCATCCGGAGTGATGTTGACCAGGACCGATCCTGTCGTACTTTCTTGGCCTTGGTAGATCCGTGCGACCGCTTGCTTCTGGGTGCGATCAAAGTGGGAGACGATTTCAAAGAGCGCTCCCGGACTCAAGTCGCGACACCAAGCCTCGACGAGATTGGCCGGAATCGCCGATGGTGCTGTGTCTTTGCGCTCAAAAGGAATCGCCTGGTAACTGACGACATCGTTTTGCATTCTCGAACGCGTGACGCGTTCGATCGGCAGGGGTCCATCGACGAGTCCGCATTTGAACTGGCTATTTTCGCGGTAATGCACGTCGGTTTCTGAATTGATGGTCAAGACGGCGGCGGGCGACTCTAGTGCTTCGCAAGTGAAGTCTGGGACGAAGCGGTAGTAAACGCCTTCAGGTTTGCCGCCGTACTCTCCTCCATTGCCGAGTTCCGCTCCTAAGCTTGCGAGTGGTTTTTCGGGATTGAGGGATTTAAAGCTGACGTTGAGGGGAGAGCAGTTCTGAAAGACGACGAGGAGGCACACGAAGCTGACGCACATGACGGCGAAGAGTTTTTTTCGGGTCAGCATATTCATCCTTACCCTATTGTACCGTTTCTGGCGTCGTTGGCTTCTTCCAAGTGTAGATGGCATACTCACCCGGCCAAGCGTCATCACTTAGATAGACGACCTCACCTGCATTGCCGAGAAAATCCATGCTGAGTAACTTGGCGGCCCGATTTCGTGGCGAGTTGATCTGCAGAGGCGGCGTTCCATTCAATGGCACGAAGACCAGTATACTTAGTGAGCCGGGTGCATCCGGCGATACTAATGCTGAGGTGAAATCTGGCGACACCTTGACGCTCGCAAAATTAACATAAGAAAAGGGGATGGTGACGCGATTGACCTGTCGGCAACTTCCGTCGTCAGAAATCTGAAACACATCCATCGATTGACCTGTGGTATTCCAATGCAGGCCGAGGCTGGGTTCTCCTTGCGATGAGGGGGAGGTCGCATTGAGCCAGCGACCCTCCGATTGCGGGCAGACCTCGCGGGCAACGGACGTTTCAAGATTGATCTGCATCAGACGATTACGTGTTGAGAGTGTGGCGGCATCGTCTTGGATATACCAAAATCGAAGACTGTCTTGGCTAAAAAATTTTATCCCACGAACAGGCAAATCGAAAGTAACACCTGTTGTCATCTGCTGTAGGCGACTGGAAACGATGGTGTTAGCTAAGTTCTTGCATGAAATGGCCAGCCAATCTGAAGCGATAGATTGTGGCGCTGAGACGATTGCGCCTACGAGATTGGTGTCTTGGTCGCAAACATTCAACCCCAGCCCTGTTTGAAGGTCGATGAGCGTCGACCTCTGGCTCTCCTCTCCGGTTGTCGTTTGCCAGGTTGTGAAGCGCTCCGTCCAGCGCCCAGACGGATACAGGGACGAAAAGCGGTCTATTGTCGGGCTTGCGTTAGTTTGGGTCACCTCTGGCCATTTCGTCACGGCAGTGCCGTCAACATTCATCGTGAAGTGAGACCGGGTGTTGAGGAGGGTACTAGGAATGAGAGAAAATACGATTTTGCCGATGTTGGGATGAACCGCGAAGGTCCGAACATAGCTCTCGTCGTTCACCGAGAGATCAAAAAGGCGAATCGGGGCTTCTCCGGAAAACGATGCGCGCCAAAGCGTCCGCCGCGGTCTGTCTCCGGGCTGGGCATTCGGATCGCGTTCCGAGTCCCGATAATAGACGCTTGAGGAGCGGTCATCGACGAAAAAGTCCTCCTGCGGAGAGTCTGCCAGGATCACGCCTGGAGAGCTTAAAAGGGTCGGACTTCCGCGGCCATCCCGAGCGACGTGGAAAAGCTGCTCCGATACATGGGGCGCTGGATCGGCAAGTACAACTAGATTCTGTGAGTCGTTGGCGAGTTGAAATGTTATAACGCCGAGACTCCCGGTTGAAAGAGAACTCAATGGCAACCATACCCCGTTCTTCCAGGAAAAAAGCGTAAAAGGCGCAGGCGGTCGGCTGGCTCCTGGAATTCGCGGCATGAGCGAAGAAAGGACCGTAAGGGATTCTCGATCCGGGCTAAGTTTGTAACTCGGACGCAGGCTGTTCGCATGGATGATCGGGGGCAGATCAAACAGGACTTTCGTTGGCCAAACCCGTGGATCAAGGGCGCCACCTAAAGCGCAGCTCAATTCTCGTTTGCGGCCGTCGGAGAGGTTTTGATAATCGCCGATGAATTCTCCCGGCACTGACGAAAAGCGTGCGCGTTCGATCGAAAGCACAAATGTATCGTTGCGGAGAAGAACTCGTGTCGGACCGACCAGTCGCGCCACAGAATTGTCTGCACTCTGGGCGACAGACATTATTCCGTTCTGCTGAGTTCCGGAGTAGGTACGTGCGACAGCTCTTTGTGTGACTCGATCGTAACGGGAATGTACCTCGAAAAGGGAGTCCTGAGAGAGGTCCCGGCACCAGGCTTCCAATAAATTATCCGGAATTGTCGGCGGCGGTGAGATTTTGCGTTCAAATGGAATCGCCTGATAACTCACGACTTCGTTTTGGAGTCTGGAACGGGTGACCAATATAGGCGCGAGAGATCCATCGATTGCGCCGCATTTGAACTGGCTATTTTCACGGTAATGAATGTCCGTTTCCGAATTGATGGTTAAAACGGCGGCGGGCGACTCTTGTGTTTCGCAAGTGAAGTCCGGCACGTACCGGTAGTAAACGCCTTCGGGCTTTCCGTCATACCCACTACCGTTGCCGAATTCCGCACCTAAGCTTGCGAGCGGTTTTTCTGGATTGAGGGAATTAAAGCTGACGTTGAGTGGAGAGCAGTTCTGAAAGATGACGAGGAGGCACACGAAGCTGACGCACATGAACGCGAAGAGTTTTTTTCGGGTCAGCATATTCATCCTTACCCTATTGTACTGTTTCCGGTCGCGACGTTCCAATTAAACATGTTTGTCGATCAACTCTCGTTATGAGTCGATGCCTCGTTATGAAACGTTAGCGCACACGGTAACGGACGTTTCTTCCCCGCCCTTGTTTCGTGATTTTTCCAGATTCCAGCGCGCGACGAAGCAAGTGTTGGAGGCTTCTTTGTCCATGGGGCCAGAGCGTTTCCAGGTCCTTTTTTTGAAATTCCTGATTTCGAAAACGGAGCTTCCATTGATGAAGACGAATCTCGTCGGGAGCCTCGAACGCGCGAGAGGGGGCGACTCGGATCGCGCCTTCGGTGAGTTGGAGTATTCGCGTTTCGGTCTTTCCTGCCTTGATCTCGAGATGGAGTCCGTGTGCGCGGAACCCGTGGACGAGGCGACTGAGCGCTGTCGCGATCCTTTGGGGCGATGAGTGCGGATTGAAGTATTCACCTGGAAATACATGGTGGTGCAGGAGACCGTGGCTCAACGGCCTGTAGAAATCCAGGCAGAGACATTGCAGGACTCTCAATAGAAGCGGATGTGCCATGAGGAAGGCGGAAGCCTTACCCGTGGCTTCCGATAAGTCCACAACCACGGGAACATCCGAGGTCAGAGGTGCATCAGTTTGCCCCGGAGTCCATGCGAATTCTTCTGGAGGTATCGGGGAAATTCCAAAAAATCGCTGCATGCGCTTTCGGTAGGAGGGATAGGGGGTCCCCGCAAGGACTCGTTGCACGAGATCTCGGCGATCTCCGAAATGTCCCAGGAACAAGTCGCAATCGCGCAGGCTTTCCCAATTGTTCAGTCGCTCCGCTTCGGCCCGAATCGCGGTGACCGTGGATGCCGACTCGGCCGTATTGGAAGTCATGAGTTGTAAAAGAGCCCGCCACTTCCGTATCAGAAACCGATTGTTCTCCGACGACATCTCCGTAAAGACCCTGTCGGCTTGATCGAGATGATTTTTTGCCGAAGCCCAATCGCTCTGTACGAGCGCGACCTGCGCCGAAATCTCAAGACTATGTCCGTAAAGTAAGTTGTGTCCAAGGTCTTGTGTGTGCTTGCGAAGTTGGGCTAGCGTCTCCGTGGCCTCGTCAATCTTGGCTAAAGCGACGAGGGAAGCGGCTAGGTTGAGGCGACCGACCCACTTGCGATAGTCAGCAGTTTTCGGGTGCGCGATGAATCGCTTGAGAGGCGAAATGGCTTTTTCGTAATCCCATTTGCGGATGTGATTGAAGGCCCGCTGTAATTCGACATCCGGAGTTTCGTTTGCGTCGATCGGGGCCAAGATCTCGTCGGCCTCATAGAGCGCACCGATCGTCCGTAACCCGCTTGCATAAAGGATTCGCTCTTGGACGCTCGGCTCGACTTGTGAGTTCATTTGCGGGCGCAGAATCGGATTGAGGCTTTGCAGGGCCAAAAGAGGGAGATCCGTGCGCAACGCTAGATCGGCGAAGACACTCGCGTCCGCGCGTTCAAGTTTGGACGGTTTCAATGTCCGCAAAAGGCGTCGCGCCGGCGCGATCTGTCCTTTGCGGATCATCTCCTCTGTTCGTTTGAGCCGTTCATCCATCCGCTGCGCGCCTTTTTAGAAACGATAAAACTTTTGATAGTAAATCTGAACGATCTTTTGCAGAACCGGACGGAATGCACCCGCCAATATGCGGATGGCGAGCTGTCGCGTTGCTCTGAGTCCTATTTTGAGACCCTTGATAACGGGATGGGGCTGCTTTGATGCGGAAGAGATCGGTGGAGACCGATGTGCATCACTCTTTGTTTTTTCATCGTCGGGCCACCAAAGCGACGAACTGGCGCCGACCTTGGGTTGGTTGCTGTCGGCTGGCTGGGTGTGATTATGGGTGAGTGGAGCTGGCTCTGGCCCTCTTTCCTGCGAGACTTGTCCCGTCTGAGCAGGCGCTTGGCCGGGAATATCGGTGTGGCCCGATGCCGGACCTGCTTGATTTGAGGATTGACGGTTCTTATCTTGTGAATTCATCTGTCCTTCCATTCCCCCGCGAGCCCTTTTGAAGGAGCGGGACGATCGGCCTGAGGGCGCCTTAAAGACAGATTAAAAGGACTTGGCCGTCGGAGCCACTTACCTATTTTTCGCGATTCGGCTCGAACCTATTGAAAACAGGAAGTAAATTAAAAGTGTTTGAAAATGATGCGGAGAGCGTTCTAGGTGGCGTGATCACTGAATAGTGATTGAGCTGGATCCTGATGGGAACGTCAGTGGTTGTGGCCGCTGAGATGTGCGTCCTCGGCCCTGGGCCGAGGACATTCCGAAACTCAGATTATTTCAGGCTCGCTTTGAGCGTGGAGCCAAGGTCCGCTGGGCTGCGAGCGATCGAGCAACCAGCCGAGGCCAGTGCTTCGAACTTCGCTTCCGCTGTTCCTTTGCCGCCGCTGATGATCGCTCCTGCGTGACCCATGCGTTTGCCTTTCGGGGCCGATGCGCCCGCGATGAAGCAAGTGACGGGCTTCTTGAATTCACGCTTGATGTACTCAGCCGCTTCTTCTTCGGCTGTTCCACCGATTTCGCCGATCATGATCACGGCTTCGGTGCCAGAATCTTTATTGTACATCTCGAGCACGTCGATGAAGTTCGTGCCGTTGACCGGATCGCCACCGATACCGACGCACGTCGATTGGCCGAGGCCCAGGCGCGAGAGCTGACCGACGGCTTCGTAGGTCAGAGTTCCCGAACGTGAGAGTACGCCGATCGTGCCGGGTTTGTGAATGTGCCCGGGCATGATGCCGATCTTGCACTCTCCAGGCGTGATGACGCCAGGGCAGTTGGGACCGATCAGACGCGTCTTCTTGCCTTGCATGAAGCGCTTCACTTGCACCATGTCCAAGACCGGAATTCCTTCGGTGATGCAGACGACGAGGTCGAGTTCCGCATCCACGGCTTCCATGATCGCGTCGGCCGCGAATGGCGGCGGAACATAGATCACAGAGGCGTTCGCGCCGGTTTTTTCGACCGCTTCGCGAACCGTATCGAAGACCGGTAGACCCAAGTGCGTCGTGCCACCTTTGCCGGGCGTGATGCCGCCGACCATTTTTGTGCCGTAGGCGATGGCTTGCTCGGAGTGGAACGTGCCTTGGCTTCCGGTGAAGCCTTGGCAGATCACTTTCGTATTTTTATTTACCAGAATCGCCATCTCATTTTCCTTTCACGGCAGCGACGATCTTCTTCGCGGCGTCGGTCAAGTCGTCTGCGGGCGTGATGTTCAGGCCGCTTTCTGCCAGCATCTTTTTGCCGAGGTCGACGTTGGTGCCTTCCAGGCGGACGACGAGCGGAACGCGCAGGCCGAGCTCCTTGGAAGCGGCGATCACGCCCGAGGCGATGATGTCGCACTTCATGATTCCGCCGAAGATGTTCACGAGGATGCCCTTCACGTTCGGGTCCTTGAGAATGATCTTAAAGGCCGCGGTCACCTTTTCTTTGCTCGCGCCGCCACCGACATCGAGAAAGTTCGCTGGTTCCGAACCGTGCAGTTTGATGATGTCCATGGTCGCCATCGCCAGGCCCGCGCCGTTGACCAAGCAGCCGATGTTGCCATCGAGCTTGATGAAGGCGAGGTCGTGGTGGCTGGCTTCGACTTCGGTCGGATCTTCTTCCGTGAGGTCGCGCAGCTCGACGATTTCTTTGTGGCGATAGAGAGCGTTGGAGTCGAAGTTCATCTTGCAGTCGAGCGCGAGGACATCTCCGTCTTCGGTTTCAACGAGCGGATTGATCTCGGCGATCGAGCAATCTTTTTCGACGAATGCCTTGTAGAGGCCGAGCAAGAGCTTGGCGCACTTGGCGGCCACCTTGTCTTTCATGCCGATCGCGAACGCGATC
>JAMPXM010000066.1 GCA_023701225.1 Pseudobdellovibrionaceae bacterium | reverse complement strand
GTCTTGTCATCACGACGGTGAGTGCACTACCAACGAAACTTGCATTCAGTGGGCCATCGACTCCCATCATCGGCCGATGCTCTCAGTATACTGTCATGAGCCAGAACGCTTCTTCGATAAGTGTCGGCGTATCGGCGGACACGACGGTAAACTTGTCTCAATCAGGGAGCGCTCAGTTTTTCTCAGACGCAAGTTGTCTCTCCTCGACGACTTCAGTTGTGATTCCTGGAGGACTGACCTCGGCACAAGTTTATGTGAAGAGTGCTTCGAGCGAGTCGGTCACCTTGACGGCACAGGCGGCCGGGCTCACGCAAGGGACTCAAGCAGTGGTAGTTGGTTCTGAAATAGCTATGCAGATCGATCTGGGTTTGCGTCACACATGCGCGGTCATGCCGGATCAGAGGGCGATGTGTTGGGGAAGCGTCGAAAAGGGCGAGCTGGGAATCGGTACGAGCGGCACGACAACGAAGAACTATCCTGTGCGCGTGATTGGGCTGGAGGGTGTTCGGAAAATTTCGGCGGGAAGTATGTTTACTTGTGCTCTTCTCGCTGACCAAACCGTCAAGTGTTGGGGATACAATTTTTATGGCGAAGTCGGCAATGGAAACACGACACAACAGAACTCGCCGGTCGCTGTATCTGGGCTCTCGGGTGTCAGCGCGATTTCGACCGGCGGTGGACACGCGTGTGCATTGCTGTCCGATCAGACCGTGAAATGTTGGGGACGAAATAACTACGGACAATTGGGGAACAATTCGACCACGAATTCTTCAACGCCAGTTACTGTTTCGGGATTGACGGGTGTCACCTCGATTTCAACCAGTAGCTATACGACCTGTGCGGTGCTTTCGAACCAATCCGTCAAGTGCTGGGGTTACAATGCCAATGGTCAGGTTGGCAATGGAACAACATCGAATGCGTTGGTCCCGGCCGACGTTTCTGCGTTGACCTCGGTCACGGCTGTGGCGGTCGGTGAAACGATGAGCTGTGCACTCTTGACGGATCAAACTGTTAAGTGTTGGGGAGATAATACCAGTGGGCAGCTTGGCGACGGAACGACGACCAATTCGCTTACGCCCGTAGCCGTATCTGGACTCACTGGTGTTGCAGGCATTACGGCTGGGGCAAGCTATGCGTGCGCTCGTTTGTCCGACCAAACAGGCAAATGTTGGGGACTCAATACCTATGGGCAATTGGGAAATGGGACGGTGGTTTCGACGGGTGCATCCGCGCCGACAGTCATCAGCGGTTTGATCGACGCAGTTTCAATCGAGGCCGGGCGCACTCACACGTGTGCTTTGCTCGCAGATAAGTCAGCTAAGTGCTGGGGCGGATTGGGAGATGGCGAGCGCGGAGACGGCGTCGGTAGCCTGACATTCAAACCCATGGAAGTGACCCACGTCAGTGGGGCCGTGAAGGTGCGCATGAACGGTACCATGGGCTGTGCCCTGCAATCCAATAATGTCTTGAAATGTTGGGGGACTAATAATTTCGGTGAGATGGGAGATCCAAATCTGATTGAAGAGATTGGAGGAGTTGAGATTCTGGGGGGGGCTGGAATTCGCGACTTCGGATTTACCGAAAATGCCTTGTGCGTTGTCCTGCTGGATCAGACAGTCAAGTGTTCGGGACTGAATGTGTATGGGCAACTCGGAAACGGGACGACGGTTGCCTCAACGGTTTTTGTTCCCGTGAGTTCTTTGTCGGGCGTGGATCGAATTGCTCATGCGTGGGCGACTCACACATGCGCGCTGCTGATGGACACGACGGTGAGGTGCTGGGGCGCGGGAGGAGTAGGTCAATTGGGCAACGGGGGAGCGGCGAATTCATCAGTACCGGTGGTTGTAACGGGACTCACAGGCGTGACTCAGTTGGCAGTTGTACAAAATGCATCATGTGCTTTGCTGTCGAATGGAACTGTGAAGTGCTGGGGATACAACGCTCAAGGGCAATTGGGAGATGGCACAAACACGAACTCTTCAGCTCCGGTCGTCGTATCAGGGTTGACAGGTGTGACTGACATTTCCTCAGGAATTGGCGGAGTGTTTTGTGCAATATTGACGGATAAGTCAGTCAAGTGCTGGGGTTCTATCTTGGGCGGAAGCATGGGCGATACGACGCCTCCGAGTTCAAATGTTCCAGTCGCGATCACGGCATTTCCAGCGGTCAATAAGTTTTGGAGCTATCCTCACACTTGTGCGATTTTGCCGGACCAGACGCTTTGGTGTGTTGGCGCAAATCAATCAGGACAGTGCGGCAATGGAATTGCCGCATCCAACTACACGGTTCGCAGACCAGTCAAGGTCACTGGACTGACTGGAGTCACCGACATGGATCGTTATTTTGAAACGACCTGTGCAGTTGTGGCGAATCAAAAAGTCATGTGTTGGGGTTCCAATTCTAATCGGAAGATCGGGAACATGGCCTTGACTCCCAGGCCGGTCAATTATTTTTCAGGTCAGTGACGCGTTCGACTGAAGGTGCCGGCGGAATTCATCTGTGATGGTCCTGAAGGCTGTCGCTCAATGAAGGAGCTGCGTTGCAACGCGTACCCGAAAAAGACCAGTGAGAATAACTTCGGTGCATCACTCAGCGTGGGGCCGAGACTCCGACCGGTCCTTCTTCGCAATTGGATGAACGCCTCGGTGTTAACATGAGTACATGAATTTTGTTTTTGTTGACCAGCCCTAATCGTCTCGACTTGTATGTCGGCATCGACGGGAGGGCTTACCTATGTGTTATCACCCGGCTGTCCGCGGCAAAGCTGCAGCGGCGCTCATGCTGACGATTGTCATCACCTACTTTATTTTTCTGCCGTGGTCGGTTGGGCGTGATTCGCTGCCAACTGACATTGACTTGCGAGGTGCCGAGCGCGTTCACCCCACCTCTGAGGTCGCGAAAACCGCGCTCGAAGATGTCGGCGTGATTCAAACGCTCGATGGCTCGGCGTGTGGGGAATCAAACCGCTCGGGGCGAGAGGTGCCGATACTCATTGAGGGAAGCGCCGATCTTCCAGAGTACGCCACTGATGCCACAGTCGTGCTCAACGGCTTCAGAGCGGAGTATCTTTCTGGCGACCACCATCTTGCTCAGGTTTCGGCGGTCATTGGCAATATTCAGAGAATCGGATCTCAGCTTCGTTGGGATGCCACAGGTCAATTGAGTGATCGAAACTTCGATGACGGCTATCGCTGGTGTTACTTCTATACAGTTATTGCCTGGAATCGAAACGAGATTGATGCGCGCGTGATCGGCCAGCGCGACGCACTGGCGTTCTCGCCGAACAGGCCAGATGAGGATGTCGCACTCGTTACGGCCTCGGCTTTTTTGCAAGACCGGTCGCTCACGCGCGGCCACCGCACGGCGGTGTTGCCTGATGGTATCTCATACAGCTGGGAGCGCGGCGACCGGCATCTTCTGCAGATCGCGTTCAATCTTTATGGAGAGACTTTTTTGCAGTCTGGTCGTAGATGGTCGGTTCCGGATCCTGGAGATATCAACAGCCTGGCTTCAGGGGTCGTGAGCTGGGAGGCCAATGCCATCTTAAAAGACAATGCCGTCAGACGAGACTATCGCTTCGGCGTTCGCGCCGTCGTTTTAGCTGGTACAGCTGTCGAAGTGAAACAACCGCCATTCACGATCATCCCCAAAGAGGACAGCGGCGCCTGTCTGATCAGTCCCGGCGGAGTTCGAACCGAGGAGCAGGTCGTTGAAAACGTGCCCTTCGATTACGCAGTCCCGATGCTCACCGGTTGGGACCTTGCCCACGAGTGCAACGACGAGCATGTCAAGGAGATGGGGGCTTGGATTCACGACATTAGCTACGAAAAGGCACCAGAAAGCCAAACCGGAACGTTACGCTATAGCGTTTCTTCGGTCATCCGAGACAGCGACAGCCGACCCGGGCAGAAGTTCAAACACAGGGTCAGCATCTTGGGTCTCAATCGGAATATTTAGACCGGCCGCGATCGACGGAAGCCGATCGCCGAGTGCAGATGTACGGTGTTGTACCACTGGACGAACTCGCTCACCCAGGCCCTGGCGTCGTCGGTCGACGCAAACGGCTTCGACTACTGTGTAGTTCTTAGTTGAGCCGGCTCCTTGATCGTTTTCTGTCATATGTCCCTTTACTGAAATCTAAGAAATAGTTCCTGTTCCCCGTATTTTGATCGGCTGGTCGCATCCTAACTTCTTACGAATTCGATCAGTGCTTGATAGTTGCCTTGATCCGCTTGTCTCAGTGCTGCGAGGTAGTCCTTCCGCGCTTCAGATTCTGAGTCATAGAGATCAGAGCTTCCCCATGTGAAAGGCCTTTCTCCGTTGACGGTCTGAATCACTTCAGTCATCAAGCGAGCGTGACGACCATTTCCGTTTGGAAAAGCGTGGATCGAAACAAGTCGATGATGAAATCGCGCGCCGATTTCATCGAAGTTGTATGTTTCATTCTCGATCCAATAGGCCGTGTCATCGAAGAGCGGTTTGAGCTTCATGATGATCTGCTCTTTCGGAACACCGATGTTCTTGTCGGACAGCCGGACCTGTCCGGCCCACTTCCAAACTTTGGCAAACATTCGTTTGTGAAGGTCGAAACAGAACGTAATATTCAGACAGTCATGGCTGGTGCTTCCAAGTGCCCAGTCGGCAGCTTCAACGATATTTTCGCGCTCATGACGATTCAGTTCACCTTGCGTGGTGATGTATTTCGGTATGAGTCCGCCGAGTTCATTGGGATCGAGTGGAGTCCCACCCGGTGGATACTGAATTTCAAGTTTGCTCACTTACTAGAGTCCTTCTTTTTCTTTTTAGTCTTCGTCAGGCCCCAAATGCGTGGGTCCATCTTTTCTTTCATTTTTTGAGCGAGTTTTTCTAACTCGGCCTTCGAATCGGGTGATCCTTGTTCCTCGAGCCGCATTGAATGTTCCACTCGTTGCAATAGGTCTTTGGCTGCGTGTCTCGCTCGGCGATCAACGATTGCTTCGAGGCTTTCGTTTTCATCGTTCGGGACAATCGCATAGATGACCTTGCATCCCATCGCCTTCGCTGCGCGATTGAGAAGTTCGAGCGTCATCTTGCCATCCGGCTCTCTTTCTTCGAGTCGAATGATTGCTGAGGAGTCTATTCCGACGATTTGAGCCAGTTGCCGCGAGCTGATTCCAAGCGCTCCACGAATGGCCTTCAGCCATCCCGCTGGGGGACTCTTTTCTGCTCTCAATTGGAGCCAGGGTTGTATCTTCTTATCCATTGTTCGTCTTTGTAGGCCAATAGCCTTCTTATTCGTTTTCATGGATTTATGATGCCATAAATAGCATCATAAATAAAGTTATTGATGCAGTATATAGCATCAAAAGTTAATCTAACGATGCCATATAGATCATCATAAATAGCCCTAAGTCCATGTCTCACAATGGGGCAATCCCGAGCGCCGGAATACGATTGATTCTGAATATGTCGACTGTCGTTTCCACAACTGAAAAAGCCGAACGGAAACTCTCCACCCAGATGCGCGCTGTCCTTTTGATCTTCAGCACCGACGACTTTCTGCTGAAAGCGGTTTCGCCGTTTATCAATCTCGATACCGAGACGATCTATTGGGATCAGATCCAAAAAATCCCGTTCGGCTCCGGGCATCGTGCCGCCACGACTTGGGCTTACGGTGTCTGGACCGATGAGCTGCGTCCGAGGACGAATTGCTTTGACGCTGCCTTCAGCATGGGACCGAGGCTCCAGGCGGCGGTTCTTCAGGCACTGGCCCTTCGCTGGGGAATTTGACCGCCTATACGGTCTCTCTGTCCCAAAGCCAACCAGTTCACATTCAATCCAGCTCGAGGCGATCCTTCCTCGGGCTTTCTTTTTCAGAGCGAGGTAAACTTTGGAGATCGCATCTCTTCCTCCCAAAAAACGCCGGGTCGCGTTGTATGCGCGCGTATCAACAGCGGACCAGAAAAACGGGCTCGATGCCCAGATCCGCGCGCTTCGCATCTTCTGCGAACAAAACAAGATCGAGGACTACGAACTCTTCGCAGACGAGAACCAATCCGGAACAAAGGCCTCGCGTCCCGGCCTTGATCGAATGATGAAGGCGGTTGAGAACGACGAAGTCGAGACCGTCGTCGTCTTCGCCTTTTCGCGATACGCCCGCTCAGTCAGTCACATGCTCAAAGGTCTTGAGACCATGCGGTCCCACAAAACAAATTTCGTCTCTCTCACGGAAAAGCTGGATCTCAACACAAGTTTAGGTCACGTCGTCTTTGTGATCATATCGGCCATCGCTCAGCTCGAACGGGATTTGATCGCCGAGAGGGTCCGAAACGGTCTGGCAGCCGCAAAAGCTCGCGGGAAAAAGATCGGTCGAGAGCGCAAGAGAAACTCGGCATTGATTGAATCGCTTCTTGAGGCGCAGCTCAGCTACCGAGAGATTGCACGCATCGCCCGTTGTTCACATGGCTCGGTCCACGCGCAAAAGAAGGAGTGGCTTGCGCGAAAGGCCGAGGCCGAAAAGATGAGGAGGGAGGAACTTGAAAAGGTTCCGGCGGTTTTTCAGGTACCCGATGGGGCTCCCGCTGAAACTTCCGCGTTGGAGGGAGGTTCGGCAGCTCCCGAGGAAGTCCTTGCTGGACCAGCCACGCCGCCGATTTCGACCACCTGACTCATTCAGGGGGAGATTCTCGCGAGCACTCGCGGAAGTCTCCCTTTTTTTACCTTGCGCGGCCAAAACGCTCGCTCTCTGGCCTCGGCACGGGGTCGGGGAGGGGACGTCCCTCCCATGAATGCCATCGGCCGACGAGCGATGTCGGTCCGACGGTGCCAGGGAAAGAAGAGTTACCGGGGCATCGAGCGGGCACCTTCCATGACCTTCGTGATTTGGCAATCCGAAGAGCTTCCGACTTGCTGACCAAACACCAAGTACCGTATTTCAAAGTCCTTAAGTTTCACATCAACGAAATTGTGCCCTGTGTTCTCTCCAAACATATCTGTCCAAGGGCCTGGTTCGTACATTAGTACTTCGATTTGCTGAACCGGAACGCCGACTTCCTGGGCCAATTGAAAGCTGGCTGCATTTTTACTTTTAACTTCACATTTGGTTTCGCCAACCTGACCGTGAGCAGTCGAAACTCCGATAGCCAGTGCCAACAGTACGATCGCTTTCATTTTCATCTCCTCATAACGTACAAATCGATCCCGCCTAAATGCGTTGTACTTTATCACTAAGTCAGTCTTTCCTCTCAGCGGTTAAGCGCTTCAGGCAAATCATTCTTTAACGTCAAAAAGATCGTCAGAGGATCCCCACGTTGAACAAAACCCAATCCTCTTCGTCGCGGACCAATACAGCGTCGCTCTGGTTATTTGGTGCAGCCTCTGATGGGGACGATTTCCGGCGTTTTAAGGGTTTTTCAAAAAGCTGAGGGTTTTGAACAGGACCTGGTTTGCTATCGAGGCAATTGGCCTGGCTGACATCCGCGAAACCCCTTGGACGTTAAATTGGGTGAGCGGTCAGGCGGCTGGATGACGAGCCATAGACCTCCGGCTGATCCATAGCGGCGGTGACAAAAATTGGACGCGATCGAATTGCACGAGTCCTACGTTTTCGATTGCGCCTTGGAAAGCGGGGTTAACCGGTTGGCCAACGGATTCGGGGATCAGGTTGGAGCGACAGCCGAGCGGGCGAAGTTGTTTAGAGGTAGGGCTTGAGAGCGCCCATGGTTCCTAGTATTGTCGGCCTCATGGCAAAATGCACAGCTCCCGTGGTCTACCAGATGATCCGCGTCTATGGGTAATCGATGACAAGCCCGACGTGGCGGCGCAACTCATCCGTGCGGGCTTCGAGGTCGAGAGGACCGCGAGTTCTGGCCCCGAGGGGCGCATTCTTATTGTGGAGGCCGGCGAAGCAGGCGCCACAGTCCTTCTCGATCAGAACCTAGGCGACGGCGTCCTCGGCACTGACTTGGTCCTGGAGGCGCCCAAGGGGGCGAAGATCTATCTTTGCACCGATGATTTCGAAAATCCCCAGACCCTGAACCTCGCCCGCCAGCGGTCCCTCAAGATCCCGCCGAAGCCCCTCTGTTTCCTGGCAACGGCACCCCCGGTGCCGCAGTTTGTCCACGCTTCGGTCCGGTAATGGCCAGATTGGCTGTGCGATTGGGACCGGTGGCCGGCACCAGCCGACGGGGACGAGGCCTTCAGATCGAATAAAACACGTTTAACGATCCGATCATGCATGGCCCCGGAGAGATTTCGTTTCTTGTCAGTACTCCGGCTGTTGATTTATCGTAAATCTCGATGAGGGAAATTGAAGTTCGGAGGTTTGATTTTTGAAGTCGACCCTAAAAACACTAAGATCAGTTCTATTTTATTTTTTGGGATTTTTGGCAGCCTTAACGGGTCTTAGTTTTTTTATGAGTAACGTACCGTTCGCCATTCTTTATGGAGCGGCACTTTCCCTTTTCTTGATTTTCCCATTGCTGTTTAGAAAGAAGAAAAAAATTAGAGACTCGCTGCTGTGGGTAAGCATTGTTGCATCTTCTCTCGTTCTTGTTTTTTGCGCTAACGCTTTGATAAAAAAATTCCGTTGGGAATATGGCTCCGCTGAGGTGAAAAGCTATCTCTCTTCAATACATGGTGCCCAAGTAGCTTACAAAAAGGCATGGGGAAACTATTCAAATGATCTCACTAAACTAGACTTGCGGACCCACCAAGGAGAGCTGAAATATTTCACGGGACTAAGCGCGAAATGTTCGGGCGCAATGAAAATCCCTGCTGAATTGCCCAACGTTTCACCGCAGATCAAGAAGGTCTTTGCTGATTTTTCCTGTATCGATTCCTCTATGAAGGAAAAATTTGAGGTGTTTTCAGTAGCTGATCTTGGGGGCGATCAATTGGACATTTGGAAAATCAACCAAGATAAACAGCTCTTTCACCTTCAGGACGGCAGAATTCCCCTGAACTCGAGTTCCATGTTTGACTTTCGGTGATGCCGCGCAAGCGCTCATCAGACCCTTGTTTCGAAGAAAAATGGCGCACGGGATCACCAGCTCCAATATATTCGAGTTGGTGAAGCTCCTCGATCATTTTTTCGATTCCGCGAATGCTCGAGGTCAGAGTTTTATGCAGTGACTCGTCGCCATTGATCGCGCTTCGTGCCGCAAAAAGCGCCGATAGTGGCGAGCGGATGTCGTGGCGGATCTGGCGAACTCTTTCGAGGTATTCCTTTGATTTTGCCGACTCGGCTTCTTGCCGCGCGCGGAGCACGGCCTCAAGGCGAGCCTTCGCTTCAAATTCGTTCAGCTTCTCTTCAAGAGCTGAGATCTCGCGGTGAACGATTTTGGCAAGGCCCGATTTTTCAAGCATGAGACCAAGTATATGTCCCAGAGCGTCTGCATGATTGCTGTCGTCTCCCTTGTGCAAGAGTCTCATTTCGATTTCACTCGCCACTCTGACCGTGAGCTGACGAGTGATGGTGCGTAAAGCGAGCAGGACAGCGATAAAGATTCCCGCGAACGCGAGCCAGGTGAACCAGAGACCCGGCCCAAAAAGTGCTTTTGTTGGATAGGAGATCTGGGCTCTCACACCCTTGTTCGCCTCCGGCCGACAAACATTGATTCGGTAATTCACGGCGGGATTCAAGCAGTCCGGCGAATAACTTCGCCCGTTGTCGATCACGCTGACGCACGCCTGCGGCATTTGATTTCTGGCAAGGCCCAGCTGTAGGCCCTCGAATGCTTCTCGGAGCGAGCCGATCTCAAGCTGGTTGCCAACCATCCCGCAAAGCTCGCTTGCAAGCCTGTCCTCGCGTAGCTCATGCATGGAAATCCACGCGAAACGCCCGAGCATGGCCGTTACGAGTGCGAGGATCGCGATGCGAAGTAGCGAGGCTATCTTCATAAGATCGGATGCCTCACGGGGAGGTCACACGCTTCAATGTCGTTCGTTCGCAAAACCGACTGAAGATAGGTACTGGTCTCGGTCCTGAGTTCTGTCGGAGGAAAGAGCGGGATCATGTTCGCGCCGCGCGCATAAGCCGCAAAAAGTGGAAAGCCGAGTTCCCAGCGCTCGGCAAGATCCAAAACCTCGACGTCGATATACGGTCATCAACCGAGGATTCGATGGCAAAAAAGAAGATTTCAAAGGGAGAAGCTTCCGTGGAGCAATCATCGCAAGATCCGAACGCGCCTCCGCCACGACTTCGCCAAATGAAGATCCAGAACTTTCGATCGATCGGCCAAAACGCCCGCACTCCACAATGTGACGGTCATTCTCTAATGGAGGTGGCGAACGGCCGTCATATCGGATATGAATTTAGAGTCGATGACTTCACTGCCGCTCAATAAACAAATTTACGCCAAGTACCAGCTTGGCCCTGCCAGCCACATGACACATCTGGGGAACGTCGAAGCAATTGTTCGCGCCGGCGAGCTGCGCTCTTACAATCTCATGCGCGACCATTCATATCAAAACCTAGCCAATGAAGACGTTCAAGCAGGCCGAGCCGCGAAGGTCGTTCCACCGACCGGCAGGCCTCTACATGACTACGTCCCTCTCTACTTCGGCAACCGCACGCCCATGGTGGCGGTGAATCAGCAGCACAATCAAGAGCTCGTGTTCATCCGATTTTCTCTCGATTTGTTGACTCACGGAAACCTGGTTATCACGGACGGAAACGCGCGAAGCGCTTCGACGGTCTTTCGCGTTTTCACCCAACTGACGGATCTCGACATCCTCGACCCAAAGGCGATAAATACCCCAAAATATAAAGGGAATCCGGAGCTGAAGCGGCGGAAGCAAGCGGAAATCTTGGTACCTGAGCGATTGTCACTCCAGCATGCCTATGATTTCATTGCCTATTCTGAAACCGCCCACCATCGCCTCTTGGAGATTTTTGACCGTTGTGGTACAAGGTTTAACGTTCTCGTGCGCCCAGGCAACTGGTACTTCCGGACGCCCAATCAAGGAACCCCATGATCACGTTTGTTCAAGGAAACCTTTTTGACTCCGCCGCCCAGGTGCTCACCAATACGGTGAACTGCGTGGGTGTCATGGGCAAAGGGATCGCTCTTGAATTCAAGAACCGCTATCCTTCAATGTTCGCGGAATACCGCGAGCTCTGTAAGCGCGGTGATGTGCAGCCGGGACAGCCTTATCTTTGGGAAGACGACCGAGTGCAGATCCTGAACTTCCCGACAAAACGCGACTGGCGCGAAGACTCGCTCCTTGAGGACATCGATCAAGGACTCCGATACCTCGCCCGCCACTATCAGGACATGGGCATTCAGAGCCTTGCACTCCCGCCCTTGGGTTGCGGTAACGGCGGCCTGCGATGGGAAGACGTTCGTCCGCTCATCGAGAAGCACTTGGGCGCGCTTGAGGATCTTGATGTGTACGTCTACGAACCTACAGCCGCTGCCGCCAAGCCCGATCCACACCACCGCTCTTCGCAAACGGTTGGCTCGACTGGCGATCCGTTCGCGGCACGGCAGCTTGATTTGATTAAGTAGCCGGTGACTGATTCGGGCATCCCCCTCGGCAACTGCTGGCCTCAAAAGGTCGCTCATCTATACACCTGTGAAATGACGGAAATTGTCCCCACTAAGCGACACCCAGAACGTCCTGATAGCGCCCTGCAACAGGCGACCAAGGACATTCCTTTTCTGATCGCGTCTTGAACTTCCGTGTTTATTTGGTGAAACTCAGCTGATGAAAAGAGCCCTCTTTGCCTTGACGTTTGGAGCCTTCGTTTTTGCTGATCAAGTCTCCTATGCTCAAAGGTGGCCGTCGGGTATTTCGGGAGATATAAAATTCGAGTCGAGTGATTTTATTCTCAAAACGGCCAATCGTAATCCCGGTGGCGCAGCTTTGGACTTAAATGCCAACGGTGCATATGGGGATAAAAACAAAGAATACGACACCGCGAAAAAAGGGCCCTGGTTTATTGATTATCAAAAAGCTGGAGCCGACGCAGTTGTTGTTGGAATTTATAAAGACGATGCGGCTGCTATTGAGCGCGGACTCAAGATTATTAACTGGGGGCTTGTTCAGCAGCAACAAGACGGTTCGTTTTCATCAGAAGATCCATATCACAACGGTCTTCTATTTTTGGAGTCTGCAAGTCGCGCTCTTTTGCATTTAGAAAACTCCAAGCACCAGTCCAAATTTTCGAGAGAGATTAAGGGTGCAAAGGTAAAAATTGAGAAATCGATTGAGTGGTTGATGAAACCAGAAATCGAATCTCCGGGTCTGAAGAAAGATGAACCATACACCCATCGCTACTACATCAATGCCTCGGCCATCGGCATTGCCGGAGTCTTCTTAAAAAGAACTGAATTCATTGAGCGCTCCAAAAAGCTCGTGCGCCTCGGAGTTACAAGGCAAAACAAAGATGGCTCCAACCCGGAAAAAAGCGGATCGGATACCAGCTACCATGCGTTGGGACTGTTAATGGCCGCAAGGTACTACAGCATTGTGGCAGATGAAGAAATGCGAAAGTCTCTGAAGACGATGGGCGAGCTGGGCAGTCAATGGCTCGCCGGAAAGGTCTTGGAAAATGGGGATGTCGATTCCGCAGTGAATACGCGAACTGGCAGCAAAGGCGAAATGCGCCATGGAACCGAATTAAAGACCATCACCTATTTCTCAATTTATAAGGCTCTCGAATACTGGGGCCAGATCCTTGGCCGCAAAGATCTCAACTCAAAGGCGGAGCTGGTTTTCAAATTCGATCGAGAGCGGAAGCGCTAATTAAAATCCCTTGTTTGGCCAAAAGACGTAGTCTCGAAAGGCGCAAAGCAACCGACCCAGATCACTCTCGCGATTCGGGTCGGTAAGGGCGCTTTCGCTCGCGGTCGAATTGGCCGCTGAATTTTGAAGCGCCGATTTTCTTTTTGCCGCTCAGCCGCTGCACTACTTCTGCCCATATAGGGACTTACCACTTTCGTGCAGGTTTATGGTTGGTAGCCTCACACTACCAAATCGTGGCGTTCCGCTCGAGTCTTCTGGCCTTCGTTTCTCGAGTGGCCGTTCGATGAATATCCGTCTCTTCC
>JAMPXM010000315.1 GCA_023701225.1 Pseudobdellovibrionaceae bacterium | reverse complement strand
AGCTATCACCCGAGCCAGCAGAATACCTTCACTGGGCGCTTGACCGAACCCATGTTAGATCAGATTTTCAGCGCCGCCCGCGACTGGGTCACGAATCCGCCCAAAAGATAAGCAAACCAGGCCCAAACGACCGATCCCGTCGCAATCCAAGAGGATCCTGACCGTTCCTTGACATACCTTTTTGTCTCCTGGTGGTAAAACCGGGGCGACTTCGGCTTCAATTGGATGAGATATCAACTGAACGAGATATCAGGAGGAACCACCATGATGCGCCAACTTCTCTGCACGTCCCTTTTTTTGACGGCCGTCGCCCTCAGTCCCATGCGGGCACATAGCGCCGCAATGGTCAAAATCGACGGCTCCAGTACGGTATTTCCTATCACGGAAGCTGTGGCGGAAGAGTTCCAGGCTGAGCAGCGCGGCAAGGTTCATGTCACGGTTGGCATCTCGGGAACAGGCGGCGGCTTTAAGAAATTCTGCCGTGGTGAAACCGACGTGCAGAACGCGTCGCGCCCGATTCAAAAAAGCGAAATGGACGCCTGCAAAACGGCCGGAGTGAAGTACTACGAGCTACCGGTCGCCTTCGATGCCATGGCCATTGTCGTGCATCCACAAAACACGTGGCTGACGGAGATCACGGTCGACGAACTCAAGAAAATGTGGGAACCCGCAGCACAAGGCAAAGTCACCAAGTGGAATCAAGTCAATCCGAAGTGGCCAGATCTAGAGCTCAAGCTCTTCGGTGCGGGCTCGGATTCCGGCACGTTTGACTATTTCACCGAAGCTATCACCGGCAAGTCCAAGGCGAGTCGCGGCGACTATACGGCCAGCGAAGACGACAATATGCTCGTTCAAGGAGTGGCCGGTACCAAAGGTGGTCTCGCCTACCTGCCATATGCTTACTACGAAGAAAACAAATCTCGCCTGAAACTCGTGGCTGTGGTCGGTGGTCCGAAGTCGCCGATGAAAATGAAGGCAGTTCTCCCTTCGCGTCAAAACGTGGAAAACGGCTCGTACTACCCCCTCTCTCGTCCGATCTTCATTTATGTCTCGGAGTCCGCCGCCAAGCGTCCCGAGGTGATGAACTTTGCTTCCTTCTTCTTAAAGAATGGGGCAAAACTCGTGGAAGCCGTCAAATACATTCCTCTGCCCGCGAAAGCCTATGAAATGGCCGAAGAGCATCTGAAGAAAGGGAAAGTCGGCACCGCCTTCCGAGGCGAGAGTGAAATCGGTTTGAAAGTCGAAGAACTTCTCAAACGCGAAGCGACTCTGTGATGCGGGTCGCGATGGCAAATCGCAACTGAGAACTCGGATTGAGGAAAACTCGGTTTGAGATGGAGTGAATTTGAGACGGACTGAAAAGGACTGAATAAGAGCGCGATGACCTCGAGTGCATTGGTTCAAAAGACCGTATCCTTTACGTCCGCTTCGCACCCGGCGCGCCGAATGCGCCGAATGCGAGAGCGGACGATTGAGTTTTTGCTGCTATTGGCGGCAAGCTCTTCGATTTTCGTGACCCTCTCGATCGTTTTCATCCTTGTCGCCGAGTCGTTGCCGTTTTTCCAACACGTCTCCTTGCGCGAATTCCTGACAAGCACGGAATGGACGCCGATGTTCTATGATCCAAAGTTCGGGATTCTACCGCTTGTCGCAGGCACGTTTTTGACAACACTCATCGCGCTTCTCGTGGCCATCCCGATGGGCACGATCGCCGCCGTCTTCTTGAGCGAATACTTACCCTCGCGAGCGCGGGAGATCGTCAAACCCGCACTCGAACTCTTGGCCGCAGTCCCCACTGTTGTGTACGGGTTCTTCGCTCTATTATTTGTCACGCCTTTGCTGCAAAAGCTCTTTCCCAATTTGGCGAGTTTCAACGTCTTGAGCGCAGGCTTAGTGATTGGCGTGATGATCATCCCATACGTGAGCTCGCTCGCAGAAGATGCCATGCGTGCCGTTCCTTCGCACTTGCGTGAGGCTTCGTTTGCAATGGGTGCGACCCGTTTCCAAACGTCTTTCCGCGTGGTGATTCCCGCCGGATTCTCTGGGCTCACTTCGGCTTACATCCTCGGCATTTCGCGCGCGATCGGCGAGACGATGGTCGTCGCAATCGCCGCCGGCATGCAGCCCAACCTCACGGTGAACCCGCTGGAGCCGGCCGCGACCATCACGGCGTTCATCGTGCAGGTGAGTCTCGGGGACTTGCCACACGGCTCGATCGGCTACCAATCGATTTATGTCGCCGGATTGACGCTCTTGATATTCACACTCACCTTCAATCTGATCGGGTTCTGGTTGCGCAAAAAATTCCGGGAGGCTTACTAAGCCATGGCACGCTCGGAAATGCTTCGCATCGAACGTCATTTGAGTCGCCGAAAGATCGTCGATTTCGTCTTCGCTCTGGTCGGCCTGCTTTGTCTTCTCTTCGCGCTTCTGACGCTTCTGGCTCTGATCTTGGACCTCGCACGTGCCGGAGTTCCAAGGTTGTCCACTGAGTTTTTGACAAACTTCCCTTCCCGATTTCCGGAACGAGCGGGAATTCTTTCGGCATGGGTCGGCACGCTTTGCGTGATGCTTGTCACTGCCGTGTCCGTGATTCCGATCGGCATTGCGGCCGGGATCTACCTGGAAGAATACGCGCCAAAGAACTGGCTCACGTCGCTTATTGAGCTCAATATCATCAATCTCGCGGCCATCCCGT
>JAMPXM010000065.1 GCA_023701225.1 Pseudobdellovibrionaceae bacterium | reverse complement strand
CGTGAACTACATTCAAGACCTGATCGAAATGAGCCGGGCCCGCGGCGGCCAACGCGGCCTTTCTCCACGTGGCGCCCTTTGTCTCGTGCACGCGGCTCAAGCGTGGGCGTTCCTTGATCGGCGTGATATGGTTCTTCCCGAAGATGTTCAAGCCGTTTGCGTTCCCGTGATGAGCCATCGTTTGAACCCAGTTGAAGATCTGTCGGGAGAAACCGGAAAAAAACTCGCTGAAGAAATTCTCGCCAACGTGCGCGTCGATTGAGACGTCGGAGGGAATTAAACCGTGGACCGCAATGGCAAGATTTACATTCTTCCCACCCGATTCGGAGTTGTCTTTTTCATCGGCATCGTGCTCATGCTCCTGGTGGGGGCGACTTATTCCAACAACCTGGTCAACATGCTCGCCTTTTTCCTCCTCGCGATCGCCTTCGTAGCGATGGTGCAAACGCACAACAATCTTAAAAATATTAAACTGCAAAAGGTCAGCGTCGAACCGGGCTTCGCCGGCTCGACGGTTTCATTGACGACGGCACTTGAAAACACCGGGACCGCGCCACGGTTCAATCTCGAAGTCCGAGCGCAGAAAATGAAGTTCGATCGCGAACCGGAAAATGCACAGCCTCTCCAAGCTCGCGCGACCCTTCGTTTCAAGAGCGAGTACTTCGCCGAAACGCGCGGCCGCTATCCTCTGAAACGATTGAAAATATCGACGATTTTTCCTGTCGGACTCTTCTACTCCTGGATGTGGATCCCGACGGATGAGACCTATCTCGTCTATCCGCAACCGAAAGGCGATCAGCCCCTGCCTTCGACGAAACTGGAGTCCTTCGCTGGCCCCCATGCCCTCACTACACGCGGCGGCGATGACTTCTATGGTCACCGCGAATACCGGCCGGGCGATCCCGCGCGACGCATCGACTGGAAAGCCTTTGCGCGCGGACGGCCTCTCCTGGTTAAGGAGTTCGACGAAGGCGATCCGGCAGCTGTGGTGTTCGATTACGATCAGTTACAAGGCATGACCCAAGAAGCACGCTTGTCACAACTGGCGGCCTGGGTGGAGTCCGCCAAGCAACAACGGTTGAGCTACGCTCTCCGCCTTCCGCACGTGGTTGTTCCGGCGGGAGACGACTATCAACATTACTTGCGATGCCTGGAGCAATTGGCACTCTTCCCCGCGGAGCCCACCTCCCCTTCCGACAAAATCCGCGGCGAGAGAACTCGTGGGAGACTCTCGCCATGACGCGAGCGCCGGGAAAACAGCTTCAATTGCTTCTCTTGCTCATTGTTTCGTTCAATGTGATCCCGCACACGTTCGAACTGCCGCCGTGGATCACGGCCACCTCCATTTCGTTCCTACTCTGGACCGCTCTGCATCTGTTCAAGAACGTCACCCTGCCTCCGACTTGGTTGCGCGCGATTTTTGTCGTTGCCGGCGGCGTCGGCGTCTTTTTTCAATGGCATACGATCGTCGGCCAAGAACCTGCCACCGGTCTTTTGGTCTATTTGGCGTCGCTGAAAATGTTGGAAGCGACTCGATATCGTGATGCGATGTACGTGATCTTCACCAGCTACTTTCTGCTCATGGCGCACCTGCTGACGTCACAGAGCTTGCCATCGACTCTTTACATGGGTCTCGACGTGCTTTTGATCACGGCACTCATGTTCCAACTGCATAAACGAGATCGACGCACGTCCCCACGCTCTCTGCGGCCGGCCATGCGACTTCTCGGCGTCGCGCTTCCGGTGTGGATATTCCTTTTCTTGGTCTTCCCACGTTTTTCCGCTGGTCTTTGGCGTCTGAACGCCCCACCGCCGACACAAACCGGTTTTTCCGACGACATGAGCCCAGGCGATGTCGAAAAGTTGATTCAATCAGACGAGCCTGCGTTCCGCGCCACATTCACAGGCGGCGAACCGCCGTCGCCCATCGATCTTTATTGGCGCGGCGCGATTCTGTATTCCGCGGACGGAGGTTTGCGCTGGTCCCGCAATGGGGCTGAGCCCGATACGGACCGCTTTGTCCGCGCACCCGGCCTCTCCGGCCCGCGTGTCCGTCAAGAGATCGTTCTTGAACCGGCGTTCAAGAAATGGCTCTTTGCACTGGATTTCCCGCGCGAAATCGAGTTCGACGATCCTCTTCGCCATTCACAAGTGCGCCGACGTCCGGGAATGATCTTCGAAGTCAGCAAGGAGATCGGCTCGCGAACGATTTATCAGGCTTCATCCTCGCGCGAAACGCCCGCCCAAGCTCTTTCGATATTCGATCGAAAACTGTATTTGCAACTTCCCTCGGACCTCACGACGGATGTCATCGAACTCGCTCAACGCCTGAATGCAGACACCGACTCGTCGACACGAGCCCGCGTGGATCGGGTGATGCGATTCTTCGATGATGAGGAATTCCGTTATTCGAAAGAGCCGGGCGCTCTCAAAACGGGTTTACTGCGTGAATTCCTTTTTGAATCCAAAGTTGGTTTTTGCGAGCACTTCGCCGCGTCGTTCGCGACGCTGATGCGCTTGATGAAAGTTCCGGCCAGGGTCGTTGTCGGCTTTCAAGGCGGAATCTATAACGGATTCGGACGGTACGTGTTGGTCCGCAGTCTGGATGCCCACGCATGGGCGGAAGTGTGGGATGAGAGTCAGAGCCGATGGCTCCGCGTGGATCCCACGGCGACGATCGCGCCACTGCGATTGCGCGTCGGAGGCGACTACAATTTAGTCGACTCCCGAGACCTCGCGGCTGGCGTCTCAGAGGAAATGATTCGCAACGGCTTCGGTCGCGGCTGGGCGACACGCTTCAGTTGGCGCGCGCGCCTGGCCTGGGATGCGGCCGCCATGCGCTGGAACAACTTCCTGCTGAAGTACGACTTCCAATTTCAACAAGAGCTCTTCGCCAAACTCGGCCTTGGCGAAGCGAATCGTTGGATTTTCTTTTTGTGGTTAGCGGCCGGCCTCTTGCTCTTCGCGATCCTGTTACAGACCGCTCTGCGTTTGAAGGCGAAAAAGGAAGATCCTCTCCTAGATGGATATCACCGTTTCTGTTCCCGGTGCGCACAAGCCGGCCTCCCTCGCCTTTCGCAAGAGGGCCCCCTCGCCTACTCCCGCCGCCTGATCGCGAGATACCCGGATGCCGCAATCGAAATCGAACAACTCATGCGAGAATTCATCACCCTGCGCTACGGCCGCACCACTCAAGCCGATCCGACCACGACCACCACCCGCCGAGCCCGCGCCTTCCAACAGAAGTCACGTAGGTTCATGCTTCCAAAAGAACCGACAAACTAAGCCCAAGCCCAACGATTCACTCACACACCAAGGACACTGCAAGCCCTACGTATTGCCTTCTCCTTTTAGCCTTCTCCTTTTAGCCTTCTCCTTTTAGCCTTCTGCTTTCTGCTCTCCGCCCCTTTCTGCCTCTCTCCTCTCTCCTCTCTGGTCTCCGAGTATTGCATTCCATATTCAGAATTTGGAATTCTGCATTCATCAGGGCAGTGTTTTGTGTTTTGTGTTTTGTTTTGCCTTCTTCCCTCATTGTCTTTCTCAAAAAGTCTCTAAGACCTTCTCTCGGCTCGTGGGGTTGCGGGCGTGGAGCCCGCAACCGAGCCCTCACATGGATGGAGAAACATCGCGCCGCATGCTCGCACCGCTGTGTTGCCGATTTGCAGCTCCAACCAATGAATCCAAACGGAACGAATTTCATCAAACACGCAGAGCGATGCAGCTAAACTATCCGAATCCAAGCGCACCTCAACTTGCCCGAACTCATGCACGGCGCATTGGGCACAAACAATTCATGTACTAGAATAATTCAATATTGTTTATTCCTATCCATTGACTTTTCCTGAGAAGAAAGGAATAACACTGCCCATGTGCAAGCCGAAGCAGAGTGACTTTTTCGAAGCCAACCAAGAGCTCAGGCCCAGACGCCACAGCCACGGCGGCGCCAAGAGCACAGGTCGGCGTAAGCTGAGACGTCCACTGGATAAGAAGCGCCCTCTGCATGTCGTATTGAAGTCTTCGAAAGCCAAAGGCGCACTGAGCCTCCGCTGCGCCGCTCGTCGGACAAAAATCGAAACCCTTGTCCGCGCGCAAGCCGCACGCAAGGGCGTCGCCATTCACAGCTACGCCAACGTCGGCAATCATTTGCACTTGCTCGTGAGCTTCACTGAGCGCAAGCGCTTTCAAGATTTCATGCGGCTTATCTCAGGACTCATCGCACGCCTTGTGACCGGTGCGTGCAGAGGAAGGCCATTCGGGAAATTTTGGGATCACTTGGCGTTTAGCCGAGTGGTCGTCGGACATCGTGCCCTGGCATACATGCGCGATTATGTATTCGCCAATCAACTCGAGAGTATTTTAGGACGTTGGGAGCGCGAGGAGTTTCTCAAGGAACGACGCCAATCGCGAACCCCTATCATTCAATCAAAGTCTGGATAGATCTCATCTCGCGCACTCTACGCAAGATTCGCAGCGACGGACGCTTTCTGGGTTCTGGGTTCTGGGTTCTGATCTCTAGTCTTCGTTCTTTGGCCTCCAGTCTCCCGCCGCTGTCCAGCACAGTCATCACACCGGCCTGCCCGCCAAAGCGAAATCTACTGTAACAAACTCGCGATTTTCACCATGAGGTCTTCTCGTGTTTCGAGCCGTGTTATCCAGTCGGATTCCAATTGTTCCACGCGCGCCTGCGCCAACCCTAGCTCTTTTGCCGCGACCGCAGCCGCAGCTCCAGTGAGTGTCGTTAATTCCACGCTCTTTCTCTCGATCTCAACTTTCATCGCTTCGACTTCTTTCTCGATACGCGCGAGGTCTTTTTCGACTTGCCGAAGGTCTTTTTCCCAGGATTTTTTCTGCTCTTTGAAGTTGGCTTTCATCCCCGATGGGGGCTTTTCGATCCCGACCGGAGACGGGCGCGAGGCGCTGATCTGAGACGCACGATCAGAAGCCATGACCCCCTTCTGCGTGCTCCACACGTATTCATCATAAGTCCCCGGATAGAAGTCGGCTCGCCCATCGCGAATTTCTAAAATCTTCGTCGCAACTCGGCTCATAAAGCCGCGATCGTGACTCACGATGACGACGCTGCCTGGATACGTTTGAAGCGCCTGAGTGAGCGCCTCGACCGTGTGGAAATCCAAATGGTTCGTCGGTTCATCCAACAATAGACAAGAGGCCTTGCGCAGCAAAACTTGCCCCAGAGCCACACGGCTCTTTTCGCCACCCGACAGCACGCGAATTCTCTTTTCGACATCGTCTCCCGAAAACAACAGCGAACCCGCGAGATCAAGAACCTCCTGGCGCGTGACATCGCGAGCGGCGAAACGCCCCATCTCCTCCAATACGGTTTCTTCGGGACGCAAGCGATCCGCAACATGTTGGGCGAAATAGGCGATCTCGACTTTGAACCCTCTGCGCACCTCGCCAGCCTTTGGCTCCACTTCGCCAGCCAATGCTTTCAACAAAGTCGATTTACCAGCGCCATTGACACCGACCACTCCCAAGTGATCGCCGCGTTGGAGCTCCAGGCGTACGCCACTTAACACCGCACGTTCGCCATATCCTAAGTCCACGTTCTCAACGAAGAGAACGGACTTTCCCGTCGTCTCGGGCGTCGGCAAGCGGATGTGCGCGCCAACGGCGACTGGCTTGACTTCGATGGTCTCCATCTTTTCCAGCGACTTCAGTCTAGACTGGACCTGCCGGGCTTTCGTCGCTTTCGCGCCAAACCTCGCCGCAAAATCCAGGATCTCCGCACGCCGGGCCGCCAACGACAGAGCACGCTTCTCCAGTTGTTCGCGCAGGAGCGCTTTTTGCTCGAAATAATCGTCGATGTTTCCCGGATACTTGGTGATCTCGCCAGCTTCGATTTCGAGAATGTGGTCGGTTGTCCGACGTAAGAATTCCCGGTCGTGTGAAATCAACAAAAACGCGCCTCGAAATCCGAGCAGAAAATCTTCCAAGACCAGAAGCGTTTCCAGGTCCAGGTAGTTCGTCGGTTCGTCGAGCAACATGAGGTCCGGCTGTGAGCCGAGCAAGTGCAGGAGTTTCACCCGCATTCGGTAGCCGCCGCTCAGATTGGTGATCGGGCGCACGAACATTTCATCGGTCAAGCCCATACGCACGGCCAAAGCACGCAGCTCCCAAATCGGCGTCAATAGCCCCGTCAAATACGCTTCGACCGTTGTCTCCGCGACCCAATGATCCTCTTGCGCGAGATAACCGACGCGCAACCCGTTCATACGCGTGATCTGACCTTCGTCGAGAGTCTCGTGACCGATCAAAATTTTAAACAAAGTCGACTTGCCGGCACCGTTGGGCCCGATCACACCGACATGTTCACCGGCATTGATCGCGAAGGAAGCCTCGCGAAACAACTCACGCGCTCCGAAATGCTTGGCTCCGCCTTGCAGCTGCAGAAGGTTCGACACAGGTCTCCTACCACGATTCTCTGGCCACTTTCTCTGGCCACTTTCTCTGGCCATTTTCTCTGGCCACTTTGGGGCGCCACTTTTGTCTGATTTTGCTTCCGACGCCAGCCTCACCACACGACGCATTGCCCAATACGAAGCGCGCACGACCACCCCGATCGCCGGAGGAGTGGACTCTGAATTGCATTTTACCTGATGAGCAGACTCGAGAGCAGGCTCGAGAGCAATAGATTTCACGCTCGAATTCAGGCTCGAATTCACGGAGGAACTCGATGGACGCGCTCAAGCAACAAACTCCAGAGGATACCACCCGGCTGACTCGCCAAGAGCGCTACCTACGTGAACACGCCAGCTGCCCGATGTGCGAAACAGATCTGAAAATGAATCATGATATTGATAAGAACCAGAACAAAGTGAAAGAAATAGCTCATTGTCCTGAATGCGACTTGTGCGCCCGCACGACCGACCACCTCTTGCACTAAGAAAACCTCAAGTAACACTTGAAGTCCACTGACCCGCCGATCACGCGAAGCTGGGCGCTTCCGGCTCCTGAATTCTAAAATCAGGGCCGTCGATCTTTTGACGGAACCCCTGGGGCAGTGCCCGTATTTTGGCGATTGCAGGCGCTCGCTGTCAAAATTCCGACCGGCAACGGGCCTGGTCTTTGAGCTTGATTTTCCAAAGCGATTTCATACGATCCAGGCTCTGTTCGACAAACCTATTCGACAACCCTATTCGACCAACAGGAGACAACACGTGAACTCGATCCGCCCCCTACTCGCGCTCGTGGCAGGCTTGGCAATGGCGCTGACCTCGACCTCCGCGTTCGCCGAATCCAAAGCTGAAAAGAAAGAAGGAGCAAAAGCCAAAATGACAACTACTCAACGTCCGATCGTCATCATCGAAACATCCAAAGGAAACATCGAAGTCGAGCTTTTCGAAGACAAAGCTCCGGAAACGGTCAAAAACTTTTTGAAGTACGTCGACAAAGGTCACTACAGCGGGACGATCTTCCATCGCGTGATCCCGAATTTCATGATTCAAGGCGGCGGCATGACCGCGGATATGAATGAGAAACCGACCGACAAGGGCATCAAGAACGAAGCCGACAATGGTTTGAGCAACAAGCGCGGCACACTGGCCATGGCACGGACCAGCGATCCCCACAGCGCCTCGGCGCAGTTCTTTATCAATGTGAAAGACAATGGCTTCCTCGACCATACAGGCAAAACGCCTCAGGGTTGGGGCTATGCGGTTTTCGGAGAAGTGAAATCCGGTATGGATGTCGTCGAGGCGATCAAGAGCGTGAAAACCGCCAGCCGCATGCCTCATGACGATGTTCCTGTTGAACCGATCACGATCAAGAGCGTGAAGCTCAAGTAAGAAGACAGGATCAGAGACCGCCGTTGGCGAGCGCGAATGCGAGCGCCAACGCCGAAAGTAAAGCGGCATGAACGTACCAGCGACCGACTGGCCGCGAACTCAATCTCGAATTCGCGCGAACGATGCCGCCTGCTGAGAATCGGGACATGGGCATGAGAGCCTCCGGATGCGAGAGGATCTACGAGAGTCCCGGGGCTATGTCAAAGACGCATCCCGCCTTGAGGCAAGATGTCAATTTTTCCCGCCGCTTCGATCCAAAATTCGCTCGCAAACATGAAAAATAACGGGGATCCCACCATTGGAAAAGCGTGTGGCTGAAACTGGACGCCACGCCCGAGGCCAGGCGATCCTTTGAGCGTCCGCTTTGGCCGGCAGCAAGAGGCCGACCCGCTCCGGAGCCAGCCGCGATTCGATCGCCGCGATCAGTCGTGAGTAGTAACCGGTTAAACTTCCTTCGATTTTCAGTCGTTCTCCGTAGGGAGGATTGCAAATCACGGCCCCGTTCTGCGGGAGTTGCGATGAGAATTCCGGCTCCTGCGCCGCAACCAGATCCCCCTCCAAAAACTCGGGATTCACGTCGCCCGCACCGCGCTCGGCATTGGCTCTCGCCGCACGCAAGGCATCCGCTGACCGATCGACTCCCAACAATTGAGAAAAACGCGGGAGCTGCACGGGTCGCCCCATCTGCTCCACGGGCCGGACTGAGACACGACGCTCGCGAACCATCGCGAAGTCCCGATAGGCGTAAGCACGCTTCAATCGATTTCCAAGTCCGGCCGCCTCCAACAAAAGCGTTCCAGAGCCCGCCATGGGATCCACGAGCGTCCATTCACGCTGGGCGTCGGCCCCCTCGAGAAGTTTCAAAACCAAGGCCGCGGCGATCGTCTCTCGCAGGGGCGCCTCGGGAACATCCGTTCGGTAACCTCGCTTATGGAGATGCTCTCCTGATGTATCCATGCTGAACGTACAGATGTCGTCTTCCAAACGCACAAATAACGAAGGTTTCGGCTCGCGAAATTCATCCACCGGCCCTCCGTGTGCTTTCCGCCACGCGCGAAAGCCCTCGACGCAGGTTTCTTCGATTCGCTTTTTCAGACGCAATCGCGAGCGATGTGAACTCGCGCTCACGGCTGGGCTTGGTGCCTGAGGGAAAGACCAATCGTTCCAAGGAAAGGCGCGGGATTTTCGAAAAAGTTTGGGGAAATCACGACAGCCAAAATCTTCCACTCGAACCAGGATTCGTGATGCCGTTTTGAGGACGTGATTGAGTGCGAAACCCAGCTCCAGCGGCAGCTCCAATTCCAAACCGCCGCGATGGCGCTGAAGCACCGGCTGCGGGCTTTGAGTGCCGTCGAATTCAACGCCCCACTCGCGGAGCCACAAACGTAGCTCGACTGCTGCGATCTCTTCGAGCCCCGGCGGAACGATGATAAAAAACTTCGACATATCGCCGTTATGCACGTCACATCAATAAAAGGAAAGGCGAAAGCCGGGCGGAGTCTCATCTGGACGAGGCGAACAAAATGAGGTACGACTAACTGCATTATGAATTGGATTGCATCTTTCCGCAGCGGCACTGCCCTGTCCGGGCTCACGTTTTGCGTTTTGTTTTTACTGCCCCAAGCTCCTATGCAATCGCAGGCGGTCCGCTCAACAACACCGATCGATATCTCGCGGATTCCGAGCGCGCCACCGGCGCCCATGACCTACGCCGAATACTCGCATGACGGCGTCACTCGTCGGTATGCACTTTTTTCACCACCGAGCACGCTTTCCTCGCCCGGACCACGGCCTTTGTTGGTTCTCTTGCACGGCTGCAATCAGACGGCTGAGACCTTCGCGCAATCGACGCGCATGAATGAGTTGGCGATCCGTGAGAATGCGTTTGTCCTTTATCCCGAACAATCTGACAAAGCGCACCCACTGCGTTGCTGGAATTGGTTCGATCCGCGCAATCACACGCGTGAAGCAAGCGCCAGCGAACGCGCCTGGCTGGCTTCGCTGATCACCTCCATCTCGACCTCTCTGAAAACGAATCCGTCCAAGACCTTTATCGCTGGCCTCTCCGCAGGCGCGGCCATGACGGTCAACATGCTCAGTTGCCATCCGGATCTCTTCGCCGCCGGTGCGGTGTTCGCCGGAGTCCCCTTTGCGGCCGCGCATGAACCTACCGAAGGTTTGAAAGCGATGAAAAGCGGAACTTCGGTTTCGCCCTCCCTCTCAGCAAAGAAAGCCTTTGATTGTGGTGAGCGCGCCCAAGGAAAACCAGTTTCGGTTTTCATCGCGCAAGGCGATGCGGATCCGGTTGTCGACAGGATCAATGCCACGCAGATTCTCAAGCACTTCGAGGCACTCAACGATCTTCGTGATGATAGCCAAGCCAACGGCTCGTTCTCCTTTCAGTCGATTCGTACGAAAGCGGGCAAGGGCCGACGCGGACAACTCGCCCATGCTTTGCTGAACTACAAAGGTCAAAACGACGCGTCCGCCAAGCTCCTTCAAGTGAAAAAGCTCGGTCACGCTTGGAGCGGAGGCCAAAGCGGACTGCCGTTCTCAGAACCGCGAGGTCCGTCGGCTTCGGATATGATGTGGGAATTTTTCTCGACCGTTCGGTAACAGGCCTGCACATGAACTGGCGGCGGGTCCTCTACACTCCACAAACTCGGACCACGCGCGACGTGATCTCTATCGCGTTTCGAATTGATCCATTGCTTTATGAATGTCGGACCAGGTCCACGCCTCAATGCGCTGGACACCCGTTGGCAGCGTGATCTCAGCGGCAGCACCAAAGACAAAAATTCGCGTGAGCTGCGGGCCGATCCGCTTGATGATCGCAGGCAAATCACCGCCCGCCGATTTGGAGCAGATAAAGAGCGCGTTCGGGCGGTAGGCGGGAATCAAGTTGAAAACCTCTTCGGGTTCTTTCAACATGACGAAGAGACGAGCCGGCATTTCAATTGATTCGCTCGTCGACTCACTTACCGACTCACTTACCGACTCACTTACCGACTCACTTACCGACTCGTTCACCGACTCGTTCACCGACTCACTCACCGACTCACTCACCGACTCGTTCAGTGGCGTGCCCGCCGGAATTTTCGGACCCATGACCCACGCGACACGAAACTCCGGCTTGGCCATGGGCAATTGCACATCTAAATTCGCCAATGTGTCCTGCGCGGATTTCAAAGCCGCCTGGAAATGCGGATTCGTTCGCAAGAGAGCCAACCGCGCATCCTCGTTCATCACTTGCAACAACCCAAGTGTCGCGCCGATTTGTGAGCGTAAATCATGGCTGCAATAGGCTTGGATTCGGCGCAGGCGTTCGAACTCGACCAAGTGCTGTTTGGGATCGGCGGAAAAAAACAGTTGTCGTTCGCTCTGGGATGTCACGACCGAGACCTTCCGCCAGTGAGCACGTTACGAATCATTCACATCTGGTCTCACTATTATCAATAAAAATGAGATGATGGAAGCTATGATCCTTCCTTCCATACTCGTTGTAGAGGACACCTCTGAGCACTTTGAACTCATCGCCACATCTCTGGGCGAAGGCTACCAGCTCGATCTGGCGCCAACAATGGCCGAAGCATTGAAAAAAATTGAAGCACGAGATTATGACCTCGTGCTTCTCGATATCATGCTGCCCGATGGCGATGGCTATCAAATCTGCACGCAGCTCAAGGCCAACGCCCGCACGAAGAACGTGCCGATCATTTTTCTCTCGAGTAAAAAAGAGGTCACCGACAAGGTGATCGGATTCACGCTGGGCGCGGAAGACTACATCGTCAAGCCGTGCGCTCCTCCTGAGCTCAAGGCGCGCGTCGATTCAAAGCTGCGCAAGCGTACCCGTACGGAAGTGGCGGCTTTCCATGGCCTGCATATCAACTTCTTGAACCAGAAAGTAAAAATTGAGAACGACGATAGGACACAGGAAGAGGTCGATCTCACGCCGCGTGAGTATAAGCTCCTCGCCTATCTTGCGCGTCATCGCGAAGTCGCACTCAGCCGTGAACAAATCTTGAAAGCGGTTTGGGGCGAAAACATGCACGTTTCCGACCGCAGCATCGACACGCACATTGCGGCGATTCGAAAAAAATTGGGAGCCTATTCTCACTACATCAGGTCGGTCCACGGCACCGGCTACCGATTTTCGCCCACTTCACCCCGCTCCAAACAGACGGCGTAACGTCATCGAAGGCCACGGTCTGGATCTCCGGATCGGGCGACCTCCTCGATCCATCGCTTCAAGCGACTTCCTTTAGCCCCACTCCAGAGACGTTTTTTCACGCTCGTCCCACCTCCATGGCGGGCGAAGCTATGAACGATGCGCCAAAATTTGAATTCCTTTGCCCACTCTGAGACGGTTTGCTAATCCCCTGGCCTCGATCGAATCCTATCCAGGGAGGCACACGTGCTCCGTCAAATGGCTTTATCTGTCTTGAGTTTCATGGTTCTCACATCGGTGGCCAGCGCAGCCAGCGAATTGGACCACGAGGCGAGCGTCACCAATGAACAAGTCCGTCTCGCGAAGGAACTTCCGACAACGGTCGTCGTCCGTACGCATCTTGCAACCGGCCGCGTGGATATCCTGCATGTCAGTGACTCGCTCCCCGGTACCTCGGAAACGCAGGCCAATGTCGTCAATCGCAACTCGGCATTCGAACCGATCACCTCACAAGAACGAGTGCGTGGCGAACTCGATGAAAACTCCAGCACCAGCAGCTGGTACTTTTACTTCTATAACTCCAGCTACGCGCACCCGACCTATACGTACTACGGTTACACCTACCGCTACTTCCCCTATTACAATTTCTGGTGGGGCGGCTATAGCTATTCTTATTACCGTTGGTACTGGTGAACTCGGCGAGTTGATCGGAGCTGGATGTGAGAGCCTTCGACATCGCATTGGCTGCACTCGTGTCATTTCTCGTGGTGACCGCCGCGCCCCCCGCGCGCGCGTCCAGCGTCACGAACATTCAAAACTTCGACCTCATTGCCCGCGAGTTGGGCTTGGATGATTTACAGAACCGGGCTTCGCAATCCGCGGCGACACCGGTCAAAATCGCGATTCTCGACAACGGCTTTGCCGGTTGGCAAGAGCAGCTCGGGAGCACGCTCCCGAGTTCGACGAATTATCACGCCGGCCCCGTCGCCGTACCACAGCCAGAAGAAGACCATGGGACCTCCATGGCACAAATCATCACGGCCGTCCTCACCAACGGTGGCCGCGCCCCCCAACGCGTCCCATTTCAGCTGCAT
>JAMPXM010000064.1 GCA_023701225.1 Pseudobdellovibrionaceae bacterium | reverse complement strand
CCTTCGCGGAATTTGAATCGCAAAAATCAGATTGATTATCATCAGAGATTGTAGAGGGTGAATTGGCCACAAAGCAGGATGTTCGTGATCTAAAAGATGAGATCGAACGGTTAGAGTACCGCCTGGTGATCAAGCTTGGCGCCGTCGTGGGCGCGATCGTCACCTTTGCGATTGCGGTGACCGCCGCGATCGCAAAACTGTTCTAAGCGGGCTTAGAACCCAAATGCGTGTTCGCATTACATCGTGGATTCGATGACATCGAGAAGTTCCACTTCGAAGATAAGTGGCGCGTTGGGCGGCACTTCGGTGCGGGCGCCACGTTTGCCGTAGGCCATGTCGCTTGGGATGATGAGGCGGCGCTTACCACCGACTTTCATGTCTTTGAAACCTTCGTCCCAGCCTTTGATCACCTTGCCGGCTCCGAGTAGGAAGCTCCACGGTTCATTGCGTTTGAGAGAAGAATCAATCTGCCGGCCTTTGCCGCCGGGCGCGGTCGTGTCGTAGAGCCAACCCGTGTAGTGCACCTTGACGCTCTTTCCTTTGATCGCCGGCTTGCCTTTCCCGATGACGATGTCTTCGATCATCAGTCGCTTCGGATCGCTTGGATTTTTCGCAGGCTCGGTTTTTTTGGGTGCGACGGTCGCGGGCTTCGTGGCGGGCGGTGCGGCTTCGGTTTGCGCGCTGGCGAGAGCCATGAAGAAGAGGCTGGCGAAAATAAAAGCGGTGATACGCATATGACGGCGGTCTCCAATGATCGTTCACAGGCATCTTAGACATGCCCGATTCCCGTCGGCAAGGGCGGAGAGGGGTTGGACTTTAGGCTAGGGCGTGCCTAAACACAGGGCAGATCGGCCGAATTCACTCGAGTTGAAGCGTATCCGTCTGTACTGTTTCAAGTCCGCGAAACAAGGCTGGTCCGCTTTGTAAGATTGTCTTTTCAAACGTTTATTGCTTTGATGATGGCGATTTGCCTCGCTCAAAAATAAATGGAGCGTTGATGGCACACCTGGCATTGCGTCGCAGCATAGTCACATCAAGAGATGTGAACACGGCGTGAGCGGCCGTGAACAGGGCTGGTCGTGAACAGGGCTGGTCGTGAACAGTCGCGACGAAGATAGAAATAGACGAAGGCAAACGAAGGATAAAGACGAGTGACCAAGAAGATCACGAGCAGCAGTACAGCCGAATACTTTGCCAAGAACCTTCAGCAGGTCGGCTTTTCCTCACCGACCAAGGCAGTTCTGACGACTCTGAAAGAGGCGTTCGATAACGCGCTGGACGCCTGTGAAGAGCACGGAATTTTGCCCGAAGTTCATGTTTCAATAAAAAAAGTCGGCACGGGTGCCTCCAAGAGTACGGACCTGGTTGAGATCATCGTCGAAGACAATGGCCCCGGAATTGATCCAGACGATCTCTCCAAAGTGTTCGGTGAATACCTGGCCTCGTCGAAATTCGGTCGTGGTCAATGTACGCGCGGTCAACAGGGAATCGGGATTTCGGCGGCGACCACGTGGGCGCAACTCACCAACGCCATGGGCGCTCGCGTGACGACCAAAACCGCTCGCATGCGCAAAGCGGTCACGGCCGTGATCGATGTTGATATCAAAGGGAACAAAGGCGTTCTCAAACAAAAAGACACCGTCGACTGGGATATTCCGCACGGTACGCGCGTGGAATTCCGCATCGATGGACGCGTGCAGCTCAACGGCGATGGCGGGTTGTTGACGTATGTGGAAGGCACGACGCTCGTGAATCCGCATTTGACGTTGCACTACGAGCTTCCGGACATGGAGAAAAAGACCGTCGAGCGCGTCAGCACAGTCTCTCCCGAGATTCCGTCGGCGACACTGCCGCATCCGCATACGATGAAGCTCGGCGAATTCATGACCCACGCACATCTTTACGGCAAGGTGGAATTCTCGAAATTCCTGAAAACGGGTTTCTCGCGTGTGACGGATTTGACGATCAAAGAGTTCGTCAAAAACGGGATGGCGAAAGCGTTGCTGGGCAAGCCGGTCATGAAAATGACCGAAGACGAATTCAAAACCGCCTTCGCCGTGATCCAGAAGACGGAGTTGCAGCAGCCTTCGACGCGTTCGGTTTTGACCGTCGGAGAAGAAGCTCTGTCGAAATCGATTCTCCGTTTGGGCGCCGTCGACTTTTTCTCGGTGATGACGCGAAAGCCGCGTATCGCGGATTTCAAGCCCGTCGTGGTCGAAGTGGCGTTGGCGCGTTTTCTCGATCGTGGCGGTGGCGACGAGTCGATCCAGCTGTTGCGTTTCGCGAATCGCGTTCCGCTTCAGTTCGACAAATCGGCCTGTGCGATCACTAAGGCGGTGGAAAGCGTGAATTGGCGCGCGTATGGCCTGGGGCAGAGCAAGGACAGTTTGCCGCTCGGACCCTACGTCTTTGCCGTGTCAGTGGTTTCACCGTTCATCAAATTCAAAAACGCATCGAAAGAAACCATCGATGGCTCCGAGGAGCTCATCGAAGAGATCCGTCGTGCCCTCATGCAGGCCGGGCAAAAACTATCGCGCCACATCCGTAAGGAGTCGCGCGAGGCGGATCTCGAACGCAAGCTTCAACATATCGAACAATTCGGGCCTATCCTTGTGGAAGGACTTGTGCGCATCACCGGCGCTCCGGAATCTCGTAAGAAGCGCGCGGAAGAGGGGCTTAAGAAGCTGCTCGGTCGCGATACACGCGACGCCGAAGCGGCGTTGTCAGACGCGCAAACCAAACTGGCGGCGCTGAAAGAGCGAAACCGTAAGCTCGGCATCGGCGATGAGGATGGCGATGGCGGAACCGGTGAGGATGGTGGCGGTGGTGAGGATATGGCCGCCATGGACGATGGCGACATCATTAAGAAGACGACAAAAAAAGGAAAAAAGGGCGACAAAGGCGAGCCGCGCACGACGACTCTGAAAGAGGCGATCTCGGCTAGAAACGCGCTTCCGGCGGTGAAAGCGGTTGCGTCCGGTACGACCGCCAAGGCCGCGACCACGACAACGACCACTGGAAAAAAAGCCTGATCTGAAGTTCGAAATCTTTCGTACGCATTTGGCGCATTGAGGAAGAAACTATGACTGACAAAATTATCCGAATCCGAAATCTGACCAAGGATATTCCCAAGGAAGCCAAACTTCTTTGTGACGCGGTCTTAAAGGAACTCGAAAACGCCAATCGTCCCGTGCTGGAAGCCGTGAAATGTTCGCTCGACAACAGCGAATACGATCCGAAGGTCGGTTTTCTCACACCCGGCGACAAGCGGGTGCGTACGGAGTTGAACGTTTCGAGCGTGCAGAAGATGGCGCGCGTGATCTTTCTTCTCGAAATCCTCTTGCAGAATTTGAAATCGGGAATGGTGAACACCAAACGTGAATTGTACTACATCGCCAAAGGTCAGGTGAAGAGCACACCGAAGCTCAAGCCGCTCGACTTCGCCGATCAAGATGAATCGGACTCGATCGTCGACTTCATCGGTGACATGATGGAAGTCTATCGAGAAGAGCTCAATTGCTTTGCCAACGATCGCGGTGGTCAAACGTACTCTCAGCAACTGGTGGTGACGGAGACTCTTTCAGACGGCAGTACGGCGACCATCGACTTGAGTACGCTGGGAACTTCGCCATTTCAGCCGAAGAACAAGCCGCAGGCGCTCAAGCTCAAGGCGAGAAAAAAAATCGACTTCTGCTTGGTCGTGGAGTCCGAAGGTACCGCGGGCACCTTGGTCGCCAACGGTATGACCAAGCGACACAACTGTATCGTCATGGGCGCGCAAGGGGTTCCCTCCAACGGCGTGCGCGGTTGGTGCAAGCTGATCCAGAACCAGCTCAAGGTGCCGATCTATTTTTTTGGAGATTTGGACGCATACACGATGCAGAACATCTTCCGAACGCTGAAAGCCGGTTCGGCTGCGTCGTTGATCCGTAACGCCGATTTCTCGGCGCCGGAAGTGCGCTTCCTCGGCGTTCTGCCTGAGGACGTGAAGAAATACGACTTGCACTGCTACCAGGTGAGAGAGAACGATCAAGCCGAAGCGCGGTCGCTCAAAAAAGCCAAGGACGCTCTGGCCAACGACCCGTTCTTTCAAGACAAGAAGAACCGCAGGCTTGCTGCGATTCTCGAATGGCTCGTCAAAAACAAGCTACGTTGCGAGCAACAGGCGTTGTTCTCGGTGAATCCCAAAGATCCTCTCATGTGTGAAAAGATCATTGTCGATAAGATCAAGGCCGGATCCTTCGTTTAAGCGAAACGCGCGCGAGTCCTGTTTTCTGCGAAAAAAGCCGCCGTCATGGACGTCGGCTTTTTTCTTTCGACTTCGCCGCTCACGCGTACTGTGGTACGCTAAAGCCTGGAATGAGGCCGGCACTTCCATTTAAGAGAGTTACAATCTGGTCTAGGGAGAACTGATGGGTCCACAACTGGCAACATTAAGTTCGAAAGCCAGACTCAAGGGTCGGATTCTTTATTTTGGTTTCTTCCTGCAAATGGCCAATACCGCTGTCGCATCGATCACTTTAAAAAGCGACTTCAAGCTCTCCGCATTTTACACGCTGATGACAGCGATAAGTGCGATAGTCCTATATCAGTTTAGGCCGTCAAGTTTACAGAGTTTAATTGATAAGTGGTCGCAGGGTGGCCATCTCCCCATCAAAAGTCGCACGCTGAAAAAACTCAGGATTGTCATGTCTATTGGATTTCTGACGAGCTTTTTTCAGCTTGTTTCCCGGGCACCTCTGGTTTCAGTGAGGGAAATCATAACGACTGCACTCGCTGTCCCGCTTTTGGCTTTTGTATTTGATGATGAAATATTCAGGTTCCTAGGCAAAGAAAATGAGGCCGAAGAAAAGGTGACTCGGCTCGAATCTTCGTCCAATGGCCTCTTCTTTTTTTCAGTTTTCGTTGTCGCTCTGGTTCTTCTGGTGTTCATCGCGAAAAAAGGCCTGCATCAGATTGCCACGTCGCCAGCGCCCCAAGTCGTCACGCCGGCAAAATCAATTCCGACTCAGGCGCTTCATCCCTCGGTCTGCAGATTGAGTGGAGAAAAGGAACAAGAAAACGGCTTTGTCCTGAAAGGCGCCAGCATCAGTGGCGCGGATTGCCTGAGATACTGTCAGCGATTACGCGATGCCTGGAAGGCAAAAGGGCATAACCCGGATCTTGTTAATTGCTTTTTGAACGGAAACGTCATTTCAACTCTGTAAGGGAAAACCGGCTTTCGTGTCGGATTGTTAAAAAGAAAAGATAGAATTACTGAATCTTTCGGAGAGGTCTTTTTTGTCCGGGACACGAATGAGTGAGATTCATCGATGAGAGCACAAGCCTCCGAAGAAAAATAAAGCGAAGCGATGACCGCCATGACAGGAACGAGTGACGAGCCTGTCACGAGACAGGAGAATTCAGAAAAACAGGCGGGGGACCACGGTCGGCGCCGTCGGACTCTTCCGGATCGGGTTCAGCACGAAGTCCATCGACGTGACCAAGGCCGTTGTCAGTTTCGGCTCGCAAATGGCGTCATTGGGTCGACCTGCATGAGCGTGTGTCGGTCGCCAGTGGTGGAGCGGATCTCACTGGCAAGCTCCGGCTATTGCCCAGTCACGGATCATGCCTCGGGCCTGTTCGAAGCTCACCACCACGGAAAATTCACCCATTAACAAAACAAAAGGCACGCTTTTGTGAAGCGAGCTTTCTCGTGCGTAATCGCATTCGGGGAGCAGTGGTTTTGGGTCAGTCTTCTTGATCGGATCGAATCCCAATTTTCCGCCGTTTAATTTCTGGAGGACTCATCAAGCTTCTGATCGCCTCGAAAACTTCTCGAAACCGCGTATCATATCTTTTCTCTAGATCGTTGAGCTTTCGCGCCAACTCTTGGTTTGTTAAAAGAAACGCCCTGAGCTTCACAAAAGCCCTCATGATTTCGATGTTCACGAGAGTTGCTTTCTCGCTTCGAAGAACGCCTGAGAGCATGGCAACTCCTTGTTCGGTGAAAACCAAGGGCAAATATCGGCGTCCGCCTCGGTGCATTGGGTCGTTTGAGATGCCAGTTTGGCATCTCAAAGATTCGCTTTCAATTTCAGTAAGTTGAAACATGAAATCCTCTGGAAATCGGACCTTGTTTCGTTGAACAGCGCGATTGAGGGCCCCTGTTTCAACCCCATAAAGTTTTGCAAGATCAGAATCGAGCATCACTCGATGATCGCGAACAAAGAAAATTCTATGGCGGATGTCGTGACTGGAAATATCAGATGGCATCGTTCCCCCGGACTAGGGGCTTACAAAATCCAGACCTTTTCCCTAGTGTATAAATGAAGGAATCGTTGATGACCTTGTCCGACTTGCGGAGAATCTGACGAGTAAAATTCAGAGGTTTAAGAATGCCGGAGCTTCTTTTCAGTTAGGGCTAGGGCGTTTGTACCCACGGACCAGTGTTTCTAATCGCAGGTTGGGAGTTGGAGTTTCCACTTTGATGTGAGAAATTTCTTAATCCACATGATGTCGATGTATGACGAGAGAGTGTAATCCTTTTGTGGGCCTACGGCGGGATTGTAGGGCTCTTTGTTGACGTCGATACATTGAGTGATAACGCCTTTGACTGAGCCGTCGGCTCCGATGACGGCCGATCCACTGCTTCCGTAATCGGCGTCTAATATTGCGTGGCGAAACGCAGGGCGAGGCAGCCCTGAACGAACGGTCGCGAAGGCCTCAGTGACATCAGCACCGATGGAGTAGAAGGCTGTTTGGCCGTTACGTTCGTTGACGTATCTGTATCCGTCTCTCAATGTGGCTGAAAGGGCGCAAGTGAATGCTCACTTAACGAACGCGAGCCTTTCTTTTTAGGACAAAAAGTTTGCACCAAGACTCCTCGACAAAAAAACTATTTTTGTTGACACCGTATTCGGCTAAAAACGCGAAATTCATTTCTCGATCAGATCCCCGCGCGGAGCCTATCTTATTAGCGCACAAATCCGCGCTGCCGCCACTTCTCGCACGTGGCGGCAGCGGCTTCCTGCCCTTCATCCGATCTCTTCGCCTAGGCCATTTTAAGAGCAAAAATCGCGGTTTCAAAACAGGGTGTATGTTAGAGCGCGAAGTTCAGGAGGAGGGAACATGTTCATGCACTTGCACGATGTCCGGAAGTCTCATGCGGAAAAAGAACTCCGCGCCATTCATTCGCGTGCCACGGCCGCTGTCGACAGACTCAAGAGTTGCGAAGCGGACTTGATTCGCTGTTTGCAAGAAGTCGACGCGAAGCTTGTGTACCGCTTCATCGGTCACAACAGCCTCTTTCAATACGCCGTTCAGGCCTTGCGGCTCACCGAGAGCCAGGCTTGGAACTACATCACCGTGGCACGGAAGGCACGGCAGTTTCCTGCCCTGCAAGCGGCGATTGAAACCAAGGAGCTCTCCATCTCGAAAGCTCGCAAAATCACACCGGTCTTGAGTGAGGCGAATCAAGCCGAGTGGGTGGAACTCGCCAAACAAGCCACGTGCCGTGAGATCGAGCGAACCGTCGCCGCTCATGCACCGCGCGCAGCCGTGCCGGAGCGAATGAGATTCATCGATGAGAACACGCTGGAGTTGCAAGCGCCGATTTCGGAAAACTCCGCGCTCATTTTGAAGAGGGCGCAGGACCTCTTGTGTCAATCGCGGGGAAAGGCAATGAACCTCGATGAAACCATCCAGGCGATCGGCGAGTTTTTCCTTGAACACAAGGACCCTGTCCGCCGAGCGGAACGTGCGGCGAAACGCGCTCAGACGAAGAAGGATGCCGAGAATAACTCAAGCGAGTCCAGGATCGTCGTGACAGGAGCGAGTGACGAGCCTGTCACGAGACAGGAGAATTCAGAAAAACAGGCGGGGGACCACGGTCGACGCCGTCGGACTCTTCCGGATCGGGTTCAGCACGAAGTCCATCGACGTGACCAAGGCCGTTGTCAGTTTCGGCTCGCTAATGGCGTGATCTGTGGTGAGCGGCGTTGGGTTGACCTGCATCACCGTGTGCCTGTCGCTAGCGGCGGAGAGGACAGCGTGGAGAACCTCGTCACGATTTGTCGAGGTCATCACGGTGCCGTTCACGCTGGAGTTCGTTGGAGTGAGGATCCTCGACGGTCGCTCGACATGTAGACCAATCGGTGGAATTAGATAGATCAGCCAGGCGTGAAAAGGCTTGCCGATCCCAATCTGTTGGGAAATCCAGGCAACTATAGGGATGGGTGCCTTCTTGCGCGCAGCCAGGGAGCTTCGCCGTTCCCTCGACCCTGTCCTCAACGATGTGGATTTAAATATTTCTTTTTCAAAGCTGTGGCTTGATCGTGCGTAGCAGGCGGGTGAATTCAACGGACGCTTGCGAGCGCTCACTCCATCTTGCGCTTGCGGAGACGATGTACGTGGTGCCCATGACGTGGATCACGCCACGAAAGACGGCTCGGTTCCTGGCTGTGCCTTGGCCTCGGCCCGCGATGATAAAACCGGGTTCATTTTCGAGATCCTTCACGATGGCGGATGGGCGATCGATTTGGGTTTCCACGCCTTCACCAGTGTCGTTCATGACGGCGTCTCTGCTTCGCGGCTGGATCTCACGAGTGACTTCGTTGAACATCCATTCGCGGAACGCGTGTCGTTCCATCATGGGGACGCCCGGCTGACGAGGGACGACGGTGATCAGCATTGGCGGTTGCTGAGACGTGGCCTTGAAGATGCCGAGTTCGCGTCGGGCCGGAAGGAATTCAAATTCCCTGAATCGTGAAGGCAGCTGGATCGCGAATGGCATCGGTGGACGTGCAAGTGACGCCGGCCCTCGACCGGGATGAGGCATTTCTCTCAGCGTGGTGCTGATGGCGTGCGAAACGGCGAACTGCATCCAGGCTTGGGCATACGCCGTCAGCCGGGCCTCGGCGCTCGCAAAACGAAAGACGTAAACGCGCCCAAGGCTTTCCACTTCTGCGAGAAGCCGGAACGAACCCGGGCGGTCGGCGTTGCGAATCATTGCGAAGCAGGCGCCCGTGCCATGGCCGGCCAAGCTGGTGGACGGAAAAACGCGCGCGTCTCGGCACATCCACGGGAGAGGTCGCGAAGCGCCAACGGTCCTTGGGCCGCCAGGTCCCAGGTCATGTATTTTCGGTGCTTCGGGAAGTTGACCCTGTTGGGCGAGAATCGAAGTGGTGGCAAGCGGACGGGAAAGGACTTCGAGGCTGCTCTGCGTGCGAAGGTCCCGGCAGGTCGTGGTCAATCTCGCGAACGCGTCCTCCGTAGAAGAGCAGGATTCAAACAAACCGTTCGGTGTTGGCAAAAGGACGACATCGCCGGAGACCGGGAACGTGGACGTGATCGGATCCCCCAAGCGCAGGGGCGTTGTCGCTCCCGAGGGTTCGGTTGGGTCTGTCGGCGGGGACCATGTGCGCATCGGTCGCTGTTCAAGCTCCGTGAGAAGAGACTCGGTTTGATCTTTCAGGTACGTGGAGAGGGATTTGAATTTCAAGCTGCGTTTTCGGAGCGAGTGGATTTCAGGTGTCGCGATGGCGAAATTGAGATTTTGCCCTTCGCTTGAAAACTTGGTTGCGATGCCGAGGAGTCGACCGCGCTCATCCAAAACCGGGCCTCCGCTATTGCCTTGGCTGATCGAAGCGGTGAATTGCAGGTGCTTGACGCCGAACTCCAGCTCCCGCACGGCGCTGACGACACCGCTTGAAAAAGAATATTCGAATCCCTCGGGATGACCGATGACGTAGGCGTTCTCGCCCGTGTGCGCGACGGCAGGCGAAGTCGTATCCAGCCACCTCTTGGGTTTGTGGTCGAGTCGTAGAATGCAGAGATCGATGGAGCGTTCATCCCCGCAAGCGCCCACGGCATATCGTTTGACGATGGTTTTTCCGTCGACCAAATGAAACTCGAGCGGCAAGCCGTTTTCGCGAATGGCATCTTTCACAAGGTGATGGTTCGTGACCAGAGTGCCGTCGGCGGAAATGAAGAATCCGGCTCCATACGCAAACGGCGATCCCTCTTTTCGGACGACAATTTTGACAACCGCGGGTTTGGCGATCGCATAGACCCGCTCTCCCGGTGTCGTGACAGTGGGAGCGTTTCGGGCGGTGACTTTGGATTTGAGAGCAACGATCGGACCTGGCCGAGTCGCGGCCGGCGCCGGGAGCGGCGCCGGTGAAGCGCATGATGCTGTTATCAGTGCGACCACTGCCACCCCGAGGATGGCACGGGAGTGGAGCCAAGCGTGTCGGCACTTTTTTGAGAGACGGATCATATGAATCCGAATCGGAAAAACTTCGCGGGAACATGTGTTCGTTCTTCGGAGTTTGTCTTGGTCTGAGACAGAGCGGGGGTGAGCGCGCGTCCATGGGTTCCAGTGCATTCATACCGTCTTCGCAAAGCAACAAAGACGCTCTCATGTTGAGATGGTGCATTCAAAAGATTGGGCGTTCGTCCAGTGAAATCGTATTCTAAGTGAAGCGCAACATTTTGTCGTGGGACGTTTGCGGAAAGGTTGAACATGGATCTTGAGAGCTTGCGGCCTAAACACATATTGATTGTCGACGATGATGACGGAATTCGCCTCATGCTTGAGACCAAGCTGGCGAAGTTAGGCTACAAAGCGTCGGTCGCGGCGAACGGTCTTCATGCCCTGCAAAAAATGCGGGCGCTTCAGCCCGGCCAGGATAAGTACGATCTGATGATTTGCGATCTGAAGATGCCAGGGATGTCGGGCCTGGATCTGATCAAGACGTTGCGTTCGGAAGGCCCTTGCCAGGGTATTCCGATTCTGCTCATCACGGGTTATCCGGAGAAGCAGAAGATCATGGAGGTCGTGCGTACCGGAATCCACCGTGTGCTGCTGAAGCCGTTTAAGCAGTCGCAAATCTTGTCTTTGATAGATGAGATCTTGAAGAGCCCGGATACACCTGTTTCAGATGGTGGCGGGGAACCCTCGGTCGCATAATTTCAGTCGCATAACTGCGTTCGCCTCAAATTATCAACTCAAGCGGAGTGTCGCTCCCGGCGCTCCATAGCTCGTATGACTTCTGCGAATTCTTCTTGGTGCACGGGGCGCCCGAGGACGCCGTTGATTCCATGGCGACGCTGGGCGAATTCGACGGCCTTGTCGGTGGGATCGTCGGTGATCAGATAGATCAGAGCCCTCGGGAGAATGCGCCGGATGTCCTGCAGCAAGTGGGATGGTGTCGAGCGGGGCATCGACAAATCGGCAAAAATGCACTCGATCAGTGGGCGTGCGTGAATTTGCGTCATCAAGTCCTCGCCGTCTTTCGCCTGTAGAACTTCGTAACCATAGCGTTGCAATTTCGCGACGAGCACCTGGCGTGAAAAATCGTTGTCATCGGCGACGACCACGAGACGGCCCGGTGTCGATGACAAAGTGTCCTCGGCCTTGGCTTTCGGAAAGGCGAGAATGAACTCGGTGCCCTCGGTCGCCGAACTGGTGAAGCGCAGGTCTCCTCCATGAGCTTTCATGATTCCGTAGGAAAGCGCGAGTCCCAAACCCGTACCTTCGCCGACCGGTTTGGTGGTGAAAAACGGGCTCATGATGCGATCGCGGATGTCTTCGGGAATCGGGGGGCCGTTGTTATGCACTTTCAAGCGCACGCCGGAGTCATCGAGTTCAGAGCTGACGCAAATCACTCGACCTTCGCGGTTTTTGCGGAGCGCGTGCACGGCATTGCTGAGGAGATTGAGGAGAATCTGCTCGACCTGGTTCGGATCGCAGTGGACGGGCAGCTGTTCCTGCAAGTTCCATTGCACTTCGATCCCGAAGTCGTCCAAGCGGTGGTGCATAAAATTAAAGGCGTCGAGAACGACGTCACGCAAGTCTACATTCGACATGCGGAAGTCGTCCTGGCGAACCATGCGCATCATGCGTGAGATGATTTTCGCCATGCGATCGGTGGCGCGCAGAATCGGGTGGAGTTGTAGATGAAGCTCTTCGCGCGAGATCTCCTCGTGATCGAGTAAAAGCTCGATATTTTCAGCGAACCCTTGGATCACGGTTAACGGGTTGTTGAGTTCGTGAGCGACGCCGGCGACCAGTTGACCGATGTCGGCGAGCTTGGAGATCCGCATGACTTCCTTGATGGCGGTCTCGCGTTCCGTTTGCAGCCGTTTTTGCTCGGCCAGGTCAGCCAATGATACCAGGATCAGACGTTGGCGGCCGACGGCGAGCGTGCTCGCCGTGACCTTGGCGGCCTGGCGCCGACCGCTGCGTCGTCGGACCAGCATCTCGGCTTCCTCGAGGACGCGGGCGCCGCTGTTTTCGCGTAAAACCATGGCGATCGCCCGTGCACGCTTGCGTTCCTGGTTGTCAAAAAGGCCGGTCAGGGTGAGTTTGCGAATGGTCATTGCTGAGTGCCCGAGAAGAGCTTGCGCTGCCTCGTTCGCGAACACCACGGGCAGGCGACGAGAGCGCGTCGAGAAAACTAGAATGGGTACGTGAACCGCATCGAAATGCCGGAAAAGCCGAGAACGGCGGCTGGAGGCACGCGCGGATTTGCGTTTTGTTTTGGAGGTCGCACGTTTTTTTGCCACGTTCTGTTTTCGGTCGATTCGGTGATTCGCTCGAGTCGATAACGCTAATTGGCAATCCTTGTCCCTGCCTCGACTTTGGGAGTATTCTTTCGACGCCTTCACCTGGGAAACCACGCATTGAAACAGGAGCTAGAATGGCCAAAATCGAAACCACGCCGGAAATGGTCCGTCAGGTTTACCAGACCACGCGAGAGAACCTCAAAATTGTTCGTTCACGTTTGAACCGGCCGCTGACTTTGGCCGAGAAAGTGCTCTTCGGTCACTTGGACGATGCGCGCTCGCAGGACTTCGAACGTGGCAAGAGCTTCCTCATGCTGCGGCCGGACCGGGTCGCTATGCAGGACGCGACGGCGCAAATGGCGATGTTGCAATTCATGCTCGCCGGCCGCGACGAGGCCGCGGTGCCGAGCACGGTGCATTGCGATCACTTGATCCGCGCCCACGTCAACGCGGCCTCCGACATGAATACGGCGATGAGCGAAAACAAGGAAGTCTACGATTTCCTCGCGACGGCGAGTTCACGCTACAACATCGGCTTTTGGAAACCCGGCGCGGGCATTATTCACCAAGTGGTCTTGGAGAACTATGCGT
>JAMPXM010000314.1 GCA_023701225.1 Pseudobdellovibrionaceae bacterium | reverse complement strand
GCGGCGCACCTTATTTGCGGATGAGGGTGGCTTGGGCGGCGGCTAGGCGTGCGATGGGGACACGGTAAGGTGAGCAGCTCACGTAATCGAGGCCCGCCAGTTGGAAAAAGCGGATCGAATCTGGGTCGCCACCGTGTTCACCGCAAACACCGACTTTGAGCTTCGGCTTCGTCCGACGACCGAGCTCCACGCCGGTCCGCACGAGATGACCGACGCCCTTTTGATCAATCGAGACAAACGGATCGCTGGCGAAAATCCCGTCCGCAACGTACGTGCCCAAGAAGCGGCCGGCATCATCGCGCGAAAGCCCCAGCGTCGTCTGCGTCAAGTCATTGGTGCCGAAGCTGAAGAAATCGGCGTGGTTCGCGATTTCATCGGCGGTCACCGCCGCACGCGGAAGTTCGATCATCGTGCCGATGACGTAGTCAAACTTCACGCCCTTTTCGGCCTGCACTTTCATGATCTCGGCCTCGGCCTGCCCACGCAGCAATTGCAACTCACGATCAATGCTCACAAGCGGAATCATGATCTCCGGCACAAGGCCCATACCCTCGCGCACGCACAGGCAAGCCGCCTCGGCGATCGCACGCACCTGCATGCGATAAATTTCCGGAAACGTAATCGCCAAACGACAGCCCCGATGTCCGAGCATGGGATTGAATTCATGCAAGGCCCTCACTTTAGCGCGCAGCTTTTCAAAATCGACGCCAATACGCTTGGCGAGATCGCGCATTTCATCGTCCGTGTGCGGAACGAATTCATGAAGAGGAGGATCCAAAAGACGGATCGTCACAGGATGGCCTTGCATGATTTTAAAGAGCTCGTAGAAATCCTGGCGCTGCATGGGCAGTAGGCGCTCGAGCGCCCGCTCTCGTTCCAACTTGTCTTCGGCGACAATCATTTCGCGCATGACATCGATCCGTTCGGCGCCGAAAAACATATGCTCCGTCCGACAGAGGCCAATACCTTGCGCGCCAAAGTTGCGCGCTGTTTGCGCGTCTTTTGGCGTGTCGGCATTGGCGCGCACGCCCATGGTACGAATTTTGTCCGCCATCGCCATCACCCGTTCAAAAACTGCGTCGAGCGCGGGCTCGATGGTTTTCACTTCGCCCAAGAACACATCGCCTGTGGAGCCGTCGAGAGTGATGACGTCACCCTTTTTCAGGACATAGCCATTCACACGCATTTCTTCTTTGAGGTAATCGACGTTAATTTCGCCGGCCCCGGCGACACAGCACTTACCCATTCCGCGTGCGACGACCGCCGCATGTGAAGTCATTCCTCCGCGCGTCGTCAAAATCCCTTGCGACGCGACCATTCCGAGAATGTCTTCAGGCGAGGTTTCCACGCGCACGAGTACGACCTTTTGGCCCCGCTCTTTCCACTCGACCGCCTCTTCACTGGTGAACACGATCTGACCGCAGGCGCCACCTGGCGAAGCCGGCAAACCGCGACTCAATTTGGTCTTGCTCGCTTTCGGATCGAGCGTGGGATGCAAAAGCTGATCGAGGCTCTTGGCGTCGAGACGCATGATCGCTTCGTCTTCTTTGATCAAGCCCTCATCGATCATGTCGCACGCGATTTTCAGCGCCGCCTTCGCCGTGCGTTTTCCCGTGCGAGTTTGCAGCATGTAGAGCTTGCCGCGCTCGATGGTGAACTCCATGTCTTGCATGTCGCGATAATGAACTTCGAGTTTTTTATAAACATCGACGAGTTGCCCGAAAACCTGCGGCATTTTCTCTTCGAGCGAAGGCAGGCCCGCCTTCTGACCTTCAATCTTGGTGAGTGGCTGCGGCGTGCGGATACCCGCCACCACATCCTCACCTTGGGCGTTGATCAGGTACTCGCCGTAGAAAACGTTTTCACCCGTCGACGGGTCGCGGGAAAACGCGACGCCGGTCGCGGAATCCTCTCCCATGTTCCCGAACACCATCGATTGTACGTTCACGGCCGTCCCCCACGCCGCGGGGATACTGTGCAAACCGCGGTACGCCACTGCGCGCGGCGTGTTCCAAGAACGGAAGACTGCCGCGATCGCGCCCCAGAGTTGCTCCATCGGATCGTTGGGGAACTTCTGTCCAGTCGAATCAAAAACCTGCTTTTTGAATTTCGCGACCAAATGCTTGAGGTCCTCGGTCGTCATGTCGGTATCGAGCTTGTAGCCCTTTTCGTCTTTGAGGTCTTCGAGAGTCATGTCGAGGAAAGAACCGTTCATATTCATCACGACATCGGAATACATCTGCACGAAGCGACGATAAGAGTCCCAAGCGAAACGCGGGTTGCCGCTCGCCCGAGCCAACCCTTCGACGGTCTCGTCGTTCAATCCGAGGTTGAGAATCGTGTCCATCATGCCCGGCATCGACGCGCGAGCGCCTGAACGTACACTGACAAGGAGAGGGTTCGCGGCGTCGCCGAACTTTTTTCCGATCTTCTTTTCGACCCGCTCCAACGCCGTGAGCACTTCACGCTTGAGGTCCTCGCGCAGCTGACCCCCGTTCTCGTAGAACTTCATGCACTCGCTCGTCGCAATCGTAAATCCAGGCGGGACAGGCATGCCGATCGAAGTCATTTCAGCCAGGTTCGCCCCCTTGCCGCCCAGCACATCCTTCATGCCGGCGTTGCCCTCGGACTCACCTGCTGCGAAGAAATATACACTTCTCGAAGTCGCCACGGGATTTCCCTTCTCTGTCGCGTTCTCTGTCGCGTTCTCTGTCGCGTTCTCTGTCGCGTTCTCTGTCGCATTCGTTGCCATGG
>JAMPXM010000063.1 GCA_023701225.1 Pseudobdellovibrionaceae bacterium | reverse complement strand
CTACTACTTCAAGGGTGGCAAGCTCGAACTTCTCAAAACCGACGATACGGCGATGACGATCGTTTGGAGTCTCTTGCAATGCGCGCAAGGCCTCGAAGCGGACCGAATGGGGTTCGTGCGTCTCGACTACGCCAAGGTCGTCGAATTCATCCAGACCGAGTGCGGTTTGCAACTCAAGGGCGACCACTTCTCATTGGTCGAAATGAAGGGCTTGCTCTGCAAACGACAGTCGACCGATACCGGAGTTTTCCTGCAATTTGAACTCAAGGAATTTCAGCGTGTCTTTAAAGTCTGGCAAGTGCTTCGCGAAATCGCGAAGTGGAACGAAACAGGCCTGATCGACATGAAGGACATCTGGCGTCCGATGAAAAAAGTCGTTCACACCGGACCTGTTTGTCCGGAGTGCGAAGCTCCCGTACAAAAAGAGCACAAGTTCTGCGCGAGCTGCGGCTTTCGTTTACAGACCGCGGCCTAGGGCGTGTTGTGAACTTGGCGCGACGAGAAGTCTCGGGAGAGACCGTTCGTCTCTGCGATGCTCGGGCGCAATGAATTTGTCACACAAAGGCTAGACTATTGTCCGCTTCAGTCTCCTGCCTACCTGGCGTAAGCTGGTTCGCAAGGGGGACTTTCTATGTTTTCTTGTTTACCACGCCTACTGATGTCCACCGTCCTTCTGATTTCGCTCTGGAATCCGACCGACGCCCGCGCGCAAGGGTTTGCGCAAACTCGAACGACGGCTCCGACAAGCCGCCAAGAGTATTGCCGGCGCGCCGCTCAACCCGACCATTGGACATCACTTGCGCAGAATCCACTCAATCATCTTTCCTTTGCGAACCAGGGCGGACTCTTTAATGGCGGCGTCTGTTGGTGGCACTCGTTGTTTCAAAGGGCGGTTTGGTATCTGGCCGTGTTTCGTCCGGATCTTCCCAAGCCCACTCCGACCGAAGCAAAATTTCTCATTCATCAGCTGGCGCGCGGCAAAGACGTTATCGAAATCCCGGGCTTTTCAAATCTGCATGAGTTTTCACGTGCCCATCGCGGCCTAATTCAAGAAAAACTCGAACAATGGCAAGTGTCCGATGGCGGGCTCAAATTCCGTTGGGTGAATGGAGCATTCGCCGCAGGAGAGCTTCCTCCCGACGAACTCAAAACCCACATGGACAAAATTCAGCGCATCGTGAACGACAGTCAACACGTCCAATGGGTCATGTGGCAACTCCCGGGAGTCACCGCCCACTCGTCTCTGCACCTCTCGGTCCACTCGCTTCCAACCGGTTCTCTGGCAGACATTGTCGACAGCAACTTCCCCGGTCGCGTCGAGTTCCTTGAATACACACAAGGCACACGTCAGATCAGAACCTATTTCGGTCCGATGGTTCCGCATCTCGCCCGCCAGAAAGATCTGGAGCGCTTCTCCAAAGCACGCAGTCGATATTGCAGTCAGGGTCCGAAAGCTTGGAACGATCAAGAGCAGCAACTGATTTTGAATGAGCCCTTGAACAACGACTGGGATTAACGCCCGTCACGACATTGGTTTGATATGCGGTTTGATATGCGCTATATTTTGTATTTGAATCTGTGGGGCACGTTGGAAAAATTGCGTGATGCTCCGACGGACGATTCTGTTTTTCACGCAACTGAATTTCATCTCTGCCAAGAACACTTTCTCGGCATTCTGACTGAAATCGCGTCACGCTCACCGAAAATCCAACTCTTCCATTCCATCGATTCTGCTTACGCCGTCTGCTCGTCAGCCGATGCAGCACTGGACGTCGCCCAGCAGGTATTTCACGCAAGCCTTCTCAATCACGCGCGTTTCGTATTTTGGCCTCTCCGGGGCGCGATCGCTTGCGATGATGGAGCCACCGCGCTTTCCGAATCACTTCGCCCGACGCTGCCCAATCTCCAAACACACTTCCTTTTCGGCCAAGCTCCGATCGAGGCCGCGAATTTGGAAAAAACCGCCCAGAAGGGCATGCGTCTGTTTCTCAGCGAGCGCGCAGCCCTCGGCGCCAAACGCCTGCACCTGCGAACGTGCTCAACTCGCGGCCTTTTGCACGAAGAAGCCTGCTGGGCTCAAGGACTCACCAACGACCTGCGCGACCATATGAAGATCATGGCCGAACGACTCTTTGAGAAAAACAGCAATTACGCCCGCCAAATGGGCGCCTCACTTGATGATTTACTGGAATGGAGCAAGTAGGCCTCTCAATCGACCTTTTGCTTCTCTCCGGTCACCGATGGCTCCATCTGCATGACTTCGATACCAACGCTTGCGAGAAGTTCCAGAGACGCTGAAGAGCGATAATTCGACTGGTAGTAAATGCGCCTGACGCCCCCGAGATTAATCAAACGCTTGGCGCATGCCACACAAGGCAAATGAGTCACAAAGACATGTTTCTCGGTCGACCGAGGCGCGTCACAATTGATGACGGCGTTCTCTTCGGAATGCAAACATCCGCAGTTCCCCGCTTCGTCACGATCGCACACGTTCGGAAGCCCCGTGGCGTTGCCATTGTACCCGACAGCCAGAACCTTGCGATAATCCGTACTGGTAATCACGGTCCCGACGCTTAAGCGCTTACAAGTCGCCCGCGCCGCCAAGGCATGAGCAAGCTCCATATAGATTTGTTGAAATGTCGGACGTGGTGGGCGCTCGTTGTCTGTCATGACCTCAGTCGTAATCCCAGGCCAGGGAATTGTCCATTTCTAATGGCTCAAATCGCCATCTCCGGCCAAAGGAAGCCGAATAACGAATCGGGTATTCACCGACACATGATCCAGCGTCACCGTGCCTCCGTGATCTTCCAACAGGCTTTTTGAAATACTCAAGCCCAACCCCGTTCCCTTGCCGACTTCCTTTGTCGTAAAAAACGGCTGCATGATTTTATCCGCGACTTCCCGGGCGATACCATGACCGGAATCCATGACCGAAATCTCGACGAAGTGAGTCCCGACATGCGAGGCGATCTCGACCCATGGTTTTTCCGAATTCACCACGGCATCAAACGCGTTGTTTAACAAGTTCAAAAACACCTGCGAGAGCTGAGTGGGGCGGCAGTGAATGAACGCAGTCGATTTGATGTCCGCGCGAAGGGTTATGTTGTGAACACGAAAGCGCTCCGAACAAATGGCCAGCGTATCGCCGAGAATTTCGGCAATATCCACATCCACCATCGGGTCCTGACTGGCCTCACGAGAAAACGCACGCAGGCCTTTGATGATCTTCGCGATCCGAAAGCTCGTTTTTTCGATCTCGTCAGAATACGCCTCAACGGCTCGCGTATCGATGGGCCCTTTGATCGCTTTGCGTATCTGCTCCACTCTTCCAACGATAATCGAGAGCGGATTATTGATTTCATGTGCGATTCCGCCAGAAACTTCACCCAGTGTCGCCATTTTCGCGGCATGCACCATCTTTGCGCGCTCGGCCTCAACTACGTTTTGGTGACGTACACGCTCGGTGATATCGTCCACGATGCCGATGTAGTCGGTTTTAGCGACATGATCTTCCAACAACGGAATCAAATACAAGCGCGCCCATCGGTCTTCGCCGCCAGGCAGAGCCAGATTGACAACCAAGTCCACGGGCTCGCCACGCTCTTGCAATTTCGAGAATGCGTGTTTTGCCCCCTCTCGGTCGGTGGGCTGTAATATGTCGTACCAACGAAAAGCAGAAAATTGGTCGTCTGGCACTCCCGTGATACGACAATAAGCTGGGTTGACGAACGTAAGGCTCCCGCTTCGATTCGCTCGAAAAATACCGATCGGAACCGCCCCCATCAGCGTGCGCCAGATTTGTTCCCGATTCCGGATATCATTGGTCTGCAGTGCCACCATCTGCTCTGCCTGAACACGATAAGATTTTACGTTTGCATACATCCAAGCCGCAACAAGCGCGAATAGGGCTCCGAAAGTTCCAACCCACGGCAGGCTCTCGTGCTGCGTGACGAAAAACTTCGGACTCCTTCGCCACTCAAACACAAACGGCAAAGACCCGAGCTCAAGGACGCGCCGTTTCGGCGCGGTCCATCGGCTCCATTCCGACTTTGGAACCGTGAGCTGAGAGCGAAAGAGCGTTGTTGCAGATCCGCCCTGAAGAGATGCTTCACCCTCCAAAACATCAAACTCGAGTTCTGATGAGAGCAGAGGGACGACAGCGCTCATGAACTCCCGAAAAACGAACGGGACATGGACCCAACCTAAGCACGCTTGCCTACGATTTTCACGCGTATGAAGCGGAACATCTGCCTGGTAATGGGGAACATAGGCAAGAAATCCAGCCCTTCCAAAACGATCGATCACAAGGCGCACCCGCCGCGTGATTGTGGGCTCCCCAGTTTCCATTGCCCGTATCGCCGCTTCATAGCGATGCTGTTCACTCGAGGTGAGCAGCCCCAGGGCACCGGAGTTCTGCTCGATGGGCTCAATGTACTGAATGACATGCCGCTCGGATGTCTGCAGCTGAGGAGCATTCGGCACAGGAAAAACATGAAAATCAGGCGCATCGTCCTGCCGCTGCTCTTGCTCGTAGACGCGCAAATTCAGATCCGACGGCAATCGACGCGTGTATCCAATACCTGAAATACCGGGATATTTCTTTTGTAGATCAAGCGCCCTGACATAGTTGCGCCACTCGCGCCGCGACACATGTTCACTGCCGGCAAACAATCCAACACCCGCTGACATCACGTCAAAGTATGTACGCATGCGTTGATCAATGATGTTCTCTGAAGAGGCGATCAAACTCTGAAAATGAATTTCACTCTTCTCGTCTTGACTGCGGTAATACGAGAAATACACCGTGCCGGACAAAAACCAGCCGACCAGCAGCAACGTGATCACATCTCGATCAAATCGAATCAACGACAATGATCGCAACACCAATCCTGTAATGCCGACCGCTCCCAAAAAGACTTGCGTGGAAATCAGGCTCTCATTGAGATTTCCCATGGAAAGCGCGCTCATGCCGGTCAAGGTCGCGGCCAATCCCGAAACGACAATCACGAAAACACTGACCAATAGGCCCACTTCGCCTGCAGCCAATACAGCCAACAACAAACAAGGGAAAACCAAAAAAAGAAAAGGCTGACCGATCGCGGACGAAAACACGAAGTGAGATGTCAGCAGAGCTAAAACGGTAACGAGAGGAAGACTGATCAACCAAACGTGACGTTGACCGCGCTGAGGCCACCACCTCTTCCAGCTGAATCCAAATTGAAAAATAGGAAAGAAAACCAAAATCCCGAGCGCGTCCCCGATCCACCAAGTGATCCAATTCGCCCCGATGCCCGAACCTTTCAACTCATCCAAGACAAACAACGAAATGGATGCGACCGTCGCACCGACGGTCGCCGCGCCGAACGACGCAAACGTGACGCCGAACAAATAATCCGGCCTCATCCGATCTGCGGTGAAGTCGATGCCGAGAGTTCCCTTGAGCGGCCGTCGATTCAACCAGGTCGCGCTCTGGACTAAAATGCGTGCGCCTAAGTAGGCCTCCACAGCATTGCCGAGTGCGATCAGCAGCGCTGCCAGAGATGAAATTCCGGTCTGAGCATTGGCAACAAGCGCACCCAGAAATATCGCAAACGCAAACCGCCAACCCCAGCGGCTCACGACCGCAATGGCGAATCCCGATGCAGGCCAAACCGGGGACGCACTCACGTTGATCGTCGCCAGCCCAAGACCCGTACGCGCAAGGGCAATATAGCCAAACACGGCGACGACAAACAATATGGTGAGGTGGACTGCGCGTGACTGCATCAACAAGAGTTTCGACATGATTCCCGCTGTACCCGCGATATTCTCAACCGAGCCAGACCAAACGCCCGCGAGCGGATAAGCCAGAAAATTATCCCGCGACGCTCGCATTTGTCCATCTTAGACTCGGCCGTGTGCAGAACTTCTTCTCGGTATTTCTCAGGACTCTTCGCCACTCTCCGGAGCCTCGGAATCCACATTTGACTCTGCTTCCCGCGAAAAGATCTGATTGAGCCATTGATCCTGCACAAATGGATTTTTCCGCGAGCAGTCGACGACCCCGAGAGGAACCCAGAGAAAATCGGGATTTTTCGAAAGCCAGTTCCCTCCTAAAATTTGACCAGATGGGTCCACTTTTAACGAATATTTGAATATCCGCGTGTAGGCTGGCGCAGAGCCGGGTTGCGACGATGGCTCCTTGTCGTATCGATGCATTTTCAAACGTGCAGTGACCGTCACGGACCCCGTTGTGGACTTTTCGACTGTCATCGCATAGCCAGAGACAATGTGGTTATCGACTCCTTTGTCTTGAAAGTGATCCATGACAATCGGCTTTCTCAGGCGTCCGATATAGTAGCTCACGGTTTGATGAAACAGCTTCGGCTCTATATCACGACGGTTGTCCCCGGAGCGCCCACGGTATCGTTTGCCATAAATCGTGTACTTGACACAGGCATCGCGCTCCGCCCAAAGCCCCTTCAGATCGGAAATACGAAACGTCACCCCCGACTTCAGGTCATGAATCGAGCGATCCGGCTCCGGTCGCAAGATGGCGCTTCCCGCCCAACCATTGCAATGCCCCTCCCACTTCAGACCGCGGAATTGATGATGTCTTTTTTCCCACGCTTGCGCCTGCGAGATCCCTCCGCGGGCCCGCACGAACCGGTCATATTTTGCCAGTGGCGACTCCGATCCCTTGGAGAGCCGGGAGCTACTGTACGGCCACCAATACCCTCGCCACGGACGCCGCGCCTGAGCTTTGAGAAGATCCTCATTCAACTCATTGTCCCAACCTTCGACGTCAGGAGGCACTGTTCTGTAAACCGAAAGCGGAGCGGCACCGAAGCGCAAGTCTTCAAAGGGCGCACGAACGCTCACGAATTGCTCCACCAACTCATTGATGCCTCTGGCATCCTGAGCGATCTCCACGCGCTCCGCAGGAGCACGCGCATCGCCACCGTTTGACGAAAGTGAGTCCGGAGGCGACAACGGGACCGGCAATGGATTCACTTCGCTTGCGTCCACGCTGTGCCAGGTCAGTCGCCCTTGCACACGTGAGACATGGACCACACGTCCATCAGACCCAAGAAATGCCGCGAACTCGGGCCTCGGAATCCCTTGTTGCCCGACACTGTATACGAACATCCCGCCATGTGCGCCCTCCACTCTACGGTAGCACCAGAATTCATCATCGCGGGGCGGACTCGATTCGGTCGATAAAGCCGAATGCGCAAAACGGTAGCACCGAGACTTATCGGATCCATTGAGAGAAGCGACATCCGCGGCGAGGACCTCCTCGATATGCGAAAAACCGACGACACAACTCATGGCGAGCAGAAAGCGACGAAGTAAAAGGCGGCGTAAAAACAATTGGCGAAAAGCAAGTGCAAGAACCTGTATCACGATGACCTCCCGGGAACGGCCTTGAACAACGATACATTCCTAATTTTTCTATGCCGGGCAATCTCCCGCATGAGCTGTGGCGAAATCTTCGCGACTCACACCGCATGGCCATCTCGCCTCGTGACAATCACGACCGCCGAGCCATACGTACTCATTTGTTTAGGTGTCAACTTGAGATCTTCACTTTCACTTCCGCCCGCGTAGAGTACACCTCTTATCTAGCAGGCTTTCGGTTTCGAGCGCGGGAGCATTGCCTGCTCTCCTCGTCTCGGGTCCAAGTTTTTCTTCAACACAGAACAACGCCCAGGCGTGTTCAAAAGCAAAAGGAGATTTACATGACTTTATTGAAACTCTCGGTCGCCGCCGTTTTCATGACCCTCTCGATTTCGGCGACGGCCAACGCCCAGATCGCTCAACCGATCGTTGGCAAGTGCCACTTTGAGGCGCCGGACCAGGAACAGGCAGACGACTGCCACGCGAAGTTCATCTTGTGCCCGCGTATCGTCCGAGCCCCAGCAGAAGCGCCCGAAACATTGGCGCCGGCTCGCCGATGCATCAGCACCATGGTTGTGTCATGTGGAGGCAAACTTATGTTCAAGGGCGGACTGGATGTCGATGCCAACGGCACGGTCATGATCGAAGGCCGACCCAATTCCACATTCCCGGACGCACCGACAATTTCGTTTGCGACACCGACGTCGTTGCCAGCTGAAGTCGATGCCGAACTCGATTTGGATGACGTCGACTACGAAGGCACATGTCGCATTTCACGGTGGATGGGCCACGGCCATGGAATGGATGTCGAGTAATCAAAGCCTCAAACCCCGAGGAGCGAACATCTCTCCTCCTCGGGGCCCTCCTCTCGAGCCCGTGACCGAACCTCGCTCTTCGCTCTTCGGTCTTCGCCCCCGCCTTGACCGAAGCACAAGGTCATACAACTCACTCTCGGCATTTTTTTTACGGCTTCAGAACCGGAGTCAAAACCGCGTTATTCCAAGTTAGACCAAAACAGAGGGCCTCGATGTGAGCGGCGACTGAAATGATTCCACTCGCAACGAGAGAAAGTACCTTTATGGCGCTTCAGACGGCTCGAAAAACTTGAAAAATCCTCTTTCCCATTAGGCGGCTTTCTTCCTTGCAAGCCACAAATCGTACTCAGCCTGAATGCGCACCCACATCTCAGCAGTCGTCCCGAGGACCTTCTCGAGAATGATCGCGAACTCCGGAGAGATGGAGCGTTTACCGTTTACAATCTCGATATCCTCGCGGTTATTCATTTTTATCTCGTCCCTTGACTCCCAGGATCAGCTCGCCTTGTGACGTCGCCGGCTAGCGGCCGCAGAAACGAGCGCATCAGGATTCTGTTCAGCGACTTGCAACAATCTGCGTGCGGCGCCAGAAGGCTTTTTTTCGCCCTGTTCCCATGATTGAATCACTCGAACGCTAACGCCTAAAAGTTTCGCAAATGCGCCCTGACTCATGTGAAGACGTTTGACTCTGATCTTGGAAACCTCCTTTGCCGAAAGCTCAGGAGGTGGCTCGGGCATTTCCATCTTCGTTGTTCGAAGAGTGATCTTGCCCTCTTGGTGCGCCATGATCTCCATCATTCCGCTGATGAGTTCTTGTCCCAGTTTGGTTTTTTTCATCTCACTCTCCTTTGATCGCCTTAGCAAAAGTCCGCAAAATCGTATTTTCGTGTGCAGAAATATTTTCCGCTTCGCGCTTGTCGAGTAGAGCCATCAGATACGTGGTCCCTATCTTCGGCAGGCCGAGGTAATACACCCGATCGCCACCACTTTTACCACCGCCGGCTCTCGCTACTCTAAGCTTCGAATGCCGCCAGCGCCTTTGATGAGATCGCCTTTATCGATGTCTCTGAGAAGTTCATCTTGAATCGCATTAAGCAAACTCGGTCCGCCGAGCGAATCGACCTTGTTCTTGAATGCTGTTAACTCGACGAAAATTCTCTTTAACACACTAAGTAGTACAGCACACCGGGTGGTATATTTGAATAGCTGCTCGAATTGATTTTCGATTTGCGCGAAATGCGGACAGACATTAAGCAAACCTATGGATTATCAATGGCTTACGCGATACCTGGAATTATCCATAGCTGGAACCCGCGGGGTTTCTCGCGATTCCGGGTTTTTTAAATTTTTTTGTGATTTGAAAATGGCGGGGGGGACGGGGCATGAAACGCGATCCTCTATCCCGCTGATCTGATTCGTAAATCCATAATTACAAGGACTTATTCGCGACCGTAGAGTGCAAGAAAATGCACCAACCTGCCTCTACATCTCCTTAAATGTCCCCTCTAAGAATGTCTGCGCTTGTAATATTCCCATATTGTGGTAATATGGGAATCAATGATCGTCAGCTTTGGGAATAAACTCGCAAAAGACCTCGTCGAAGAAAATCAATCCAAGGAAGTGCGAGGATTCCCGGCTGAACTCATTCGAATCTGTCGCCGCAAGCTCAATATGCTCCATGCAGCGAAGGCGCCTGAAGACCTAAAGGTGCCACCCGGCAATCGCCTTGAGGCGTTAAAGGGGGATCGAAAGGGAGAATATTCGATTCGCGTTAACGATCAGTGGCGAATCACATTTAAATTCGAGCAAGGCAACGCGCTCGAAGTCAAAGTGGAGAATTATCACAAATGATGAAGTTCACGCGTTTCCAAAACCCATTTCATCCCGGCGAAATTCTTCTCGAGGAATTTCTGAACCCTAAAGAAATCTCGCAGCGAGAGTTCGCGGAGAAGATCGAATGGACGCCCCGCAAGCTGAACGAGATTATCAAAGGCAAGCGCGGCATTACCGCCGATACTGCGATTGATCTCAGCGAGGCTCTCGGTACGACCCCAGAGTTTTGGATGAATCTCCAGCAAACCTGGGAGTTGGATCAGGCCTACAAGCACCGTAAGGCGATGTAGGTCGACACTTGGAAGCAAACACTGAGCTGATGGAGATTTCATACGAAAACCGACTCGTCGCATTCCTCGACGTAATGGGCTTTCAAGAACTCCTCAAGGACCCACAAGCGGTAAAGCTGAATCAATATTTCCGCCAGGTCCGCAAAACCATGGCGGACAAATCAGCGACGTTCCATGGGCTCTCCACTGAACAGAAATTCCGAAAGATTCTCTTCAGCGACTCTATCATCTTATCAATCGAGCTTTCCAGCGAGCGCAATGAAGACGTCGCGCGTATAGCACACTTCTTCCATTCAATTTCGCGTCTCCAATATGACCTTGCCACTTCATGCGACATTTGGACGAGAGGCGCAGTTTCATTCGGCAAACTGCATATCAACGAGGCCACAAATGAGATGGTCGGAACTGCTTTTATCTCCGCATATAACTTGGAGAAATTTGCGGATTACCCCCGAATTGTGATCGCCCCGAAGGTGTGCACAAGTGTTGGACTCAACCCGCCGGAGTTCGTTTCGCGGATCAACAATTGCCAATACGAAGGTAAATTAGTCGAAATTCAGGAACAACGGCGCTTGGCTTCGTCGCTCGACGAGATGCAGACGGAATACTTCTTTGACCTGACGCATACTAAGCCTCGCTGCTGCCACGATGGGGCCTCCCTTGTTGGTAATTGAAGGGAAGCAGCATGCAGCATGTTGGCTAGCGTCAATTGCTCAAACTGCGGGCATCAGATCGATAGGATTGCTCCGGAATGCCCGGTCGGCTTCGGCCGGAACGGCCGGTCGGAATGGACCGGAATCAACGGTCGGATTGCTCCGGAACTCACAACTTGAACCATTCGAGCAGCGAGCGACAATAACGATCAATGAAGCTACTCGGAGAGTCAGGATCTCTTTGGGCGGCTATGCAAGCGAGATTTTGTTTACGGGAGGCTCATGCAAGATTGGTGGCGATGACTTAACGGCTGCGGTTAAGTGGGTTGAAGGCATGATGCAATCTGAAGACTTTAGAAAATTGGCAGCGAAGCTACCAGATCCGGCTCCAGGTACATTAGACATGATTGAGGATTCGACGGTTAGAGCTTTCATCGACTACCAAATACATATGTGCATTAAAGAATTAGAACCACTTGGGCGGCAAATTCAGTTGATCGCTGAGAAATTGTACGAGCAGGAGGAGCTTACAGGAGATGAGGTTTCTGCACTTTTCAATTAGAGGTCGCCAACAATTCAGGGGTTCGATGTACAAAGTTTCGATTCTTGTTTCCAGCATTTTTGCTTTCGCGCTTATCGGTTGCGACAAAGTCGATAGTTGTTTGGACTCCGGTGGATGTTGGGACAAAGTCGATAATGTATGCCGCAAGTCCGAACCAAACGCGCAAGAATTGTGCGATCGCAAGAATTCCTTTTCACCGAAACCTTGGCTAGAAGATTATCTGGCACTGCGCGAGCACATCAGCAAAAGCTATGCGAATCTCGAATACATTATCAAGTACTACAAAATTGATGCGCATGACTTGAACGAAAAGACGATCAGTGCGATCAACGCTTCCAAGACGGAAAAAGAAGCTCGTGAGGCGTTGGACCAATTCGTAAATACATTCAAGGATGGTCACTTCCGACTGCGAAAACCCGAAGGCCCGAAGATTGAAGACACAACGTCCTCAACTCAAATCGACAATAATGCCAATGGCGAAACCGCTTGTAAGGCGATGGAGTTTTCGTGGGACAAGAAGTTTGCATTTCGGTTTCCCATTGAAGGCGTGAAAGTCCGCGACAAAGCTGAAGGCGAATTCCCTTATCTGGTTGTTGAAAAAGGTGGCACAAAGGTTGGGATTATTCGTATCGCCGATTTTCGAGACGAAGTTTTTCCTCAAACTTGCATCGAAGTCTGGAACAAATACGCCAAAGCTCTGAAGACCAAGTGTGATGAACAGTGCCGCGATGACTTCAGGCACAAGGCCATGCGAACTGCTCTTGTCGATAAGTTTTATGCAGCTTTGACAAATGTACGGAAAGCAAATGTTAAGGCATTGGTCGTAGATCTTACTCACAATGGCGGAGGCACTGATTGGGTAGAGGACATCACGGCTCTACTCACCGACAAAAAGCTGATCTGTGGGCGAAGGGGTTTTATTAAGCATCCTCATCACGTCAAGAACTTCACCGAATTGTTGACTGAATTAAGGTCTGAGAGGAAGCCACAAGCGACGAAAATCAAAAGTATCGAACGCCAGTTGAAGCTCGCGTCCGAAAACTGTGATCGCACTCCCATTTGGACTCAAAAAGGTTTCACGCTGACTTGCAGTGCGGTTGGATACGGTACTGGCGATAGTTGCAAATATGAAAGCATGAAATTCAAAGGGAAAACCAAATACACGGGCAAACTGTTCTTTCTCGTAGACGACTACACAGCTTCGGCAGCGGAGGACATCGTAGCTCGTCATTTGGACAGCAATGCCGCCAAAATCATTGGCGGTCATACACATGGTTCAGGATGTGGATACATGAATGGCGGTATCAAGTTTTCTTTGCCTCACTCGGGATTGGACGTGCGAGTCCCCGACTGTATCCGTGAACGCGCTGACGGGACGAACGAAGTCGTTGGTATTGAGCCGGACATTAAAATGGATATGAGTAAACTCGGCGATCCAGCGTTTCTTTCGGGGTTGGTTGAAAAGGTTACTTCGAGTTTATAATGACAGGAGTGCTAGGTAGATTGGGCACGGAACTCCAAGTTCGACAATAGAAACTCCCCCTCCACCAAACTGATTTTCTATTCAGTAAAGTTGATCCGAAATAGGTCCTCGCCCTTTGGAGTCATAACTCTTGGCGGGACTTTGCTGAACTGATTAGGATACACAGCAAAGAGATCAATCAAGGCCGGCAAGAACTGGAGTGCGGGCGCTTGATCGGAGTCGAACAGCCTAGAGCGTCGTGATCGACCGACTGACGGTTGACTCCTTCTGATACTCGACTCTTTCTCGTTTTTCAAACTCTTCAGGCGATAAATATCCGAGCGACGAGTGCGGCCGCTTCTTGT
>JAMPXM010000062.1 GCA_023701225.1 Pseudobdellovibrionaceae bacterium | reverse complement strand
GTTGTCTGGGACCGTTCTGTGGTTTTATTTCAAGGGAAAACGAAATTGAAGGCCAAATTTCTTGATTTCCTGAGGGAATTTCCTTACAAAGCCAGCTCGTTCTTTTGGGCGCCGGTAGCTCAGCTGGATAGAGTACTAGACTACGAATCTAGTGGTCGGAGGTTCGACTCCTTCCCGGCGCGCCATTTTCTCTTCGCCTCGCACTCTCGTAAATTCGGGGCCTCATTTGAAAGCATTTTTCGCACTCAAAGTTGTCTCTCTGCTTCTTGCATTGATTGGCGTGCTCATGCTCATCAATGGCGTGAACGCGACCCATGTCGACAGGTTTTTCCGCACGTTCGGTGGAGACCCGACGACGATCGGCGCGGGTCAGTTGCCGGAGCAGGTGAGCATGATCCTGTGCAAGACTCGGATTCACGCGATCATTTGGCCGGACGGACCCAAAATCGAAGAATTCAAGCAAGGAATGACGATGAAGTGGCTGGCGCATGATCCGCAGCCGCGAGAAATCGGGTATTTGGACATGGAAAAATGGCTGGGGGAGCACTGTCGCTTCTCCGCGCGTGAAGTGCCGGCGGATATCGCATCTTCGGCGCAGTTTCAGTCTGAAATCGTTGTGGAATTCATTGATCAGACGTCGACGCGGATCGGGTTGGGTGATCACCAGATGATCCGTTTTGATGGTCGGGTGCTTGAGTCGCCGGACCTCATTCAAGCGCTCGGCCAGTTGCGGGGTCTTGCGCAGTTTCCGGAAAAGCGCTGAAGCGCGCCTGCACCGTCTTGACAAAAATGTCTGATTTCCCTAGTTTCAGTGCTTCCAACACGGTGTTCAGATGTAGCTCAGTTGGTAGAGCAAGCGGCTGTTAACCGCTGGGTCGGGGGTTCGAGTCCCTCCATCTGAGCCATTTTTTGATTGCCTAGGAGCTACTCTCCTGGGCTTTTTTGTTTCTAGCGATTTCAATAACATAGCGTGAGAGAAGCTTTCGTAATTCAGACGGTCGTCATCGAAGATCACGGGATCTTGGATCTTCCACATTCACGGGGGCACTGACGTTTCGTTAGGCTTCGAATTCTCTGTCGCGTGACAGGTTCGTCACTCGTTCCTGTCACGACGGTCATGGCTTCGCTTCATTTTTCTTTGGGTCCATGCCTATTGCAACCCTGATCTCGGACATCATGATGTAGATCCGACGGACACATGCCTTTTTCTTGCCTATTTTGGAGTTATGATCCAAAATAGGCAAATGTATGTAATTAGAGACTTTTTAAAAACTCTAAAAACCGAGTCTCAGCTCGAGGCCGTCATGCTTTGGGGGCCTCGACAGGTCGGCAAAACAACTTTGCTTGACCAACTCGAACTCAGCAGCCGACTCTTTCTTGATGATCTTGCGCTTCGGACTCTCGCTCAGCAAGACCCAGCAGCCCTTTTGGAAACAGCAAAGCTTCCGTGTCTTATCGATGAAGCACAATATGCACCGAACCTTTTTCCAGAGATCAAACTTCGCATCGATCGTGCCCGACGTGAGAGGTTAAAAAAGGGTGGCGCGACTCGGACGGTTTTCTATCTTACCGGTTCCAATCGTACTCTGCTGGATCGACAGGTTCAGGAGTCTCTTGCAGGACGCAGCCACCTTTTCCACCTCTATGGACTTTCGATCAATGAAGTTCACAGGCATGACAAATCGATCCATATTAAAGAGATTTTGTTTAATGGTGGATTTCCGCAGCTCTACCTTCCCGGACGTCCGAGCATCCGGAGCTTTCTTGACGAGTACATATTGTCCTTCATTGAGAAAGACATCGTTTTAGCCGCAGGTATTGAGAAACGCGCGGAGTTCCAAACTGTTCTGAAGCTCATTGGCGCGCGATCTGGCCAGTTTTTAAATACGAGCGAAATTTCCGGGCATGCTGGCGTCGACGTCAAGACCGTGCAGTCCTGGCTCGGGCTCCTGGAAAGAAATGGCATTCTCGCGTTGGTTCCGCCCTACGTGACGAATCTCTCAAAGCGTATCACGAAGATGAAGAAGCTCTACTTTATCGATACGGGGCTCTGCGCACGGATACAGGGACACCAATCAGCGGAGATGTTATGGGGCTCGCCACAGGCCGGAGCTTTATTCGAATCCTTGGTGTTTTCCGAAATTCTAAAGACCAAAACCAACTTCCTGAAGGAATGGGATCTGTTCACATTCAGAACCAAAGCGAATTTTGAAATCGATTTCGTGCTGGTTCCGCCGACCGGAAAGCCGCTTCTCATTGAGGCGAAAATGGGAATTCATGGCGCAAGTCCGATTTTATTAGACGCGGAGGCAAAAAAGGTGTTTGGCGATAATGTTCGTCGCGTGGTTGTCACACTCGGCGGCGAAAAGATGGAACTCGGCCAAAACACGCTACGCTTACCTGTCACTGAACTCAGCGCATTTCTTCTCGGTCTTTGAGATCCACTCGTTATGCATTCGACGTAGGATCCTGTCGGCATTACCCCGTTGGGGCTGCTGGCAACGCATTTAGCACGACATCAGGTGTAGCGTCTCCAGCGCGTACTTTTTGGATCTTCGTTTTCAAATTCGAGTCTCACGCTGACTCGTGAGTTCGTCTCGATTTTTTCCCTTTTCCTGACGGCGGCCTTGATTGGCAGAAGGTAGCCTTCGGCTTTTGTGTCGTACCAGATGGCCGTGTTCCATTGGGTTTCTCCGATTTGTGCGGTCGTCTTGAGACGGCCCCAGCCCTCTTCAGAGATTCCGTGATTCTGACGGATTGTCTTGGAAAGCGTCTTGGGCAGGGTCACGAAGAACCAGCCTGCGGACCCTTGGAACCGCCAGACCTTTGCGCGGAATGAGTACTCCATATTTGTGTCCGTAGCTGTTGACCATACTCCGGAAATGCACGACAATCTCGGAGTATGGTCGGAAGAATTCAAAAACTTAATAAAACCAATAGTTTATTTTTATTCGGTGCGCGCGGATGTGGAAAATCTACCCTGCTGAAGGATCTGTTTACAGAGCAAGATACGCTTTGGCTAGATCTTCTGCGTGCCGATGACGAGGACACCTTTCGGCGCGATCCAGATCAGTTGTCTCACCTTATTGACGCCCACAGACTCAAACCTCTTCGCCGGGTGATCATTGATGAGATTCAAAAAATTCCGAAGCTTCTCGATATCGTCCATTTGGAGATCGAGAAAAATCCGAATATTCAGTTTGTACTGACGGGATCAAGCGCAAGAAAGCTCAGGCGTGGTGCCGCCAATCTTCTCGCTGGCCGGGCATTCGAGTACCATCTCTTCCCGTTCACGACTTTTGAACTTGGCTCGCAGTTCGATCTCGAACAAGTCTTGCGGTTTGGCTCGCTTCCGAAACTCATTCATTTAAAATCCGATGACGAGAAGGCTGAATATCTCCGTACCTACGCACGAACTTACTTGCGTGAAGAAATTCTGCAGGAACAAATCATTCGAAATATCGAGCCATTTCAAAATTTTCTCGAAGTTGCGGCTCAGTCGAACGGCAAAATTCTCAGCTTTTCAAAGATAAGTCGAGATATCGGCATCGATGACAAAACAGTCAGAAACTACTTCTCGATTCTTGAAGACACTTATCTCGGTTTTCTTCTTGAGCCGTTTCACCGCTCCATAAGAAAGCGCCAAAGAGAAGCTCCGAAATTTTATTTCTTCGACCTTGGTGTAAAAAGAGCTCTCGATCGAACTCTGCGGCTTGGAGTCGAACCAGGTACGTACGCTTATGGCGAAGCGTTTGAATCCTGGATCATTCAAGAATGCGTACGACTCAATGAGTATGGGAAATGTGATTTTCGCTTTTCTTATTTGCGGACACAGGCAGATGTCGAAGTGGATCTGATCGTCGCGCGGCCAGGGAGCCCCGATTTGCTTGTCGAAATAAAATCGAACACGCTGATACGTGAAGACGACACCCGATCCATCACGCGCATCGCGGAAGACTGGGATCGGCCGGTAGAGGCACAGGTTTGGTCGTTGGATTCTCGCGAAAAAATGATCGGCTCAATCACATGCCTTCCATGGCAAGCTGGACTGAGTCGACTCTTCGGGTATGCGCTTTAAGCCGAACTTCGACCACAAAAAGACCACGCAAGTTCTTCAGAGGATACTCGCCATGTTTGTGCCGGGCCACGACGATGACGGGCCAAAAGACACGGATTTGAGCGCGACGAAACAATATTGCTTAAATAGATACAAATAAGGATTTTTATCAATTTGATCGAATAACCGGTTTTCGCCGATAGTGCGGACATGGTGCTATTTTCTTTTGCCGATTATTGGTGGTTCTATCTTGGATTTACGGCTTTCGTGCTGGCCGTACTTGCGCTGGATCTTGGCGTGTTCCACAAAAAGGCGCACGTTGTATCGTTTAAAGAAGCCTCCGCCTGGACCGCGGTTTGGATCACGCTGGCTTTAGTATTCAACTACCTCTTTTATCTCTATGTACATTCGATCTTTTCGACGGATCCGAACTACCTGGCGATTCCTAATTTTGATCCAGACGGCCAAGCCAAAGCCGTCGCGCTGGAGTTCTTGACGGGATTTGTGGTCGAGAAGTCGTTAGCGATCGACAACATATTCATTTTTGCCGTCGTGTTTTCGTATTTCGGCATTCCGAAGGTGTACCAGCACAAGGTCTTGTTCTGGGGAATCCTAGGCGCGCTCATATTCCGGGCGCTGTTTATCGCGATGGGCGCGGTGCTCATGAAGTATGACTGGGTCGTCATGTTCTTCGGCGTCCTGCTGATCATCACAGGCATAAAAATGTACTTTGCAGGAACAGAAGAGCCGGATCTCGACAAGAACATCATCATCCGTGGCTTGAAAAAGATTTGCCGCATCTATCCCAAGATTGAGGGCCAGAAATTTTTCGTCAAAAAAGAAGGTCTAGTCTATGTGACGCCTCTCTTCGTAGCACTGATCTTCTTGGAGATGACGGACATCATTTTCGCGGTCGACTCCGTACCCGCGATCTTTGCGCTCACAAAGGAGCCGCTGATCGTCTTTACGTCGAACATCTTCGCGATATTAGGCTTGCGGTCGATGTATTTCATGATGTCCGGCGTGATGGATCGCTTTGCTTATATTAAGTACGGGCTGGCGTCTGTTCTGATCTTCGTGGGCGCGAAAATGGTGTATCTCAACGATGCGTTCGGCGGGAAGTTCCCGATCTCATGGTCACTTGCGATCATCGCCTTCCTGATCGGCTCTTCAGTCGCGGCATCGATCATCATCGATTTCTGGAAAAAACAAAAAACGAAACGATTGCCCGAAACCTCGCCCTAACATCCGCCGGCGCGAGGTCTGGCCTCCTCGAGTTTTTGGTTCGACAGCAAGGCCTTCACTCATCTCAGCCCCTCCGCGCCGGTCTGGTGAGGACATTGTCCTCGTGGATCGGCGCTTTTTCTCCGACTCCATTCCTCTGACTAGCCGATCGTCGTGATCGCGCCTGCACCGAACGAGTCCTGCGGGACGAAGGCGTGGCACCCGCACGAGGTCGAGGCGACGTAAAATTCGTTGTGTACGTTAAGACTCGATTAGAAACTATTGAACGGAGACCGCCTGGAGGCAACGGAATGACCAGTGAAACAAAATCGGCAGCGCGCAAAGAAAAAACTATACGATCAGAAACAACTAAGGTGTTTTTGGTTATCTTCGTGATCTTGCTCACGGTCGGCGCTTTCACCGTTTACTCCACCTTCAAGGGCGCGGGCACGTTTAACCAAGTGAAATCTGTTTATTTAAAGCAGTTTCAGGCTACGGAGGTCATGAAGCAGAGAGCTCTTGAGATCATTGCGATCTACTACGTGCTCGGAAGCGATCAGAACCAAGATTTCTTGATGGAGCAGCTCCAGAAGTACGACGGGTTAATCGCGAGCTTCGACGAAGGTCTGGCCAACATGAAGGCGGCGATTAACAAATCCAGTCCGGATGCCGCCCGCCTCGAAGAGTTGGCGGCGAAGACCAAAATTGTCTTTGACGACATGAATACGGCCTGCCGCCAAATGACTTTCGCCCTCATGGCCGGAGACAAAAAAGAGGGCTCTAAGCACTTTGACGTTGTCAGTCAGAAGATAGCGATATTCAAAAGTCAGCTCGATGAAATTGAAACGATCGTTGTGAAGGCGCTCGATACCGAAGTCTCGAAGGCCCAGGGATTACTGGAATTGACGACTTGGCTTGGGGTCGCCATTACGGTCATCGCGATTTTCATCACATTGGCGCTCATCTATTATTTGATGAAGTTCTTGAGCGTCACATTGCTGCCGATATCGAACATGATGAACAATATGCGCCAGGCGGTTTTTGCGGTCGACCGCAACTGCAAGGTGATTTCTCCCGTTTCGAAATTCTCCTCCGAGGTCTTTGAGGAAGATATCGTCGACAAGAATCTCTTTGACGTCGCTTACCGAGATGTCAGTCGCGAGGGTGAAATGTTCGCCCAGGCGAAAACTGCATTCAGTTCCGTTTTCGGCGAAGACGACCTGCAGTGGATGCTGATGGAAGACTGTCTCCCGCCCCAAGTGAAGAGAGTGGCAAAGTCGACCAGCGGAGATGGAGAAGAAAAAATTCTCAAGCTCTCCTACACTCCGTTGTGGGATAAGGAGCAGAAGCTTGAAAGTGTGATGATCGTTGCCGAAGACGTGACGGAAGTCGAAAAGCTTCGCGAAGAGTCGTTGAAGAAACAAGGCGAGATCGGCATCGTTCAAGGCTTGATAGGTATGGATCGCAACGACGTCGAGCCGTTCCTTGTCGAGGCCCAGCGCCAGATTCAAGAGTCGAGGATTTTGATTGCCAAGATGACGGAATCCAAGGAAGCGCAGCAGGCATTGTTCCGCACACTGCACACACTCAAGGGCAATTCGCGGATGTACGCCCTGAACGGAATCTCGGAAGCCGTCCATATCGCCGAGAACGTCGTTGTCACCATCAATCAACGTCTCAGTGCGGGAGATCCCGTTAATCCGGAGCTGATTTCGAACCTCTTGGCTGAACTCGACAAGGTCGAGTCGGTTCTGGCTGTTCACTTCCGCATGGCCCAGAAGTTGTTCAATATAACCGACCCATACACCAGCGCGAAAATGGAGCAATGCGAGCAGAGCATGACAGCGCTTGAAACGGGACTGTTGCTCTTGCCGCACGGAAAGGCCGCTGGCAACGGGGCGTCAGGAGTTCCGCCGGAATACGTGGCGGCATATGAGAAGGCGATGCAGGTCGCGCATGACAACGCGCTGTATTTCGAACACTTGGACTTAGCGAAGTCAGTGAAGAATTTCAAGTCGGCCTATTCAGAGAACGGCGATATGAAAGCCGCTCTTTTGCAGATGGCGGAAGCGTACTGCCAATTCACCTTGGCGTCGGGTCTTGTGAAGGCCTATCCGAAAGATCCAGACAAGTGGATTTCGATTTTCCAAACGATCCTCACTCTGTCCGAAAAACTGCAGCTCGTCGCGCAGTCACCCGGGCAAAAGGCTTCGATGGATGAGTTCGAAAAGGCGCTCAAAACACTTGCGTCTTTTGCGGACAATGACCGGTTCCTGTTCTTGAGAACGATCGTGACGAAAATTTCGATCACTCTACAATCAGGTTCCGCGATCAACACGAAGGCGATTCACGAGCTTGTCAATTACCTCTGGCGTTACATGGCGTCGGTTTGCGTGATCGACTCCATGCATGCTCTTGAGCACGGGCAGGAGAAGGAGCTTCGTTCGACTCTTGTGGCGACCCACCATGCGGACGACGCGACCGGAGTTCTGGAGAGCGGGCTGACGAATCGGATTCTCATGCTGTCGTTCTTGCGCTCTCTGGTACGTCGGTCGGTGCCTCTCACCCATTTCTGGACGGTTGCATCCCGACATCTCGATGGCGGTGGTGATGACGGGGTCGTAGAGTTTTTCTTCAATCGATCCTTGGACGTCGAACCCGTATCGAAGTTGATGTACAAGCTTGCCGAGAAGTCGAATGAACCCAAAAACCTCGGCGAAGAAATCGGGGCGCTCGAAAATTCCGGCCACTTGGCCTTGGCGAAACTATTGGTCTCTGAGCATTCGGGAGGCCTCCTCCGGCTCGATGTCGTCCAGCTGCTTCTGCCGTATTTCAAAGCCGAAGACTTCGAACATCAAGGCTCCGGGCCGCAAATGGTCGAGATCCCCGCGCAGAACTTTCATGAAATTCGAGAGCAAGTCATGCGCATTTCGCATCTGGGTCCAGAGGCGCTGGCGGACGCCGTGCCTCCGCTCCGTCGAGCCGTCGAGCACGCACTCGACTATTCGGTTAAGACTGTCTGTCGAAAAGTCGGTCCGATGGTCAAAGACCTTGCGAAGCGTCTCGAAAAGCAGGTCGAGTTCCGTATCACGGGCGAGGATATCTACGTTCGCCGCGAGATCACCTATGGCCTACGCGACGCACTCGTGCACATCATTCGCAACTCGCTCGATCACGGTGTCGAAAAGCCAGAAGATCGTATCCGGAACGGAAAGCCGCCCGTCGCGGTAATCGAAATCGGTTGCCGTCACCGGCAGGACGGCTACGACCTCGTGATTCGCGACGACGGAAAAGGAATCAACGTCGACCGAATCATCGAAAAGGCGGTCGCGTCCGGTCTCACGACTGCGGAGGCCGCGGCGAAGATGTCGGTCGCGGAGAAGATCGACTTCATCTTTGTGCCGAACTTGTCGACCAAGGATGAGGTCACAGCGATTTCGGGCCGAGGCGTGGGCATGGACGCTGTTCGCGAAACTATTCAGAAGATGGGTGGGCAAGTTCGGGCAACAACGGAAGTCGGGCAGTGGACTGAAATGCGCTTATCATTCTTTTATGCGGCCGAAGGGTCGCAAAATGCGAAGGCAGAGGCTGTCTCGATGGTGAGTTGAGACTTGATCAGGCGTGCGCCGAGCGAAGAGGAAGTTTTAAGACTGGCTCTAGACAACTAACAAAATCTTGGTGAGGCTAAAGACATCACCCCACCAAACGGAGACGGCCATCGTGCAATTTTTAATTTTCACATCGATTCTATTTGCTCTTGCGAATCCCGTCTGGGCTCAATCCGCGTCGATCAAGAATTGCAAAGTGAAGTTCGAAACCACCGGTCAACCCGTGTTGGTGAAAATCGACGGTAAGTCTGAAAGCCCATGCACAGGTGAGTACGCCATTGAGGGCGACAAGCTGAAATCGGCGACGTTTACCTTGCCGCTCGACAAATTGGATACCGGCATCGCGCTTCGCAACAAACACTTGCGTGAAAACTACCTTCATACGGAAAAGTTTCCGAAGGCCACATTGACCGTCAACAACGCGGCTGACTTCGCCGCGCAGCGGGCGGGCAGCAAGGGTGGAATGAGCAAGTTCGAGGGAGAGTTGGAGCTGCACGGGCAAAAGGCTCCGGTTTTGGAAGGCGAATACCAGATCAAGGGTGGCAAAGTGACCGCGAAGTTCAAAGTGGAACTACCGGCACACGGCGTGGCTCAACCCTCGTTCATGGGCGTGAAAATCGTGGATCGCGTGCATCTGACCGTCGACTTTGACCTATAAAATTTTGAATTGAACATCCCTGAAGGATTCGGGAGGAACGTGGTGAAAAGGTTTGTGTTTGCGATTGTCATCTTGATGGGACACTGGGCGAACGCGTTTCCGTCGATCATCAACCACGGATATACGACGTGCGTGACTTGCCACTACTCACCATCGGGTGGCGGCGCACTCACCTCGTATGGAAAATTCATTGCCGGAGAGGTGTTCGGCGGGTTTCAGACCTCTGAAAACGACTTGCCCTGGCTGACCCCACCGGAAGAGGACCGTTTGTTCGTGGCTCAGGTGATGGCTCGAGGTTCGCAGACTCGGTACAACGATCCGGATATCACGCGCTCGAAGTTCCAGCGCATGCAACTCGATCTAGAAACAGGCATTGATTACAAAAAATATTTCGCATTCATCACATCAGGCATGCGCGGATCGGCGCTGAAAAGCGGACAAGACGAGACCGACTTCCGCGTTCGCACGTGGTACGTTGGTAAGCGTGACCTGCACTATGCAATTCGCGCCGGTCGTTTTTACCCGGAATTCGGAATCCGCCACCCCAATCACAATATCCCGACCCGAAAAGGGCTTTATTGGAATCAAGGCGATGAGCCGAATATCGTACAGGCCAGCTACTATACGACCAATCTTGACTTCAATATTGGCTATATGCGCGGTGCTCGCGAAACGCAATTAGTGGACAAAGAAGGCGTCGTAGGAACCTTCGCATATCGAACCGCACAAACGAAAACCGGCGTTTCTCGTCTAGATGTTGAAAACGAGAACGGCACGTCGATGGCGACGAGCTATTTCACACACGTCGGTTTTTTGGAAAAGGGCTACGCGCTGGCCGAGTATGCGATTAAAGAAGATCATCCAGACGGGTCCACATGGCAACGCAAGAATCTCGGCTTTTTCGAGGCTGGTTGGGAACTGTATCGTGGGATCATCCCGTACGTGGGCTATCAGCTAACGGATAACGTCACGGCCGAGACCAAGACTGAGTCCTATCCCTTGGGTCTACGCCTCTATCCGATGACTCACGTCGAAATCATGATGGAATATGCACCTATTCAAATGCGGCAAAGCACGGGCGTGAAATGGGCGGACGCCGAATTCGTGATGTTTAACGTTTTCTTCTGAAGGTTGGGTAGTGTGGCAAAAATTTTAGTGGTGGACGATTCACAGTTGGTGCGCACGCAACTTCGTAAAGCGCTGGAAGAAGTGAAGCATCAAGTGGTCGAGGCGGAAAACGGCAAAATCGGTTTCGAAGCGTGGAAGGCGAATCCGGATTTGAAGCTGATCATCTGTGACGTGAATATGCCGGAAGTCGATGGCATTGGGATGTTGACTCTCCTGAGCGAAGCGAAGCCAGCCAATCTTTGTCCGATCATCATGCTCACAACGGAATCGAAGAATGAATTAAAAGAAAAAGGCCGTGCGCTAGGTGTTCGGGCTTGGATGATCAAACCGTTTACGCCGGACAAACTGCTCGCGGTTTTAGAAAAACTGAAGATTTAACCGGACAGTGGCGTCCGGCACCACAGCGATCGGCGGCAAGGAAGAAGAACAAGACAGAAGCAGAAGACAGAAGCAGAAGACAGACAAGCGATAGGCAATTAGGCGAATAAACGATCTATCTCAGGAATACTCGTGGAAGACTCTCAAATTCAGGCAGCATTCGAAAACTTCAAGAATGTTTTGCGAACGGTGACCGCGAAGTCACTCAAGGATCACTCCCAAATGACGGATGTCGAGGTGGGAGAGGTTTCGGGCCGATCGACATGTGTCTACGGCCACAGTATGGCTCTCATCCTGGTCGCGGGAGGCGGTATCCGCCTGACATTCAAGGCGCACTACAATCGTTTTGATATCGAGAAAATCGGAGCCAATGTTCTCAAGTACGCAAAGGGAAAGCCGATTGACCGGCAGGTCAACGATTACATGCGTGAATATTGTAACCTGTCGGGCGGAGCCTTAAAGGCCGCGCTGACTGGCGCTGGGGTCGGAGCGGGCATGAGCTTGCCGCTGGTGACCCGCGGTTTCGACGAAGTCTTTGTACTGGCTGAAGATTCGATGGTGAAGCAGATGAGCTACGTTTGGCAGTTGCGTAGCCAAGGTTGCACGATTCACTGTGGCGTGGACGTCGTTATTGATCGTGAAGAAGTGTTCCCCATCTTAGAAAAGCTCAGCGTGTCAGCCGAAGAGAAAGATAGCGACTTGGAGTTTCTATGAGTTCGAACCAGCAGGATCTACAGGCAACACATCAGATTATTCAGTTATTTGAACGGTCGAAGACGAGTTTGGAAGGCGTAATCGATCGTTTGCCGGACTTCTTTGTCATGGTCGACAAGAATGGTTGCTTGCTTAAGGGCAACGGTGTCGTCGCCGAGTATTATAATGTGGACGCCGAATTGCTTCTAGGCTTGGAACTAAAGAATCTGTTCCGGGCGGAAACCTGGAATCTGTTTCAAACGTATTTCAATGAAGTGATCGCCGGCTCCAAACAGCAGATCGAATTCGAGCTGCCGATTGATAGCGAAGGCCAGGCCGAGAAAGTCCACTATTGGAGCATTCGTCCGCTGAGCGGTGCTACGGCGGCACCTGAGGGCTGTTACTGTATCGCCGCGCGCGACATCAGTAAGCTGCGCGCGTATGAAAAGCAGCTCAGCGAGATATTCGCGAGTATTCCGGTTGTCATCATCACGCTGGGCGGCGATGGCAAGGTGGAGGCGCCAGTCTCGGAATATACGCGCTGGCTCTTGGGGACTCCGGACTTGATTGGCCAAAAAATACGTTCGCTTCTGTTTGAGCCCGCTTGGGACAGCTTCAACGTTGGAGAACGGCGAGCTATTGATTCTCTTGCGAATTTTCATAACACGGCGGCGATGGTGTTCTCGATTTTCGAGGCCGCGCTACCTAAGAAGTTTCGCTATCCGGTTCCCGGTTCAGACGAGTGGCGTTGGCTCGGTTTAAAATACCAGCCGATCATCTACGGCGACGTGGTGAAAAAAGTTCTCATCATCATCGAAGACCTCACGGCAGTGGTGATGGCGGAGCAGGCTGAAGCGGCCAAGAAGATGGTCGAAGATAAACATATTCAGCGCATTCTTCAGATCAAGTCGGTCGATCCGTTGATTTTGCCGGACCTCTATGAAGAGTTGAACGCCTTGTGCGCTAAGCTTGACGGACTCGTCGCGGCCCGTGATCTAGAATCTCTGGCAAACACGCTGCATGGAATTAAGGGCAACTCACGGGTCGCCGGCTTCGAACAGCTCAAACATTTCGCGCATGATCTTGAATCCAAGATTCTTCCGGTCGACGGCACGACGCCGACCATTACACAAGAGGATTTGCAGAAGGAAGCGGACGCGATCAAACAAGAGTGGGACGAACTGGCCTTTATCGCTCGCTCGGCCGTATTTAAGGACAAGCCTGTCGCTTCGGGTGGAGTTGACTCTTCGGCGCTGAACGACCTGAGTGAAAACTTGATCGGGCTTGTGAAGCGTTACAATGCCGCCGTCTCCAAGAGAACGAGCAGCGAAGCTCTGTTGTTGTCCGAGCGTCTGTTGTTGGCTATCCAGGTCTTGCAGAAGAAGAAAGTCAGTTCGCTGGAACCGATTCTCAACAAGATCGTCAGCGAGACCGCGGGCAAGCTGCAAAAGAACGTGAAGGTCGTCTACGAATTCGACCAGGTCGCGGTGGATGCTCAGCAGTTGGACTGCTTGCGCACATGCCTACTGCATCTTTTGAATAACGCCATCGATCACGGCATCGAGATGCCGGAGGTTCGTGAGAAAAAGGGCAAGAGTGCGCAAGGGACCATCACT
>JAMPXM010000061.1 GCA_023701225.1 Pseudobdellovibrionaceae bacterium | reverse complement strand
TCTGGCTCGCCGGTTTGAGCGGCGCCCTCATCACGCTGATTCTCCAATCGCAGCGTAAACTCCTGACATTTGCGGCGGGCGCGACTTTTTTGGCTAGTCTCATTTTCGGCTTCTACGGTCGTCCCGCGACACTCACCGAGCAAGTCGCGCAAGTCGAGCTCACGCGTGCCGCGCAACAACGCACACAAATCAATGCCGACAAGCAGATCTGGTCGGAGCACCCTTGGTTCGGGGCAGGAATGAACGGTGCACCCGTACAAGCCACGGAGTCGCTCGACGGCAACGTGTACTTCCATCTGCTCGCCCAAACCGGTGGCGTCGGTTTAGGCCTTTATCTTCTGTTCGCGTTGATGTTCCTGCAAAGCGTGTATCGCACGTGGAATGACTTGCCGAAATCGCACCACTGGCATCGCGTTCTGACCTCGGGCGGAATCGGGGGCTTGATCGCATTCCATGCTTCGGGGCTATACTGGTCAACGCTTTCGGATTCCCATGCGATGAATCTCTACGCATTCTTGCTCGGTACGCTTGGCTACTTGTGCGAACAATACGACAGCGCACTGGTTCCGGATGATTATTCGCTCTGAGAGGCGATTTGTGCGTCGCATAAATTCGCGTCCTATGGGTATCTCTTGTCTTTTCCGCAGTCTGGAAACGATTTTCGACTTCACTTTCGTGGTCCAGGTCCAAAAAACTGGTTGGAACCCAGTTGGCCACCGACTATGATTTAAGTACGCTCAATGACTTATGAAAACGTCGTGTGAAAACATCATGAGAAAAGATCATGATGAAACTGGACGAGGCGGGTCCGAGGGACTTTGAATGACCAAGGCCGATTTGATCAATCTTATCTCTGAAAAAGCGGGCATCACACGTGTCAAAGCGGAAACGGTCGTGAATACGATCTTCGATTCGATGATCGAAGCGCTCATGCGCGACGACCGTATCGAAATCCGCGGCTTCGGGTCCTTCGTCAATCGCTACTACGATGCCTACAAAGGGCGCAATCCTCGCACCGGCGAAGTCATCAACGTGCAGGAAAAAAAGCTGCCGTTTTTCAAAGTTGGTAAGGAACTCAAAGAAGAAATCAACCGTTCCGGCGACAAGGACTGAACCCGCCCCGCTTAAACCCGATACGGAAAAGCTCGGGTTTGCTCAATTTGACCGATTTCCATCAACGCCATGAACAGGCGATCCATACCGAGCGCAATGCCACCGGATGGCGGTAAACCCGAATACAAGGCGCGCACCAGTTCTTCATCATGTGGGACCGGAGGCTTGCCGCGAGCCGCGCGTTCGCGTGCGTCGGTCGCAAAACGACGCTCATTCAATTCCGGGTCATTGAGCTCATGAAACGCATTGGCGATCTCCAAGCCGCGCCAATAAATTTCAAAACGATCCGCCCAGCCGTCTCGCCCGATTCTCGCCAATGCCGCCTGACTGGGAGGATAATCCCGCACCAACCAAGGACCCCCGTGCGCCAACTCCGGCTCGAGCTTGGTGAGGAAAATGCGGAAATACACATCATCCCAGCTTTCTTCCGCATCCGCCGTGATTCCAAGCCCTCGGGCGAGCGCCAAAAGTTCTGACTTCGCTGTTTCGGGTTTGAGATCGAATTCCAAATACGTTCGAAAGAGATCGCGAATCGTCGTTTGTGTCAGGCGCGGCGGAGGGGGGAGCGAAAGCGCGCGAGCCACGGTCGCGATCAACTCGTCGACATCGAGCGCGATGGCGTCGAGATCGACGTAGGCGCGATACCATTCCAGCATCAAAAATTCAGGTTGATGATGACTTCCACCCTCATCGTTGCGGAAACACTCCTTCATCTCGAAGACACGTGTGAAGCCGCCGACGAGGAGTTTTTTGAGATGAAACTCCGGGCTGGTCGGCAAAAATATCTCGCGCGAAACGGAGCCGAAAAGAACCGTTGTACGAAACGGATCCAAAAATGGCTCGGTTCCCGGCGATGGTACGAGCGTGGGCGTACGAGCCTCCTGAAAACCTTGCGCGCTGAAGTACGCCCGTGCCGCCGACACCATCGCCGTCCAGCTCGATGCCGAAGCTTCGCTCCACGCCAACCGGAACTCCGGTCCCGCCGGAGGCTGTCTCCACGCGGGATCATGCGCGGCGAACAAAAGCTGCACGTCCCTCACTCGCCAAACCCCATTCTCGGATTTCGCGCGCACACACAACAGATCGCCATCGCGTATCTGTGCGGGAGAGAATGCGGGCACGAGCGCGAATACGCCTGACTCGGACCACTGGGCTTGCTCGAAATCCAGCGGAAGCGAAACTCCCGCCGACACCAGGTGAAATGCGTTGGCTGCAACCACCAATCGACCACCGACGGAGACAACGCCCGGCAGGGACAGCGCGGTTTGGCAATCCACCGTGGGCATGTCGATCGCGGGATAACGTTTCCAATGACTTCGGAGAAATTCCTCTCGATTCACGTTCGGCTCCTGACTCGCCCGGAAAACTGGCCCGGAAGACATACGTCTTCACAGCAGCATGTTCACGCGCGCGAAGGCCCCGTTTTGCATTTCGGATGTGCCTTTGTCGCCCGCCAACGGGAGCCTAAGATACTGGACCCGATATCCAGCCTCAAGCGAAAGCCAATCACTCGCCGTCCAACGCAGTCCCGGTACGACTCCATATCCAAAGCTGAACGGGATCTGACTGGACTGCTGCCCGGACGCCATCACCGGATAATAAATTTCTCCACCGAAAAAGAGAAGCATGCGCGACCCAAACACTTTTTGATATCGGGCTTCAAAGTACGGCGAGTAACGCGTGCTGTCCTCCAGCACTCGAGTCAAACTGACCCGCTTGATGCTCGCCGAATACTGGCTGACCCATGCCCCGGCCGACAGCGTATATCCGGACTTAAATCCACCGAGCGCACGAAACTGATACGCGGCCACAAGCGCGAAGTAAGAAAGCGTTTCTTCCGTATCCGAGGCATAGCCATACCAGAGATGTGAAAACCAACGCTCGGCGCCCATGCCGACAGTGACGAACGGGGTCGATGTCATCTTGTATTCACGATTGAGATTCTGAACGCCTCGAATTTTGCTGTCGATCGTCAGGATCTCCGGCCCCATCGACAGCCAAAACGAGGAATCTGTCGTGACACGCGCGGTTGCCGCCTGCCGCGGCGGAGCTGCATCTTCATGGGCGATCTTGGCATACTCTGTGATTATTCCTCGACGATCGACGATCCGACCGGACGATGAATCTGGCCCCACGACTTCAGTGATCTCGATGACACCAAGTGTTTTCGGAGGGTTTGACCAGCTGGAGTCCTTTCCGGAGAAGTCGAAAACTCGTAAAAATGTTCCCTTCTGCACGCCGTGACGAGCCCCCAGGTTCAAGTCCACGAGGTCACCCGACACGCGTGTCACAAAGCCACGCAAGGGAACTTGTGCTACGAACAGATCGACCACCGTCTCGACCCGCTTGCGCTGTTTCGCACGCGCGGATTTTTCGGACGTATCCGACATGGACGGACTTTCAGCAGGTATTTCACCCTCAAACTTTCCGATCTCTCGACCGGTCCGGCCGCTGAGCAAACGCATTTGGATCCGCGATCCAGAGATCTCGCCCAAGAGAATTCCATCCATTGAGCGCTTACGCGCCAACTCGGTCCAGGCACTTTCTCCCATCTTATCCGTCATACGCTTCTTGATACAGCTTCCGATCAGGTAACTCTTTTCGCTTAAGACTTGAGCAACGTCTTCACACAAAGCCTCGTCAGCCTCATTGATTGAAATGGCATTGCCGCCGTTGGCAGTGGCTTCATCCTCTCGTGTGAACAACACAACGCCGATGGAACGAATCGCGGTTTCGGCGGACGCGGCCAGCTTTTCCGAAGCTGGCTCCGCCGGAGAGGACGGAACTGACTTCTCCGATTCGGCGACTGGACGTTCCAGCTTCGCCGCACTCTTCGCCGCACTCTTCGCCGCATCGGTGTTTGGGCTCTTCTTTTTTGTCTTGGATTTCTTTTTCTTGGACGACTTTGTGGATTTCGCCTTTCGATCGCTCTCGGTCTGGTTCTCATTTGAAGGGCGACGCTTTGCGGACACGGGTTCAGAGAAGCACAAGACAAAAGCCATCAGAAGCCAACCCACACCTGCTGCCACGTGAGAAAACCTTGCGTCTCGATCCATCTTTCGGTCGGTCCTTCGCTCGCTCATGAATGTACGTTCCTTGCGATGAGCGTAACTCAAGTCACCTCGAGGCGCGAGTCGAACTGGTCTTTCGGAAAGGATCCTGTTCGACCCATGCTAACGCATTGACTCATGGAAAGCCGGATCCGCAGAATAAAGCATGCCTCCACAGCAAGCCTTGTTCACCTTCTGGCTGCGACTCGTCTGCGCCCTCGTCACCCTGTTGACTGCGGTGACGAGTCTGGCGCGTACGAGGGATATCATGATCACATACGGCGAGCGCGTGACGGTGTATACAGGACCCGGGCGTTTTTACCGGCCCCTGCTCATCGTGCCTTCGGGCACTGAGATGCCGGCGGCCACATCGCCCGTTAAAAACAAACACGGTGAGTTCTTCAAAGTCCTCGTCACCCTGAGTGATAAGCGCAAGGCCATCGGATATGTTCCGGTCGATTCCGAAATCCGCAAAAAATCGAGCGCCGACCTGGCTGACGACATGGAAAGCTTCCAAGAGTATCCGCTTGCGAAGCACTCCTTGCAGGCCACCTATGCTCATTTGCGAACCGAGCGTCGCTTGGTCACGGTCGGATACATGAAATACGTGGCGCCCGGTTTTTATCTCAAGGGCTTCGCCGGCAGCTTTCTTTCTCCCGGTAGTTCTTCCCCTCTGATTGGCGCCGAGTTCGGTAACGACGCGCTCCTGCTGAAACGTCTTTCAGGCTTCGCGTCCTACACGATGGGCGTCTTTCTTCGCCCCAAAAAAGACACGCTGTTCGAAGGCAGTAAGAATGACCTGTCGAATTTTCTTGTTCAAGGCGCGCTTGGATTGAGGCTGAACTTCGGCGAAGTCGCTTCGATTTCCCTCGGCGCGACTCAAGTCGCCCTGGTCAGCGCCAATAATAGCCTAGTGACGTTCGGCGGACTGGCGACGCTGGAGTGGGGGCTTTAAATGACGAAAAGCGCTCTGCTCCTGATGATTCTGCTCGCGGCGCGACCGGCTCGCGGCGCGACCGTGGAGGCCTCGACTTTGGTGCGTCACTATGACGACGGAGAAACCCGCGTCACTTCGCCGTCTCTCGACGTCGATACCGTCTTCAACAACGATCGCATGAAGTTCGGCGTCGGCGTCGCCAACGACATTCTCACCAGCGCGAGCAGTGACGTTCGGACCTACTCGTCCAAAGGGCAAATCGAAGACAACCGTCTGGAGTTCTCATCGGCATTTGAAACCGCCGTTCCCGACGGGACCATGGGATTCGGTTACACGCAATCCGATGAGGTGGACTACAGTTCGCGCATCGTGAGTGCCAGCGCCACGCGTGAATTTTTTCAGAAAAACACCGTGATCGGATTCGGGTTCTCCAACGGACAAGACCGCATCGGCGACGCTTCCGATCCTATGTTCGAAGAGCCGATGAACCATCAGGTCTATTCACTCTCGCTCACGCAAGTCCTCTCGCGCCAGTCAATTGTCCAGTTCCTCTACGACTTCCGTGTCGAAAGCGGATACGTCATGAGCCCTTATCGAAAAGCGAAAGTCAAAGACGCCACGGGCGCGATCCAACCCTCACTTCCCGAGAATCACCCGAGGACGCGGAATCGCAACGCGCTTGCGGTCAAATACAATTACTTCTCGCAGCCACTCGACATCAGTTTTGCGACGACCTATCGTTTTTATTTCGACAGCTGGGAAGTCCGTTCGCACACTTTGGAAGAACGGATCAGCAAGGAGTTCGGCAAACGTTGGTCGCTCTCGCTGATCCTACGGTACTACATGCAGTCAAAAGCCAGTTTCTTCCAAGATTATTATGAAGACGGAAACGTGCCACCGTTTCGAACTGGGAATACGACCCTCTCGACCTATAATTCCGTGCTCGCTGGACTGCGGCCGCAGTACAATATTTCGAGCGGTTTCGGTCTGTATATGAAATACGAATACTACCTGCAAACGTTCCAGGACGTTTCAGACGCGGGTCTGTATTTCGACGCCAACGACGATAAAAAATTGAAAACCAACGCCCAGGTTGTTGGCCTTGGCTTGAATATGAAGTTCTAGGAGTACGAAATGCAACTTGTCGTCCGCATCCTCATGGTTTCCCTTGTCGCCCTGCCCCTGAAAAGCCACGTCGCGCATGCTCAGATCGAGCCGAATGCAAAGTTCCCCGAGGTTTCGCTCATGACTCTCGATGGAAAAAAGAAGTTCGATATGAAAACGCTCAAGGGAAAAGTCGCCATCGTCGATTTTTGGGCGCAGTGGTGCGAACCGTGTTTGATTTCAATGCCGTTTCTTCAAGAGATGGCTAAGAAGTATAAGGGCAAGCTCGTCGTCGTCGGAATCAATGTCGATGAGGATGCCAAACTCGCAAACGATTTCCTGAAGGAACATCCGGCGCCGAACATCAAAATGCTCTCCGACAGCAAAAACGAGTTCGCCAAGACAGCCAAGCTGAGCACCATGCCGACGTCCTTCCTTGTCGACAAAAAAGGCGTTGTCAGACTCAAGCACGAAGGCTTCCGCGAGGACGACAAAGCCAGGATCGAAAAAGAGATTCAAAAACTGATCAAGGGCAAGTGAGGAAGAATGCAGTTCGTCGCATGGGCACTCATCGTTGCCGCCGCCATGATGCTTTCCGGATGCAGCATGCTCAGTAAGCGTTTGAACGCATTCGAACGCGGCATCTTGTCCAAGCCGGGAATGGCGCTGATGGAAAATCCGAAGGAAACGACGGCGATGAATCACATGTTCAACGCTCGCGAAGGATCTGTCGGCGGCCTCGGCGGAGCCGGAGGCGGATGTGGCTGCAACTAAACCCACGCCAAACCGCAGCGCTTGGGTGGCCGTGGCCTGCATTGGTATCGCCCTGCTCGTCGCCTTTCAGAACTGCGCCGTCGAAGTCTCCGAGGAAACTCCCGGTGCGGCGTCCGCATGTGTGCCTTCCGCCGATCAACTCACCGAATTCAATATGGCGCTCACTTCGATTTTGCAAAACAGCGCCACCCTCGCAACGGGTGGAAAAAGTGCCTGTGGCCAATGCCATCTCACCACTTCGGGCAATTCCGCCAGCACCCGATTCGGGATCGTCCCTGACACGGACGAAAGCGGGCAAACTTCCAATTGGTGTTCCGCATCCTTGCGCGCGAGTCGGTTTCTCGAAGGCTACCTGCGCGACAGTCATCCGGGCGGCACGTACAGTGACAGCGAAGTCGAGGCACTTCTGACTTGGGCTGGAACGCTTTGATCGGTCGGAACCTATCGCTTGGCTCACGCCAGTCTCAGATTCGTACAGTTGGCCAAATTGTGTATGGAAGCAAACCTATGGTCGCGAAATTGACATCTGTCAAAGACTCGCCGGTTTGGGGACGTTTTCCGTCACTTAAACGGTTCTGGTCTGGCAGACGCTTTGCTCTTCACCTTGGGAACGTCGTGGTCGGGGGGCTCAACGACTGTTTCATTTTCAATCACATGGCATCGCCGTGTGATTGGGCTCCCCTTCAACGCGACGATCTCTTTTGTGAGGGGTGAGGGCATGATGAAGCAGATGAGCGCGCCAAGCAGACGTTGGATCAAACCTCAATTGGTTCTTTCTGTCTCGCTTTTGGCGTCATTCCTCTCTCCAGGTTCCGTGGCGCAAGACGCGCCGGCTCCGGTGAAAATCACGATGGGCACGGCGATGCCGGTTCCTGACGGAGCGATCTCTTCCGCACGGGATCGCGCCTATCGTCTGTTCCGGGCGATCACGGGCGTGAACGTCGCGATCGACGACGCCCGCTTGGTGAAGATGGAAGCCTTGATCTCCGCCGGAGACGATCGCGGAGCGGCCGCGGTCGCCACGAACGATCCGGCGTTTTACGACATCCGGCTACGTGACATCGCACGCAAGATGTCGGTTCGCGAAGAATCGATCACCGCTCCGCTCAGCGACTTCGTGGCGACGTTCGTTGGCGTTGCGCGCGACGGACTCGATGCTCGCGAATTGCTCACCGGAAACTTCTTCTATCGTGCGGATCCAGCGAAGGTGACGTTGCCTGACGGATCTCTCGACGTCCGCAGCGACGCCTTAGCGGACATCGTGCAGTCGAACCGCCACTACCAAGACTTGCAGTCGAAAACCTACTCTCTTCACTCGGTTCTGGTTCGCGAAGACGGCCAAAAAATCGCCAACGCGACCAACGACGGTGTGATCGTCATGCCGGATGCCGCGGGGCTGCTCACGACACGCGCGTGGATCGCCGCGCATGCGGATGCCGGCACCAATCGCCGTTTGGTGGAATTCTCGTTCCGTCAATTCATGTGCGTCCCGATGGAAGCCTGGATGGACGCGAGCCGTCCGGACGACTTCGTCGCACGCGACGTAGACCGTTTCCCCGGCGGATCCAACCAAACCTATCAAGTGACGTGTAAAGCTTGTCATACGCAAATGGACGCGTTTCGTCCCGCATTCGCATTCGTTGATTTCAATGGCGACCGCATCCGCTATACGCCCGGCCAAGTCGCTGGAAAGTTGAACCGCAACAGCGCAGTCTTCCCCGCAGGTTATGTCACGCGCGATAGCAATTGGATCAACTACGCCACCGCGATGAAGAATAGCGATCAGTTCGGTTGGCGCTCCGCGCTCACGGGCACCGGGCTCGGAGAATTCGGACGTTTGCTGGCGAATTCCCGCGGTTTCAGCCGCTGCATGACCAAGCGGGTTTTCACCGCTATTTGCAAGCGTGAACCGAGCGCGGAAGAAACAACTCTGATTCGAACGATCGCGGACCGCTTTGAGTCGGACTACCAGCTCAAGCATCTCGCCGAGATCGTCGCGATCAGCCCGGCTTGCCTCAGCACATAAGAAACGAAGGGTGAGGTTGAGAAATGAAAAGACTGATTCACAATCGTAGAACCATGACGAAAGTCGTTCTCGGCACCCTTCTGTCCGTCGTGGCGGCGTTTCAAGCTTGCGGGCCGGGACAGTTGACCAAAAGCCAGTACGCCAGCACGGATGGGAACGCGCTCGACAACTCGAACTACATGATCGGCGACGGCGGAATGATCGGAACTGACGGTGCGAAAACCGTCGCGGTGTCGAACTCGGAAAATGTACTCTCGTCCCTGGTTTCAATGGCGGGGATTGGTGTCCCCAGCGCTCGCACACTGCAGGTCTACAACCGCGAGAGGACGAAAATCGCCGAATCCGGCAAAGCCGACTCGGTCAACGCGCCCATGTGGGTTGCCGTCACGACTTTATCCGGCGAGGTCTGCTGGGACTTAATCATCGCGGAGAAAGCCTTGGCGCAAAATCAAAGACGCATCTTCACGCAAGTCGACTTCGCTACCGCTCCCGCTCAAGTCAGCGACACGGCGAAAAACGACCTGATCCGACGCCTAGCAAGAAGCGCCTGGGCTCGAAATGAGACGTCAGATGAACTCACACTCATCAAATCCGGCATGGCCAGCATCACAGGCACAACGCCTGCGGATACCGACCGCCAAATGCTCTTTGCATGCACGGCGGTCATGGCATCTCTGGACGCGCACGATCAGTAAACTCTCAGGACAGATGAGAGTTTTTCCGATGAAGTGATGACGAGACAGGAAATGAAGAGGGGATTGGATATGTCGAAAAAGCAAACGCCAGCGAATGTGCCTCCGACAGCCGAGCAAAAACTCGAAATGGAAATGGAGCGCGAGCGGCAAGCGAAAACCCTGGAGTCCTATCTCGCCCGGACAGGCCACGGCATGCCGAAATCACGGCGTGAATTTCTCGCATCGGGTTTGCTGACGACGAGCGGACTTATCATGGCTCCATCCATCTTCGAGTTGGTGACGCGAGAGCTCGCGGCTCATGCTCAAAGCGCACCGTGTCCGTCTGTCGACACGGCCAATGCGCTGATCCCTTTCATTCATGTCAACATGTCCGGTGGATGGCTCGGACCTGGCCAGATGGTTGTTCACGATGCCAATCGCCAACCGTTGCAAAGCTATACGACGATCGGCCTCGGCTTGCCTGCGAACTTTAACATCGTGCGCGAATTCGGCAACGTTCCGATTCCGAGCCGCACAAACGCCGACGGTACTGTGACGTTGATTTCCAAATTCGTCGAGGGTCTCCTCGAAGCGGCGGGTGCGACCGCCGTCGCCAAGACCGCCATGATCGGCGTCTGCCATCGTGGACAAGACGACTCCAGTGAGAACCGCGAGAGCATCGCCGGTCTCGTCAACGCCGCCGGACTGAAGGGTGTCGACCTCCCGAATCTCGGAACGAGAAACAACGCGATTTCCGGAGTCGGAATGGAGCCCGCGTTTGTTCGCCCTTCGGCGCCTTTGCGCGTCGGCAGCATTAACGATATCAACGGCGCGCTTGCGCCAAGCGGCACGCTCGCGACTCAACTCAGCAGTGATCCCAATGTCCGCGACTCGTTATTGAACACTTTGCGCAGCCTTTCGGCGAGTCAAAAGGCTCGTTTGATGGCGAGCTCCTCTGGTGCCACGTTAGGCCGCTTGGTGGAGTGCGCGACGGAAAAGAACATCGTGCTGGCTAAGAGTCCGCCCGAGAGCGTGGATCCGCGCGTTGTTCCCGAAGTCGCCGCGGCTTGGGGCATCGCCCCTGGGCAAAATAACGCAACCGTGACCCGCGCCGCGATCGTTTTCAACGCTCTCAATGGGAAAGCCGGCGCCGTCGGCCTTGATTTGGGCGGATACGATTACCATGGCAATACACGTGCGACCACTGACGCCCGAGACCGTGATGCAGGTCTTGTGGTCGGTCGCATTTTGAAAACAGCCGAAGTGATGAACAAGCCCGCCTTCATCCACATCACCTCGGACGGAGGCGTGAGTACGACTCAAAACGAAACTCCGGACGGCAATCCGAATGGCGACAGCGGTTCGCGCAGCATGTCCTACATGATTGTGTTTCACCCCAGTGGACGTCCCGCCACGACTGACTTTCAAATCGGTCACTACACCAACGCGCAGTCGGCGGACGCGAACTTCATCACCAATTGGGATGCGGAGCGAGCTTCGCTGGCCGTCTTCGCGAATTATTTAAAGCTCAACAACAAGTTGGCGATGCTAGATCAAATTCAACGTGGGGAATTCGATACGGCGACATTGAACAGACTCGTTAAGTTCGCCTAAGAGGTAAATCGGGGATATGGGGAAAGCCAATCTGCAACGTGGTCCGTCTTGGCCAAGCTATGTCGCGCTGACTATGGCGATGGTGGTCACCGCTGTGTTTTTTAACAACTGCAGCAACGAGTTCCGTCTGCCTGCAGCCAATGAATTGGCCAGCTTGGAAGGGCTCAGCGTGTGCGAGAGCGAGCAGGCGAGCATGTTCATGTCCGTCGTGCATCCGTTTGCCCGCGCCCAGTGCGTCAGTTGCCATGTCACGACCGGTCCCGCCGGCGCCAGCACCGCTCACTTTGCAGAGGCCAACAAGCGCGATGCGTTCTTCGCGTTTCAATTGCCGGGCTACGATAAATTCAAGGCCTATGCGCTCAATCCCGGGCATGTTCCCGGTATCACGGGAAGCATGAATCAGACGACGATCGATGTGGCGGACGCCGCGTGGAACGACATCGTGAGCGGCTCGGCCTGTGCGGGTGCCGACTTCGCAAGCGCTTACGCGGCCAAGACGGTTGAAATTCCGATCGGCACGACGACGGCCACAGCTAAAACTTTGTCTTGGAATCTCGATACGGCCACGGATCGCCCAGGCGAATTCGCCGGAGCCACGTTTGAAATCCGAATCGCGCTCAATACTCCGGTGGGCGGAGCGCCGACATACTATATCGCGGGACCGATCGTCAAAACCGCAGCGCAAGGCATGCAGGTCAAAGGTATCAGTATCTCCATCAACGGTTTGAAATACATCGAAGGGACGACGTTCCTCGGTGTCGATCGCTACATCCCAGCCGGTAATACCACGACACCTCTTTCGAGTGCGACCATGCTTAAGCAAATGGCCGCTGGCGCCCAGGACACCGACACCATTTCTATCTCGTTCAACCACTTGCGTGCCGCCGACCCGCCGGTCGTCGAACCCGTGCCGACGCCAACACCGACGCCGACGCCAGTACCGGGCACACCCAACGGCGCGATTCTCTATGCGAACGCGTGCCAGGCATGTCATGGTACATTGGCGATGTCGACCAAGCGAGGTCGCACGGCGGAGCAGATCTTGGCGGCTCGACAGAATGTGCCAGTGATGGCGAACAACGCCGCCGTTCTCGCCTTAACCACAGCCGAAATCTCCGCGATCGCCACCGCGCTGGCTCAGTGATTGGTCTCAGTGAGTGAGCTCAATGAATAGACTCGACCACCCAGACGTCGCCCCATTGGGTTTTCTTCTGGTGCAGGCCCTTGGTCATCGTCACTCCCGAGGAGCTGACGAAGACACCTTGCAAGCCGCGCGCTTCCAGCAGCTTTTTACCCTTCTCGGGACCTAGGACAAACGCCGCTGTATCGAAGGCATCAGCCTCGGTCGCGGTCCGTGCGATAACGGTCACTTGGCGAGACGCCGTCGCCGAGCGTCCCGTTTTCGGATCCAGGATATGATGCACGCGACGATCTCCGACCATAAAGAACTTCTCGTCGTCGCCAGCGGTCGTGACGGCGAAATCCGTACCGACCACTCGGCCGATGTCGCGCGTCTTATCGCGGGGATCGCGAATCGCGGTCACCCACAGTTCGCCGTTTGGCTTTTTTCCCCAGAATGCGGTATCCCCGCTTCCGTCCACAAAGCCCGCTGCATAACGCGTTTTCAATTCCGCCACGGCCTGATCAACGCCATAACCTTGCCCGATCGCGCCGAGCCCAAGCTTCATTCCCGGCTTTCGCAAAAACACCGTGCGCTGAGTGCTGTCCAAAATCACATTTCGGAAATTCACAAGTGGTAACCGGTCCTGAATCTCCTCGTCCGTCGGCTCACGCTTGGATTCCGGCTTGAAACTGTACAAACCCCAAAACGCATTGAAGGTGGGATCAAACGCCCCATCGGTCGCCTCATTCACCTCACGCGCAAAACGCAGGAGATCAAAAAGCTCCTGTCGAACGACGACGGGGCGAGCGCCCGCCGCCTCATTCACTTTGTTGAGTTCGGTGCCAGGGATCCAATCGCTCATCCAAGAATTGATCGCGTTCAAACGACGAAAACTTTTTTGCAGATCGAAGCGCACGCCCATACGTTCCGACGGACGCGCGTACACGCAAATCCGAAACGGTGTCCCCATTTCGGTGCCTTCTTCACAAATCAACTCCGGTGTCTCC
>JAMPXM010000060.1 GCA_023701225.1 Pseudobdellovibrionaceae bacterium | reverse complement strand
GGTTTTGCAGGGGAGTGTGCCTGAGCAGGCGGAGCTGGTCATGAAGAACATCCAGGCCGTTCTGAAGCAGGCGGGCTTGGGGTTTGAGAATGTCGTGAAGACAACGATCTATCTCACCAACATGAACGACTTCACTGCCGTGAACGAGATCTATGGGCGTTATTTCAAGGAGCAGCCGCCAGCGCGCTCCACGGTTGCGGTCGCGGGATTGCCGAAAGGTGTTCAAGTTGAGATTGAGGTTTTGGCAACTCGTGCTTGAGAAAAGGCTCTCGTGAAAAAACGCGCGATCGCCGCCTTCGTCGTTGTGGTTTTTTTGTTGAGTGGCTGGCTCTTCAGCCGCGAAGCCACGCGGGTGCGTGCATTTCCGGCCACGAGTTGGACTGAGGATCATGCCGCCGACTGCGCGATCGTCGTTACCGGAGGCCCGGGGCGTGTGCGTGAGGGATTTGATCTTCTGATCCGCAAGTCGGTTCAGAAGCTGATCATCTCCGGAGTTCATCCCCAGGCCGAGCTTCGCGATATTTTTCCGCTCTGGCCTTATCACGGCGATTTGCGCGAATCCGATGTCATTTTAGAGAAAACCTCGCAGACCACATGGGGCAATGCCCAACAGTCCTTGGCGTTGGTCGAGGCCCTGAGATGCCGGGACGTTGTGTTGGTGACCAGCCGTCTGCATATGTACCGTGCCCTATCGACATTCCGAGCTCAGTTTCCGTCCTCGATTCCCATCTATCCTCGGGCCGTGATTTCTGGAAGCTACACGCCTGGGCGGCACGAAGTTGCCTGGGAAGCCGTGAAATCCATCTTCTATTCACTTTGGGCTTATTAAAGCTCTCTTTGGCTCATTCGGGACTTTCGTCCCATCTTGTCTGGAGAAAGTTTCTCCGAAGAAATCACCATGGGCCCACTCCGGTTTTTATTGAGTGAAATCGACAAACTCGGTCGCAAAGTGATCGATGTGACGACGTACACCCTGCAGGTCTTGCAAATGGTGTATTTGTCCATCCGCGCGGCAATCTACGATCAAGCTCAAGGATTGCGCACGATCATCAGTGTGGTCAGCGCGCAAATTTACTTCACTGGTTGGCAAGCCATGCCGCTCACTTCGGTCTTGGCTCTTGCGACCGGCGGGATCGTGATCCTGCAAAGTTCCGCGCAGCTCTCGCTCCTGGGAAGCGCCGAGATGGTGGGCAACCTGATGGTTGTCATCATCGTACGTGAGCTAGGTCCGCTGGTGACGGCACTGCTCGTGATCGCGCGATCAGGGACCGCGGTCGCTAGCGAAGTCGGCAACATGCGAGTCAATCGGGAGATCGAAGCCCTTGAAGCGATGGGCATCAATCCGCTGTCCTACATCGTCTTTCCACGCATCGTCGGCGGCGTGATCAGCGTTTTGTGTCTGGCGTTTTATTTCTGCGCCATCGCCTTGATCGGCGGCTTTCTGGTGACGCGATTTATCAGTGACATGCCTTTTGCTTTTTACGCCGACAGTCTCGCGCGCGCGTTCACGACAGCGGACATTTGGCTCTTTCTGGCGAAGAATGGATTTAGCGGCATCATCATATTCATCATCGCCTGTTATCAAGGGATGCTCGTGAGCCAGAGCGCGCATGAAGTGCCACAGGTCACAACAAAGGCCGTGGTCAATAGCGTGATCTATGTAACGACTTTTAATCTCGGGATGACGACCTTGTTCTATCTGAACCAACTCATGGCTCTGGGGATTTTGTGAAAATCGAAAGCCTCACGCTCAAAAACATGGCGTTCGGATACGATGGAGCAGCGCCACTCTTCGAGGACGTCACATTTGATTTGCCCTGCGGCGGGAACACGATGGTGACGGGGCCGAGCGGCATGGGCAAGAGCGCGCTTCTGAAGATCCTCGCCGGGCTCCTTTCGCCGAAGAGCGGTTCATATTTCATCAACGGACAAGATGTTTGTCAGATGTCGTTCGAGGAGTTTCTGCCTTTCCGCAAGCGAATCGGATACGGCTTTGACCTCGGCGGTCTTTTGGCCAATCGGACGTTGTGGGACAATCTCATGTTGCCGCTGCAGTATCACGGCGAGCTGCCCTTGCCGGAAGCCGAAGAACGGGTGGCCTATCTTATGGATCACTTTCAGCTCCTTCGCTTCAAGGATCGTCGTCCCGCATCCGTTAGCGGTGCGTCTCGCAAAGCGACGGTCGTGGCGCGTACTTTCGTGATGCGCCCGTCGATGTTGATTTTTGATGACCCCTTCGTCGGCATGGATCGGGATACAGTGAGAGCGTTCCTTGGTCTCTTGGAAGAGCATCGGACGAAGCACGGTCTGGAACATGTTTTTTTTACTTCGCGCGGGGAGAGTGCGTCTCTGGAGCTAGCGACGCAGATGATTCGGGTCGAGCACGGCAAATTGACTTGGGAAGATCGTTCGGATGATGCTCGCCATGCGGGCGGCAGAAAGGTTGCGAACGGGTGAAAATCAAATTCAACAAATTCGAGAGAGTCGCCGGGCTATTCGTGATGACAGCCGTCGTTGGCGTGTGCGCGGCGATGATGGGCGTTGCGATCCGTCGCGGTTGGTTTGAGCCGAAAGTGGATCTGGAGACGACTTTCCAGAGCGCGGACGGGATTCACGCGGGAACGGTTGTGCAGATGGCGGGCTTGCGCGCCGGCAGCGTTGAGACGGTGGAACTGAAAAATAACAACGAAATCCTCGTGCGTTTCCGTATTTCGCGTAAGTTCCATGTGAAAGTCCGCGAAGACAGTGTCGTGCGAGTCATGCGCCCGTTTATCATCGGTGAAAAAGTATTGGATATCTCCGTGGGTAGCGACTCCGCTAGACTTGTTGCCGAGAACGCGAATCTCCCCTCCGAAGAATCCGCGGATATCATGGACTTGCTCAATGGCCGCAAGCTGGGACCGCACTTGGCAACACTTGGCCAAATGATGGAAAATCTACGCGTCGTCGCCGAGGCCTTCCTGGACCCGGAACGCTCCAAAAATATCGTCAAGATCTTCGACGAGATGCGCCCGTTGGTTCAGAACATGAATGCGATGGCCAAAGAAACAGCCAATCTCTTGCGTAAGGGCAACAAGAACGATCAAATGGCGACGGCGCTGACCAACCTCGCGATGTTGTCGAATGAGCTTGCGCGCGTGCTTCCGGAGTTCACAAAAAATTCGCCCGAGCTCGCGGCCGATCTAGGCAAAATTGCCAAGAATACCGCGATTCTGACCCAAGAAATGCAAGTCTTCATGCCGATGCTCACGCAAATGGCGCCGGAGCTGCCGAAAGCGAGCGCGCGTGCGTATGAGGCGTTGAATGAAACGGTCGTCACTTTGAAGGCTCTGCAGAAATCCTTCTTGCTGAGGGGCAGTGTGAAGGAAGTCCGAGAGGAAGAGTCTGACGCAAGAACTCCTGCTTCGATTGAGTCGGCCGCGGAAGAAAAAAACGTCGATCCTAAGAAGAAATGACGAAAAAGATTTTGAACACTGCAGCTGAGCGTGCCGTCCCGTTGCTTTTCGATGCGGAAAGCTTGGGGCGTTCTTTGCGTGAAGTCGCGGTGGACGTGAACGAGTCCGAAGGCAACACCACGCTCTCGCGCTGGTTTCATAGCACCAAAGACGTCGATCTCCTGATTTGGTCGGATGAAGACAGCAATGTTATCAAACACCAGGTGAACTTCTTCGGTCAGGTCGTTGAGTGGAATATCTTTGATGGAGTGAAGACCGGCTTCATCCTCGAAGAGGATGTCGAATGCGATGAAGCGAGTGAATCCGAGGTCAGCGAGACGATTCAATTCGATGTCCAGCCTGATGCTATCGCCGTTCGCCAAGCGCTTCTGCTGCTGGCTCATGTTCCGGATCTCGCCGATGCGGATAAGCTTCGCATTCGTGAGAATCTCTTGAATCGCCAAAGTGGTGTCCCAGAGATGGGTCATGAGTACGTCAAACGATTTTCGCGCGCGCAAAAGCTTGACCGGGTCGAAAGGCCCGGATTTTGGCGCCGGATCCGGCGTTGGTTCTCGGGAACAGGTTCCTAATTTCGCTTCACCCCAGATGATCCGAGAAGCTTCGCATGCGTCGTCGTAAAAAAAGAAAATAGTACGCGACTCCCGTAAAGGCACCGCCTAAGTGCGCGCCATGGCCGATCGGAAGCCCGCCGCCTCCGGCCTGAACATAAAGTCCCCAAAGATCGAGCGCGACGATGACGACCGCGCCCCAGATCGCTGGAAGCGGCAAGAGTCCAAAGATCAGAAGTTTCTCTTTTGGAAATAATAGCGCGAATAGTGCGACGGTTCCGGCGATTGCGCCTGACGCTCCCAGGGCCGGCAAATCGGGCTGGTCCAAAACGAAGGCCGAAATCGTGGCGTGAGTGAGCGAAGCTAGGATGCCTGCGACCAGGTAGAAGCGAAAAAAACGAAAGCTCCCAAGAACTTGCTCCATGAGGCCGCCGAAGCTTTGCAGCACGAGCATGTTGAGGAGAATATGAAAGCCGAGGTTGTGCGAGAAAGCCGAAGTGAGCAGAACCCAGATGCGGCCATCTAGGAGCGCGTCCCAGCTGACTAAAAAATGAGCCGTCATAAAATCGCTGGCCGCCGGTGTCAGAAAGAGCCACATCAAATAGATCAGGATATTAAGAGCTAGGATGACGTGGACCATTGTGGTTCGCTCTGTCCTTCCGCGCGCCGCTGCAGCGGTACTTCTTGGGGCCGGGACTGAGGATCGAATAACCAGGCGGTGATAGCAAGAAGTCTTCCCGTTTGGCGGTTGTGGAAAGGTGCGGCGTTCGTCCCTTGCCAGGTATCGTCCGTTCATCCTATTCTCGCTGGATGCTCTCTTGGGATCTTTTTAAGCACTATCTTTTTTCGCGACGCGCGGGCTCACTGGTGCGGACGGTGGCCTGGATTTGCATTTTTGGCGTTGGCATCGGCGTGATGGCGCTGATCGTTGTTTTGAGCGTCATGAACGGCTTCAATGATTCGCTCAAAGAACGGATGCTGGCCGTTGAGCCGCATCTCGTTGTGACCCTTCCGGGCGTGAATGATTTTGAAAGTGTCGGCCGTCACGTGGTGACGACGGGGTTGCAGGCGCGTTCGGATCTGCAAGCCAAGCTCTATGAAACCCAGGAAGTGATGCTGAGGACCGACGAAGGTCTTTTTGATGGCGCGATCGCGCGCGGCACGGATGCGGAGAATTTACGGCAGATCCTGCGTGACGTGAAGCGGGCGATGAATCGCGGGCGAAAAGGCGAGCGCGCCGCTGAATTGGAGCCGATCCAGACACCAATCGAAGATGATGGACCACAAAGCCCGACGGATATCGTTTTGGGGCCCGGTGAAATTCTGATGGGGGTCGGCCTTGCTGAGCGGCTGGGAATTTTTTCTGGAAACCGCATCACGATCATTTCACCCGAGGCACTTCTTTTACCGGCTGGCGAAAAACCTGAGTTCGAGCAAGTGATCGTCAAAGGACTCTTGGTTACAAATATCGCCGATATCGATTCCAAGGTGATCTACTACGACCGCAGAACGACATTGACGCGTTTTCATGAAGCGGCCAGCAAGGAAGTTGGGATCGAGGTACGTTTGCCGGACCCGGATGACTACGCGCCGATTCAAGCGCAGCTGGAGCGCGCGGGAGCGAAGGTCACCACTTGGATTGATCGCAACAGCACGCTTTTCTTTGCGCTCAAGATGGAGAAGATCGCGATCGGCGTGGTTCTGGGCCTTGCGGCCTTGATCTCAAGTTTTTCCATCACAACGGTGTTGGTGCTCTTACTCACGCAGAAGCGTAAGGACATCGGCTTGTTGATGGCGATGGGGCTAAGTCCCTCGCGCACGCGGCGGGTCTTCATTGGAGTGGGCGTGAACTTGGCGCTTGTCGGAATGGTCGGTGGAGTGGTCGGTGGCCTCTTGGTTTGTTTGATCATCAATGTTTTTCCGATGGATATTCTTCCTGCCATTTATTATGAGTCGTCACTTAAGGCGGATGTCGACTATCGCCTCATTGTCGGCGTGGTGTTCATGGCGTGTGTCATCGCGGTCCTGAGCGCGTACTTCCCGGCACGTCGTGAAACGAGCCTCCAGCCAGCCGAAGCATTGCGGCGCTAAGTTTTTAAAACTGGTCCCTTTTCGTGTTGGTCCCAAGGTGACGCGCCGTTGAAGCTTGAGCGCAAGCGAATCAATTCACATCAAGCAGGGGGAAATGGATCTTCGGAGTCATTGCATTTGAGCCGTGCAGAGAGAGTTCTCGATGCTGCGCATACCTCAATTGACCGGTTTCTTGAGCAACTCATCATTGTGATAAACGGCATAAACCAGGAGATGGGCGCGCAGACGATCGGGGCGTTTCGTCGTGCACCAGGTGCGACGATTCAGGCGATTGATGTTGGCGCGGAGCATGGCCAGAGTGTGGTTGATGCTGAACAAGGGGTCATGCACTTTGCGTTTGAGCTCCCCTTGGCCGACGACGGCGCTCTTAGCTCCGGCGTAGGTGCGATGCTCGCAGTTCGGAAAAAACTTCTGCACACAGGCCGGATAATGCGGTTCCTGATCGGTTTTAATGACAGCGCGCTCGGCGACGGTCGCCTGTAGGCGGGTGAAGAGCCGAGCGCGGCTGGCACGGCGCTCGTCTTTGCGGTGCCCGTATTTCGTGCGCGCCACGGCCGCGAGCTTACCACTGGCTGGAATCTTGGCCACCTCCAGACCCAAGATCCGTCGCGTCTTGTCCTGTACAATAACCGTGACGGCGAGGGGTTTACATTTGGTGTGCTCAATGGTGATCAGGTCATCGAACATCACTTTATCGGGCTTGGCCGTGGAGCTGTTGATGGCTTCGAGCCGCTGTTCGGCCTGTGTGGCCAAGAAGAGGAGTTTGCGGACAACGGTCTTGCGATCGATCTTGATGATCTTGGCAATCCTGCGTTGCGAGACGTTGGAGCAGAGGAGGTCACGAACGGGGTCATTCACCTGACGTTTGTTTTGATGTACGCAAACATCCAGGGTCGCCGCCGAGAAACTACACTTGCATCGGCGACACCGATAGCGCGGCACGCGCACGCCATCGGACTTGCGCACAAAACTGCCAAATCGGATCACGGTCCGCGTTTCGGATCCGGCAGAGCTTGAGTCTGAACAATAGGGGCAATTGACCGACATCGCCCGGAGCGCTGAGCAAATGCCGCGCCCGAGCCGGGAACAACATCAATGGGGACCAGTTTTCAAAAGTTCAGAGCTACAGCCAAGGAGAGCGCGCACCGCGCTCTCGCGCGACTTGTCGAGCATCGTCGTATCCAGCATCAATATGTCGGAACAAGCCCATCGCGGGATCCGCCTTCAGAACGCGCTCCAAGCGCGCGGCGGCTTCCTTGGTCCCGTCGGCGACGATGACCTGGCCCGCGTGAAGGCTATAACCCATGCCGACACCTCCGCCATGATGAAAGCTCACCCATGTCGAACCGCAGGCCGTATTGACGAGCGCATTGAGAATCGGCCAGTCCGCAACCGCGTCAGACCCATCCTTCATCGCCTCGGTTTCACGATTCGGAGACGCAACCGATCCGCAATCGAGATGATCTCGGCCGATCACGATCGGCGCTTTGACTTGACCACTGGCGACCAACTCATTGAACTTCAATCCCGCCAAATGACGTTCACCGTATTCCAACCAACAAATCCGCGCGGGCAGCCCCTGAAATTGAATCCGCTCCTCCGCCATATCAAGCCAGCGCAAAAGATGTTTCTTATGCGGAAACAACTCACGAATGGCGTCGTCAGTAACTTGAATATCGGCTGGATCTCCCGAGAGCGCCACCCAGCGGAACGGGCCACTGCCTTTACAAAACAAGGGCCGAATGTACTCAGGCACAAAGCCCGGGATGTCGAAGGCGCGTTCGCAACCACCCTCGACGGCCATTGCACGAATGTTGTTGCCATAATCGAAAGTGATCGCGCCCTTTTTCTGCATCTTGAGCATGCCATCGACGTGCTTGGCCATGGACGCGATCGCGAGGCGCGCGTGCTCCTTCTGATTTTCTTTGCGCAACATCGCCGCTTGCTCGAGCGTGAGCCCTTCGGGGATATAGCCGTTGACCGGATCATGAGCCGAAGTTTGGTCGGTCAACAAGTCCGGCGCAAAACCGCGCGCCAGGAGTTCATGGATCACCGTCGCCATATTGCCTTCGAGCGCGATCGACTTCGCTACGCCTGCGGCCTTGTACTTCGCCACGCGCGCCAAAGCATCGTCGAGATTGTCGGCTTTTTCGTCGACATATTTCGTTTCCAAGCGTTTGGCGATGCGACTGGGATCCACATCCACGCCAAGTACCACGGCACCGGCGAAGACTCCCGCGAGCGGCTGTGCGCCACCCATTCCGCCTAAGCCAGCCGTGAGAATGACTCGTCCCTTCAGATCGCCGCCAAAATGCTTCCGTCCGGCTTCAACAAAAGTTTCATAAGTGCCTTGCACGATGCCTTGCGTACCAATGTAGATCCACGAACCGGCCGTCATTTGGCCGTACATCATCAAACCCTTGCGATCGAGTTCATGGAAATGGTCCCAGTTCGCCCATTTGCCGACGAGATTCGAATTGGCGAGCAGCACGCGAGGCGCGTCTCGGTGAGTCTTCAAAATGCCCACGGGCTTCCCGCTTTGCACCAGCAGCGTCTCATCGTCTTCGAGGTCGCGCAACGCGGCCAAAATCTTGTCAAAACACTCCCAATTACGTGCGGCCTTGCCGATGCCGCCGTATACGACCAGGTCTTCTGGCCGCTCCGCGACCGACGGATCGAGATTATTCTGAATCATGCGGTAAGCGGCCTCTTGCAACCAACCCTTGCAATTCAAACCGGTCCCTTGAGGCGCGTGGATGACTCGCTTGACGTTTTTTCCAGTGGTCGTTTCATTCGCTTTCATTTGATCCCTCAATGAAAAGTTACCATTCCAAAGAGCCGCTCGAGGTCGCGGCCCGCAACAGGCGCTCGTCGCGAATCATGTATTTGATCGCTTCGATGTCACGCGCGAAAACGCGATCGACGTCCGCGAACGGCACTTCTTTGCGGACCACATCGTAGGCCGCCTTGACTGCGCCGGACGGCTGTAACGGTTTGAGCAAATCCAAAGCTTGCGACGCGGAGAGAATCTCCATGGCCACGATGTTCTCGGCGTTACGCACGATCTGACCGAATTTTCGCGACGCGATCGTGCCCATGCTGACGTGATCTTCTTTGTCAGCCGATGTCGGAATACTGTCGACCGACGCGGGATGGGAGAGAATTTTATTTTCACTCACCAAGGCCGCCGCCGCCACCTGCACGATCATGTGACCGGAATTCAAACCACCTTGCGGCGCGAGAAACGCCGGCAAGCCGCTCATCGCGGGATTGATCAGTTTCTCAACGCGACATTCGGACATCGAAGCCATTGCCGAAAGCGCGATGGCCATGAAGTCGAGCTGAAACGCGACCGGTTCGCCGTGGAAGTTGCCGCAAGATAGGATCTTCCCGTTTTCGGCGAACACGAGCGGATTATCCGTCGATGAGTTGGCTTCGATCTCAAGCACCTGGATACCATGGCGAAGAGCGTCCTTGGTCGCGCCATGCACTGCCGGCATGCACCGCAAGGAGTACGCATCCTGCACGCGATTGCAATCGACATGGCTCTCGGAAATCGGAGAACTCTCGCCCAGGATCTTCATCAGATTGCGCGCTGTTTTCGCCTCACCCGGATGCGGGCGTGTGGCGGCGATCAGTGGATCAAACGCGGAGCGCGTGCCGCGAATCGACTCGAGCGTCATCGCGCCCGCGAGATCCGCCATCCACGCCAAGCGACGAGCTTCATAGCCATTCAGGAGGCCGACCGCCGTCATCACCTGACACCCATTGATCAGCGACAGCCCTTCTTTGGCTTGAAGCTCGAGAGGCTCGATATTTTTTTCTTTCAAGACACCAGCCACGGGAACCTGTTGGCCGTCTTTCCATACATCGCCTTCGCCGATGAGCGCGAGAGCGAGATGCGAAAGCGGCGCGAGATCGCCACTGGCCCCCACGCTTCCCTGCTGCGGAATCACGGGCGCAATGCCGGCGTTCAGGAATTCGAGAATTTTATCGACGACCAAGGGACGAATGCCGCTCTTCCCTGTCGCCAACGCATTGGCGCGCAGATACATGATCGCGCGTGTTTGCGCTGGAGTAAACGGTTCGCCCACACCGACGGAGTGCGAGCGAATCAAATTCTTTTGCAGTTGAATGATTTCGCTCGGGCTGATGCGCACGCTAGAGAACGCACCGAAACCGGTGTTCACGCCGTAAATGGCTTCCCCGGACATCATGCGCCCGTCGATGTACGCGCGTGATTCGGCCATACGCGACCGCGCGGCGGCATCCAGTTCGACACGCACACGGCCCTCACCGTACGCCACTTCCCACGCCAGTTCCATGGTCAAACCGCTTCCGGTCACCGCAATCACATGCATAAAAATCCCCGTTATCCCTTCGCGTTCTTGAGAGCCTGAATCGCGACACCATAATCAGCCGCCCGAAACACGGCGTTCCCCGCGACGAGGACGTCCGCATCGAGACATTGCTTCGCCGTTTGTGGATTGATACCGCCATCGACTTCGATCAAGGCTTTCGAACCCAAGCGATTCAGATGTTCGCGGATGATCGCACATTTCGCGGCTTGTTCGGCCATGAACACCTGACCGCTAAACCCCGGATTCACAGTCATGATCAGAACCAAATCGACATCCGCCAAAAACGGAACGAGTGCGTCTACCGGGGTGGCCGGCTTGAGCGTGATTCCCGCCTTGGCGCCCAGCCTCCGGATTTCACGAAGAGTCGCGGCCGGGTCACGCGAAGCTTCGACATGAATCGTGATGTAGTCGGCGCCGGCCGCCACGAAGTCCGCGATGTATTGCTCCGGATTTTCGATCATGAGATGGCAATCGAGCGGAAGTGACGAAACCGGCTTCAACGATTTCACCACCGGCGCGCCAATCGTCAAATTCGGAACGAAATGTCCATCCATGACGTCAACGTGGATCCAATCGGCACCCGCGCGAGCGACGGCGTCGATTTCCTCGCCAAGCTTGGAAAAATCGGCCGACAAAAGGCTCGGCGCGATCATAAACCCACTCTTTTGAGCTGCCTTAGGAGCCAAACCGATCCCCTGGTTGCAATGGATAACCGCGCACATAGGCGTCGGCCGTCATCTTCGATCGTGATTCGGGTTGAATCTCTAGCACTTCCAAACGACCCTGGCTACAAGCGATGGAAAACGAGCTCGGCTGAACATCGAGCACAGTGCCAGGCACCACGCGTGAATCTCCATCGCTGCGCGCGTATGTTCTGTGGAACTTCACCATCTTGCCGCCAAGCGAAGACCATGCGATGGGTCCCATGGTCAGGCCGCGGATCTGATTGAAGATCTCGCGTGAAGGGCGTCCCCACTCAATTTTCGCTTCGGCTTTGTCGATTTTCGCGGCGTACGTGACCTGCGACTCATCCTGCGCAATCGCAGTGAGATGACCACGTAAGTAATCCATGAACTCCGTTTGCAAAAGATCCGCGCCGAGCGCCTTGAGTTCGTCATGCAAAGATACCGCGTCGGTCTGATCGGTGATCGAGACTTTTCGGGATCCGAGAAGCGCACCCGCATCCAATTTCTTGACGACTGTCTGCAGGCAGACGCCTGTTTCGTTGTCGCCAGCCATGAGCGAACGTTGAATCGGCGCTGCTCCCCGCCACCGCGGAAGCAACGAACCATGCACGTTGACCGCTCCGTGTGGAAAGAGATCCAAAAATTTTTGCGAAAGGATCTGCCCGAACGCCACCACCGCCGCGCTCTCGGCGCCCAGGGTTCTCAACTCATCGAGGATTTCAGGCTTGTTGACCGATTCGGGCGTGAAGACTCGCAATCCGTGCTGGAGCGCGAGCTGTTTCACGGGACTTGGCTGCAATTGCATCTTGCGCCCGGCCGGTCGATCCGGTTGAGTGACCACGCCGACAAGCTCGAAGTGTTCATCCGCGATCATACGTTGCAGAGACGCAACGGCGAACTCAGGAGTACCGAGAAAAAGAACCCGGACCTTACTCACGTCTGCCTACCTCAGAAGAAAATTCAACCCGCGGGCTCTTCCTGCTTGGTGCGGTCTGTCTTGCGGCGCGCACGCTCTTCGCGTGCCTCTTCAGGAGTCGGATAACCCTGCTTTTCAATCCGCTTCTTGATGCGACCGGACTTCACAGGACTCAAACGATCGATGAACAACTTGCCATCGAGATGATCCATCTCGTGCTGGATGCAAATCGCCAACAAACCATCGGTTTTTAAGAGGATCTTTTCGCCTTTTTCATTCATCGCTTCGACTTCAATATAATCGAAGCGATCGACGTCTTCGAAAAACGTGGGAACGCTCAGGCAGCCTTCTTCGTACGTCGTACGCCCAGAGGATTTCACGATCTTTGGATTGAATACGATCAATGGCTGCGGGATCTGCTGTTCCAACTCCGTCATGCCGCTTGTATCGACATTTCCCTGCTCATCACGCGGACGCGTGTCGATCACCAGCAACCGCACCGAGTGCCCGACTTGCGGAGCCGCCAAACCAATGCCCTCGGAATCGTACATGGTCTCGAGCATGTCTTGAGCGAGCTTGGCCAGCTCCGGTGTCACGGTCTCGACCACAACACCTTTCTTGCGCAGCCGCGGATCGGGATATGTCAGAATCTCGAGAATCATGTGAGTCCCTCAAATCGCGCCTCCGACGGAACAGTCGAACCATCAGGTCCTGTCATCCAGCGAAGTCCGCCATATAGAAGTATATGATTTTAGCAAATAACGTGGCGTACCACTATCCCATTTTTGCCGAGAAATCGAGCTTAAACTCTTGAAACAACGCAATATCTAAGCGTTTGCGAAAGCTTTTCGATAGCCTGAAAACGAAACTCCGAAGTCACTTCTTCAGACGCATGAGAATGACCGTACTCAATACCATAACGGCCAGGTTCGGGACCCAGGCGGCGAGAATCGGCGGCAAGGCCCCGTGGTGGCCCAGTGTGAGGCCCGAACTGTAAGCCGCCCAATAAGCAAACGCCAATCCGACGCAGAGACCGATATTGAGCGCGGTTCCCCCGGATCGTTGTCGGCTCACGCTGAATGGGATGCCGATAAAAGACATCACGAAAGCAGCGAACGCGAAACTGAATTTGGCGTGGTAATCCACCTCATAGCGAAGCGTGTCCAAACCGGCTTCCTTATTGCGCTGAATGAAGCGCTCCAGCTCTTTCAAACTCAGAATGTCCGAAGTTTGAGAAGTCGACTGCAAGTCAGCACTGTCTTCGCCCATAATGATGGTCTTTTGTTTGAAATCCTGAGTGAGCGGGACATGGCCATCGCGAGGAAACAACGTGACGTGCCCCTGGGTCAGTTCCCAAGATTCGCCCTTGAGCGCGACACTGGCGGCCGAAATGATTTGGATCAGCTGCCAATCCCCGTCGAAGTAATACATCGTCAGACCTTCTGCATACGCTCTATCGGGCTGGAAGGTCTTCATGTTGAACAAAATGTTATTCGATCGATACCAGATTTTGTTCGTCTTGACGGTCGAGTACAAGCCCGGCTGCTTACGGATTTCGACGAAGTAGACGTAGTTTTTCTTCTGCGTGATCACGGGTAAAACCCGGTCGCCCAGCCAAAAACTGATGCCCGAAATCAGAACCACGAACACCAAGATCGGT
>JAMPXM010000059.1 GCA_023701225.1 Pseudobdellovibrionaceae bacterium | reverse complement strand
ATCCTCTCCATCGTCGCTCCCTCCCTGGAATGCCGGCCTTACGCGCCTTTTTCTTCTTTAGCCTTGAGTTGTTCGATGGCCTTTTGCCATCCGTCGTATAGAGTCTCGAGAACCTGCAATGCGTTCTTGAGATTTTGCACATCGTTCTTGATGTTCGCCTGAGTCAGCTGATCGGTGATGTACATGTAGAGTTGCTCGAGATTCTTCGAGATCTCTCCGCCCACTTTGTGATCCAGCGTATTATTGAGTTCCAAGATGATATCGTAGGCGCGACCGATATTGATCCCTTTGTCCGCGATCCGCTTTTGTTCGATGGCCTGAATGGAAAGCTTCACGAATTTGATGGCGCCTTCGTACATCATGAGAAGGAGCTTTTCGCGGCTGGCGCTTTGGATCGACGTCTGCTTGTACTTCTGATACGCATTCTTCATCGTTTCTGGAACTCCGAACTTGTCTTCCGATCGTCCCGCGACTGCCGTGGGATGATCTCCTTGGTCCTTTTGCTTTTCATCGGATTCGCGGCCCACGCCCTCGAGTCCGGCCCTCATTCGTCTTCAAAATTTATTCGTTCTCATCCGCCACCGCCGCCGCCCGACTGAATCGCGGCCATCGCTTGTCCCTGGCCTTTGATTCGGCCGAGTGTTTCCTCGAGCTTGGCGAATTTGTTCCGCAGCTGTTCTTCACGACGAACCAGCTGCCGCTCTTTGGTCTCAATGCGCTGATCGATCTGGTCGATTTTCTGTTGCAAACCACGCTTGCGGTTGGACAGAGGTCCGAATGCACTATTGAGCATGGTGCCGATTTCGCGACGGACGGTCGGGACAAATCCGGTGTTCATGTTGTCCCCGACGAAGAACGAATGCACGGCTTCGGGGTTCTGCGCCAAAACCGCGTTGAATTTCTTTTCGTCGTAATCGAGCGTGCCGGCGCGGTTGAACTGGATGCCCATTTGGTTCAGGTTCCGGATCGTGCCTTTAACCCCGTACTGCGGAGTGAGAACCATCTGGCGCAGCCGCTGTTCGATACTTCGAATGAGACCGTCGCCACCGAGAGTTTTTGTCGTGTCCGTGCTCTTGTCGAGCTTGTTCTGTTGCTGAATGAAGCCCAGCACGCCATTCATGGCATCAACAAAGGACTTGATCTTCCCGCTGACCACCTCGAGATCCTCTTTGACTGTCACGTTGACGCTACGGCCGGGCGCGGCCTGCTTGAGTTCAAGGGTGACGCCGGGAATCATGTCTTTGAGCGTGTTGTCGGCGATCTCAAACTCGAAACCGTCGACTTTGACAATTCCGTTCGAGGCTTCTTTTTCCGAATCGAAAAAAATGTCCTGATCACCATCGAGGAAATACAGCGTCGGATATTCGACGGTGTTATCGGAACCTACGGCGTCCGCCGCTATCACGAGCTTAAAAGGAGAATCCTTCTCCTTACGATCGTTGATGACCGATGCGCGCACGCCGAGCTTGGCGTTGTTAATGGCCTGCGCCGCGCCCTCGAGCGTGTTGTTATCACCGTTGATGTAGACTTCCCGATACCCGTCGGCGGTTTTGAATTTGAAATAACCGACCCCGATTTCGGTTTTGTCTTTGTCCGGAAACCCGTTGGTGATCGCCGCGGCTTTTTCGGCAAGCTTCACGACTTCGATATTCCAGCTGCCCGGTTGCGAGAGCGCAGGATCGACTATTCCCTGCACGATATTCGGATCACCGCTCAAGACTTTGATGTCCGCGAAGCCACGGGCACTGGCCAGCTCACCGAGACTGCCGCGAATGGCACTGATCTTGGTTTCAAGATCAGAGACGAGCTTCAGGCGCTCTTCGCTCTTGCCTTTTTGCTCTGCCATTTTTTTAACCGGCAGACGCTCAGCTTCCACCAGTCTCTCTACGAGATCGGGCGGGAGACCAGAGTTCATTCCACCGAAGGTGATCGCGGGCACGAAGTCCTCCTGACTTCATCCAAATCCATCCATGGATCCTTTACTTATTCTCGCAAGTCTTACGCGCAACAGTGAGTCAATCGTTTGGCTCGGACCATTTTCAACTCACTGGATCAGCTCGAATTCACGACGGAATCGCCCAACAATCGACCCTTTTTGCCTACCTCACCGCCGACATTTTGACGGCCCACGCCTGCGCAATGGGGTACCAACTCAGATTTGGGTCTGGGTCTTGGCGCAGAGAACGGTTCAAGCCGATTTGTTGAGGAGATTCCCGCTTGCTTTGGGCTGAGCATCTTTGCGGGTTTTCAAAATGGCGCGCAGATCGAGCTCCGCCAAGCGGCGAACGATTTTGCCAGATAAGTCTTCGATGTAGATCACGCGAATGCCGTCGGTTTCGGAGAGCCGGACTGTCAGGTGATTGTCCTTCACACCCTGGAGGCCTTCGAGAAAGCGAATCGCATCCTGCACTTGCTCGGGAGTCAGAGGGCCCTGATGATGCTCCTCGGACTGATTTTGCTTGCCATCGGCATCGCGATCCGTCGCTCCACCCGTTTCAGTACGCTTCTTCGCCGCGACCGCTTGTGCGGTCTCTGCGTTTCGCGTGAACGGTACAATGGAACGAACCAATCCTTTGATATCCATGGCATCTACTTCATCGGCCAGTTTCGATACGCAGCTGAATGATCCGCCCGAAAACTGGTATTAAGTCCCTAGCCGAAAGTACCTCCGAAGAAGGCCGAAGCCCTCTTCGGGTAGGCTAGGTACCGGGGAGGGAAGGAGATCCCCTCCCCTGAAACACGAAGCAAAGCCTGTTTCTTGAATACTTAAATCGTGGATCAGCCGATCAAGCGCAATGCCTGCTGAGGCGTCGCATTCGCCTGCGCCAACACGCTCGTGGAGGCGTTCAGGAGAATGTTGTTACGCGCCAATTCAGCCGAGGACTGAGCGACGTCGGTGTCACGCATACGCGAGTTCGCGGCGCTCAGGTTTTCGACCGCGACACCCAAGTTATCGGTTGTCGAGATCAAGCGGTTTTGGATGGCACCGAGGTTCGCTCGCATGCCGTTGACTTGGTCTTGAGCCAGGTCAAGGACTTCCATCGCCTCTTGCGCACCAACTTTGGAGTCGAAGCTCAGACCTTCCAGGCCGAGTTCGCCCATCGTGGCAACGTTCTCGCCTGCGTTGAAGCTGATGCGGTCGTTGAAATCGTCGTTCCCGATATCGACCTGGAAGTCGAAGGCATCGGCGGAACCGTCAAGAAGGCGCGTTTCACCGAAGCGCGTGGAGCGCGCAATACGCTCCGCCTCCGCTTTCAACTGCTGCACTTCCGTATCGATGAATTTTCTTTCCGTATCGCTCACCGTATCGCTCGCGGCTTGCACGCCGAGTTCACGGAAGCGGGTGATGATATTCGAGATTTCGCCCAAACCGCCTTCCGCCGTTTGCACCATCGAGATCCCGTCGTTGGCGTTACGGCTGGCCTGTTGGTAACCGCGGATATGCGACTTCAAGTTTTCTGAGATCGAAAGGCCCGCGGCGTCGTCGGCGGCTTTCGTGATCCGGCTACCCGAGGACAACTGACCGAAGCTCTTACCGATCTCGCGCTGAGAACCAGCGAGCGAGCGTTGAGCGGCGATGGACGGAACGTTCGTAGCAATACGCAATCCCATAGGGATCCTCCTAGTTATGCGACCCTTCCGTAACTCGCCCCGACTTCGCTTCACCTACTGAAGACCCGTGGGGAGCACCGACCCTGGCGCCTTGGGTTTTGAACACGTTGGTGTAAGACTTGGCTTCCCGATTTCAGAGGCAGGTCGTCGCTTGGATCCTTCGCAGTCACTCAAAGAATCTTCGCTCGCTACTCCCGACGTCCAGGTCGCGTCGTGCTTACAGCAAACCTTTCGGCGAGGTCCGGCCGCACTGAAGTCGGGTCGAGTGAAACTGGACCAGAGTCGTGGGGGTTCTGGACCAGGGTCCAGTGAATTTGGTCGGAAGTCGGGGAAAACCTCGACCATCGTCGTGGGTTTTCCAGACCTGTGTCGCGGTGCTCAAGGTCGCGCGGCCGAGGTCCATCAGACCAAAGCCACACCGACCTTCGCCTTCGCAGCCAAAAGTCGCGTCGAGCCCGCGCGCATGCGTGTGTGCAAGAAAAGAAGAGCATGAAAGTGGGCTATTAGAGATCGCCGCTGAGCAAGTCGGCATCCAATTCGTAGATGCGCGAGACCTTCAGAGTTCGTGACATCACAAGCTCCAGCCACGGTTCCGTCTTTTTAGGTGAGATCGTCATAGTGACCTTCGCGAAGGAAGCTCCCGCGCTGACGGCCGCACGCGGCACCTTGAATGGATTCTGCTTCTCTTCCGAAGCCGTCATCCACCTGCCCTTGCTTGTTTTCTTAAACATGACGATATCGCCCAGTCGAACCCACAGGGGCGACGCCACGACCTCAAATCCCGAGAACGAACCCAGCAGATCGCTCAATTGCACTCCGTGCGCATTCCGAATCCGTAGAGTGTCTTGCTCTCCGTTTTCGGCTCTTGACCTGGCGACAATGCCTTCCTTGCGGAAGGCCACATCCACCGGGACTTCGACAACGATTTTTCGATCCTTGCGGTCGTCTTCATAATAAAGACGCAAGCGGCCTTCGGCGTGCGATTGCACATCACCTGCGTCCGCCTCCGCTGTCGGCGCGAGATGCAAGCTGGCTTGTTCAAAGCGATAAGACGCGAAGCCGAGCTTTTTCATCAACGGTTCCGCATGCGCCTGTGGCCCAACCGCCAAAATCGCAACGCCACAGAACACCAAAACTCGTGATAACCACGGGCTTCGAGCGTTCTTCGTTTCGTTTTTTCGATCGCGCTTCATATCGTGACTCACAAACGTCCAACTTTCGGGTCAGTGGCACCCTCAGTGGCACCCTCAGTGCCACCCAAGGTGACTCTAGGAGTGGTTGAGCAATCGTTGTGCCTATCCCTACGCCTTTACCTTCCGCGATGCAAAGGCGCGAACTCACCTGCGAACTTCAATTCAACGCGAGTTGGGATCGGCCTGCTGTTGAACAATCCGACAGAGTGACAAAACACGTTCGCATTCATCGTGTTCTGGCGGTCCTTGCCCGCGTCGAATTTCCTGGCGATCCGGTAAAATAGAAATGGTTGCGTCTGGAGCCGTTCCAACCGCTCGGCACGGATCGTGATAACTGGTTTCTGGTCGACGATGAAACCATCGTGACGCCGAAGCCATCGTAAGGAGTCCGCAAGTGAAACGCGCACTGCTCATCGCATTTTTGGTCATTGCACTTTTGACAGCTGCCACACACCAAGTGTTCGCCGCGGAAGCGGATCATTACACCGCCGGCCGCCGATTGCGCGATTCCTCGACACGCCTCAATGAAATGGCCAACAACTATTTATCGCAAGCGATTCGCGATCTGAACGCAAGCCAGCGGTGCGACGACTCTCAGGCGAGTGAAACCGCCCTTTACAACGAACTCGGAAAATACTTCGCGAATCACCAGAAAGGTCAACTCGTCAAAGACGTCTTGCATAGGACGATCGAAGGTATCGAAATCTTTCAGTTGCCGATCAAGGATTCGATTTACGCCGAGTGGTCGATTTTGGATGGATTCCTGCTCGGGCGCCCGGGCGCCGGATCCAGTCAATTGGGATTGAGTCCATTGATTCGGGTCGGCGACACGATGATCGGCGTCGACAAGCTCGAACACATGTTCGGCATGGGCCGAACCTATTTCAACTACCATTACTTCGACGGCGACTCTCTCTTGGATGTGCTGAAGCACGGCATCTTCCGCGAAATGACCGTCTTGGGTGGAAATATCTTTGCGACAGGCGTGTTTTCGTATGGAGACCTGTCAGCCAACTTCAACGGTATGCGCTTCTGGAACCATGTCTTACAGAAACGCAACGACGTTCTCGGCCCGCACATGAATCTCGGACCTTATGTACGCTGCCAAAACGGCCAGTGGCAGACCACGGAGAACAGCATCGACTTCCGCCTCTACGTCGATGACTCGATGGATGAATCCATCAATTGCCGTAAGTTCGCAAGCCAGGGCGGATTGGACAAATCGTTGCGCGCAATGGTCAAACGCAACAACAACCCCGCCGCCTGCCCTCGCGTAAAAGACATCGCGACTCAAATCTACCGCAAATACAATCTGCCGCTGGAGAACGACGAGAAGAAACGTCCGATCTCCCACTGGATCATCAATCTCGATGGCCACGGCGTCATCGACTACAAACACGAGTTCGACAAGAAGTCGATCCTGACCGAATCGCCGCGCTAAGCCTGAACCGCCGTTTCGATACGTAAGGTCACCGGCTTTCGAGGGCACAGAATATCCGCTCATCGGCAGTCGCGCCTGCGTCACACATCTCGTCCATTCTCGTGCCAAGCTTGATGGTGTGCTCGACACAGCGCGAGCAGATTATCGAAGGCATCACTCCCACCTTGTGAGCGCGGAGTGAGGTGATGGACGTCGAGCCAAACGCGTGAGCCACAGACATATCCATCCGGAAGTCTCGCCTGACAGACACCACGGTCGCGCAAATGGACTTGATGCTGAATGGCCGCCGGCAAGGGGCGACGCTTGGACTGAGGTGAAGCTCGACGCTTCGGTCCATGCGAGGGCTGAAGCGAGAAATCGGGAGAATCATGAAGTATCTGCTTTTCTAGGAATGACGAAGCAACCTCGGAGGTCCTTGCCCGGGCAAGTTTTTCGTCTGAAGATGCGCGCGTTGCCAATTTAGGAACTTCGTCGCGCTGTTCCGCCGCTGCCTTGTCCCGTACCGGAGTCTGGCCCACCTCTATGGTTTCGGTCGCTCCAAAATTCGCTATAGAAGTCCCTACAGTTACGTCATGTCCGAAGCCGGAGATAGAATCCGTTCTTCGCCGCCTCCATTCTGCCCGCTCAGCTCGCCGAACAGGATCTTTTCTCTGCAAATAAAACTCAGCCAGAGATTCAATTGCGTGCTCCAAAGACACCCATTCCCTTTGCGAAGAGGCCATCAGCTCCCGCACCCGCTCCAGTTTCCTATAGCCTGATTCCGAGAGCGGAGTGCTGAGCTCCAAGGTGTGCGCATCCAGAAACCGGGCTTGTTCGGGGCGAGCCGCTCTGGGATTTTCACGTGCGACTTCTCGCTCTAAGTCCCGCTTGGGCAGATCCTGTGCCAGTCCGATCCATTTCTGCTGATTCTCTTCGTTGATCACCGATGTGATCCGCACGGCTTTAGAAACGGTGAGTTCGCCTGCCGTGATGGCTTCCTGCAGTCGCGGCAGATCACGCGCCTTCCGTGCCACGGCGATGTAGGCGTAGCTTTGCGCTTCAGAAAGTTTCAGCGCGCGCACGGCGTACTGTTGCAAACTGTTATATCCGAGAAACCGATGCACAAGGAGTCGATCCACCTCTTGTAGACAAAGGATGAGGTCCGCTTCACAGGATTTGAGCCTCGCGACGACCTCACACGTGCGCGAGTGAATCGCACGAAGAGTTTTCTCGTTTTGTGTTTTCCGAACTTCGTTGAGATGTGTGAACATGCGCTCTCCTGATTCCGCAGACGGAGTTTGTCGTCCGCGTGAGAGCACCCTAGCACGGGTTTTTGAGATCAAAATTTTCGCGCTCATTCTCGCTTAAAGACGCAAATGAGACCGGCTCCGCGATGCGTGACCAACACACAAAATGCGCATCACAGGCGTCGAATACGTGCGTAATACGGCGAAGCCCGCGATCGAACAGAAACTCCATCTCGCCCAGGCAAATCTCTCAAGGAACCGTGTCAAACGAATTTTCATTAGAAACGCAAAAAAGTTCAACCGCATACGTTGCTGTAGGTGATAAACAAAAATACATCTTTTCAAACAAGACAAGATCATGAATCGGTGTCATCGAACACTCACGCGGGGATGAAAACAAGGTGTCCGATTCGATATTGAGTCTATGGTTTGCCTTTGAGTGGTGGTGCTTGCAGCTTTTCGTGCAGTGGTGTCCGTTGGTTTATCTCGCCTCGAGCTGTGAGAGCTTGCGGCGAGGTGCTTTTCCGCCCATGCGAACGCTCGGTCGAGCGCATCCGGCGCGCGACCCCGCCTTTTGGGGATCAGGCTATTGCTCGGAAGTATGAAGAAGGCAGAGGTTGAGGTTCAAGGCCTGCGGCTTGCGATTCAAGCGGCCCATTCAATTGGTATCGATCAGCAGATTTTTGTCCGCCGCAGAACTCCCACCACTGCGCGAGCAAAAACTAGATCTCCATTTTGTGGTCTCGGTTGAGATGGAACTTGAGCGCAGGACACTGAGAACCGACGACCAATTCAAACCCAGATCGAGAAAGTCACTCTGCTCGGGCAAGCCCGATCCCGAACCCTCGTCGCCGGCGGCATCCATCGAACCGTTCACCTCGAATCAATATCCGACCTCTATTCCGTAAACCCCGAAACCAACCCACATCTCCAAGAAAAGCCGGAGATAGGCAATTACCCAGCGTAGATCGTCACCAAAGTGTATCGTTTTGAGACATTTTTTACGTCGAGAATGGGTTTTACAGCATCCTGAGCTTGGCACGAAGACTGAATACCGTTCTGGCAGGGAACCTTCTGTCCGTCGCCGCATCCCGAAACTTCGTACTACGAAACGATTGAACCTGACCGAACTCAGGAGTGGGATATGCGTTCGCTTTTGATGACCCTTTTGGCTTTGAGCTTCACCGCTGGTACCTTTACGGCTTGCGGGAACAAGAATAAAAACTCTGTCGCGGCAACGCCGGTCGCGGCACCCCCTCCGAGCGGAGCGAACGCCTGCTTGGCTGGTCAAGTGTACACCTCATCCTACGGCTGTTTGGATCGCGCCCACTGCCGCGATGGTGAAGGCTGGGTTCCCACGATCGGGCAATGCGTTGCAGGCACACCGATCACGTGGAACCAAGCGCATGGCGGCACCGCCACGCTCCGCTGGGGTCACGCCTTGATGACGATTCATCGCGACACATTCGAGCAGCTCATGCGCGAATATGGCGGCTTCTGCGATCAATACACTTGGAACTGGGGCGCGGCCAATTGCGAGAACTACTCGGATGAAGGCTACATCATTATCCAGGCCTCGAACTCCAGTGCGACCGAAGTGCAGATCACCATTGGCGCGGGCGCGAGCGCTCCCTACTCGCAATTTGATTATTGGTCGGCGTTCACCGGAACAAACGCCAGCTTCCCGATGCAATTCCGCGGGACGGTCTATGCGGTCAACGCTGGCACCGGAATGGAAATTCGCGCGCAGATGCCGACTCGTTCTTGGACTCAGTTCTCCGGTCAGGGTTTGTCGATCTATATCCCTACCGGCCGCATCACCGACAATGTTCTCAATGCTGAAATTTCGTACCTGAATCAGCCCCTGGCGACCGCGCCAGTGGAGCGTTATTGAGATCGAGGCCGCTGACAAACTCCGAAAAACAAAGTCCTCGCGCGGCCGCTTTGCATAGCGGCCGCTTTTCATTTAAAGTGGGCGAATGAAAGTCAAATGCCCACGCTGCAAGCAAGAAACGGAATACGTGAAGGAAAATCCTTTTCGCCCGTTTTGTTCGGAACGCTGCAAGTTGATCGATTTAGGTCAATGGGCCGATGGCAAGTACGCCGTTCCGGTCACAGATCCCAATGAATTAGACGACGAGCATCTCGATACCCTGGCGCAAGCACTGCCGCCGACCGATCCTGACGATCAACTCAATTGAACTCCGCGTGAATTTCGCTGGTGAGTGACACGGATTTTTCAAAAATAAAGACGTACGCTAATTTTTCGTGTTGACCAAACTCAGTGGATTACGTTCAATTTCGGCACAGCTTCAACCCAAGTTCTCAACTTAGAGGAGACACAATGAACAAAGCTGAACTGATCGAAAAAGTTTCGAGCGAAACTGGCATGACGAAGGCTCAAACCGAGCGCATGCTCGACACGACTCTCGACATCGTGAAAAAGACCGTGAAAAAAGGCGACGAAGTGAAACTCGTCGGCTTCGGCACGTTCACGAAAGCAAAGCGCAAGGCGCGCATGGGCCGCAATCCCCAGACGGGCAAGTCGATCAAAATTCCGGCGACTTCCTACCCCAAATTCCGTCCTGGCGCGGAATTCAAAGACATCGTTCGCTAATCCATTTGATACACATGGAGCTCGGGCTCACGCCTAGCCGCTCCGTGTAGTTGAATTTACGAACGTAAGATGAAAGGATCAGGCGGTGCCTGGTCCTTTTGTCTTTTTGGACCGCACTGCCATATGAGTCGGACACCTCAGTCGTACACGAGAGGAGCTCGGGCGAAATGCCGCAATTTCCGGCAGACAAGATCAAAACGATCGGTATTTACACCAGCGGCGGCGATGCGCCGGGCATGAACGCGGCGATTCGCGCGGCGACTCGGGTCGCGCTCTTTCATGGCCTCGAAGTCCGCGGGATCGTCGGCGGTTATCCCGGAATGCTCTCGAACGAATTCATGCCGCTCACGCAAGGCTCCATGGGCAACATTCTCCAGCGTGGCGGTACCATTTTGAAAACCGGTCGCCTGCCGGAGTTCCACCAAGCGGATGTGCGCGCCAAAGCTGTCGCCAATATGCGCGCGGCCGGGATCGATGCCCTCGTGTGCATCGGCGGCGATGGTTCGTTCACCGGCGCCCACTTATTGTTTCAGGAACACAAGTTCCCGATCGTCGGTCTTCCCGGCACGATCGACAATGACATTTTCGGCACCGACTTCACCATCGGCTTCGATACGGCTGTCAATGTGGCACTGGAAGCGATTGACCGCATTCGCGATACGGCGGCAAGTCATGACCGTTTGTTTATCGTCGAAGTCATGGGACGTGACAGCGGCTTTATCGCCGTCGATGTCGGCGTAGCGGGTGGCGCCGAAGAGATCTTTTTCCCTGAGAACTCCGTGACCGTGGATGAAGCGATCGACCACATCAAACGAGGCATGGCCCGCGGCAAAAAGAGTTCCATCCTGATCGCGGCCGAGGGCCGTAAACCAGGTCGAGCGTACGATCTTGCCGAGGCGATCCGAAAAAAGTCGGGCTTCGACGCCAAGGTCTGTATCCTCGGCCACATTCAGCGTGGCGGGTCGCCGACAGCTGCGGACCGAATTTTAGCTAGCCGCCTAGGTGCCGCAGCGATTGAAACCCTGCGCAAGGGGCAATGCGACTGCATGGTCGGCGTCAGTGGCGGACAGCTCACCACGGTTCCGTTCGCGCAAGCGCTTGGTAAAAAGAAGGCCGTGGGTCGAGAGCTCATCGAGCTCGCGCGCGTCTTGTCCTATTGACCTAAAGCAAAGATCCAAAGGTTTTGTTTTTCCCTTTGGCGAAGGGGCTCCGCGAGGCTCCCCGCCATGGCAACGCCTTGCCAGATGGACAGTGAACTGTTACGACAAATGGATCGTCTACAAGGGGAATCCAGCGATGCTCAACAAGCTTTTGACCGGTCTCTTCATTCTCGCCGCAGCCTCGGGTTGCACACGCAAAACTCCTGTCTCCGCGCCGACTGACTCGCGCACAGGCAACGCTCCGGAAGCCGCGCAAACGGCCACGACCGGCGACATCCTCGTTGGCGAATACGGATCCATGACCGGCGGCGAAGCAACGTTCGGCATCAGCACTCATGAAGGCATCATGATGGCGATCGACGAGAAAAACGCGGCCGGTGGAGTCAAGGGCCGCCAGCTCAAGGTGATCGCTCTGGACAATCAGGGAAAGTCCGATGAAGCAGCCGCCGTGGTCACGCGACTGATCACCGAAAATAAAGTCATCGCAGTACTCGGTGAGGTCGCCTCGAGCCGTACCTTGGCCGCGGCGCCGATCGCGCAGCAACACAAAATTCCGATGATCTCCCCTTCATCGACGAACCCACAGGTCACCGAAGTGGGTGATTATATTTTCCGGGTCTGCTTCATCGATCCGTTCCAAGGGACGGCCATGGCGAAATTCGCTTGGGAAAAGCTGCAAGCGAAAAACGTCGCGATCTTGCGCGACGTGAAGTCCGATTACAGCGTGGGCTTGGCGAACTTCTTCGCAAAAACGTTCAAAGAACTCGGTGGCGAGATCGTCATCGATCAGAGTTATCAGAACGGCGAAAAGGATTTCAAAGCTCAGCTCACCCAAATCCGTTCCAAGAAACCCGACGCCATCTTCATTCCCGGCTACTACACCGAAGTCGGCCTGATCGCGCAGCAGGCAAAACAGCTCGGAATCAAAGTCCCACTCATGGGAGGCGACGGCTGGGATAGCTCGAAGCTCTATGAAATCGGTAAAGACGCCATCAACGGCCAGTTCTTCTCCAACCACTATACGACCGAGAGCACGGATCCGGTCGTTCAGGATTTCATCAAAAAATAACGCACGAATTACAACAAAGTTCCGGACGGACTGGCCGCGCTCGGCTACGACGCCGCCAAAGTTCTCGTGGCCGCCATGGAGCGCACGGCCGAACTGACTCCGAAATCGATCCGCGACGAAATCGCGAACACAAAAGACTTCGTGGGCGTCACGGGCCGTATTACCATCAACGAACAACGGAACGCGGTGAAGCCGGCGGTCGTCGTGAAAGTCGACGGCACGGTCAACCGCTACGTCACCACGATCACGCCTTGAGCGGATCGATCGGGAGAACGTGGAAGATTTCATTCAGCACCTGATCAACGGCGTGAGCCTCGGCTCGATCTATGCGCTGATTGCCCTCGGCTACACGATGGTCTACGGCATCCTGCAGCTCATTAATTTCGCGCACTCAGAAGTTTACATGCTGGGTGCGTTCGCCGCTTATTACACCGTACTCGGGATCACCCGCCTCACTGGCGCTGACGTCGAACCGGGCTTTGGCCTCTTCGCCCTCGTCCTGGGCGTTGCGATGATCGCCTGCAGCATCGCGGGGCTGACGATCGAACGCTTCGCGTACCGCCCGCTTCGCCATGCACCGAAACTCAACACTCTGATCACGGCCATCGGCGTGAGCTTGTTTCTGCAATACTCCGGTCAGGTTGTTTTCGGCGCTGATCCAAAAAGTTTTCCGACCGTGCTTGAAGATCGCTCGCTTCTCTCGTTCGGCACAGTGGACGTCCGCTTTTTCGATGTCACGATTCTGCTCGTGGGCCTCGGCTTCATGGCCGGACTCCATTATTTGATTCACAAGACCAAAATCGGCAAAGCCATGCGCGCCGTCAGCACGAATCGCGCCGTGGCCTCGCTCATGGGCATCAACACCGATCGCATCATCGCCATGACGTTTGTCATCGGCTCATCGCTCGCGGGCGTAGGCGCGGTGTTGGTCGGCATGAAGTATCCTCAGATCGATCCCCTCATGGGTATGCTCTTCGGTCTGAAAGCGTTCGTGGCCGCCGTCTTGGGAGGCATCGGCAGCCTCGGCGGCGCTGTGCTGGGCGGAATCATCATGGGGTTGTCCGAAGAAATGGTTGTCGCTTATCTCTCCAGCACGTACCGCGACGCCCTCGCCTTCGGGCTCTTGATTGTGATCTTGGTGTTTCGACCTGCGGGCCTTTTGGGAAAATGGCAAACGGAGAAAGTCTGATGACGGATCCAACGGCCGCCCCCATTCTGCCTGCCTCGAGCGATAGCCCTTCTCATCCCAATGGGGTATCGACACAACAGAGGTTTTACCGTTCGTTCTTGGTCCCGCTCATCTCTTTTGCGGTGCTTCTCGGGCTCGGCGCCGTCATCGACCGGACGGCCAATGGCTACACGCAGCTGATTTTTCTTTTCATGTTCGTGAACATGATTCTCGCGTTGAGCCTCAACTTGGTGAACGGCTTCACTGGTCAATTCTCGCTCGGTCACGCCGGCTTTATGGCCGTCGGCGCCTATGTCTATGGATTCCTCTCGGTGAAGACGATGGGCGTCGGCGCCACCATGATGTTGCTGCCGCAGCCACTGGAATTTTTGAATTTCCCGATCTTCGCTGTCTGCGGGGGTTTGGTCGCGGCACTTGCCGGCCTGCTGGTTGGATTACCCTCGCTGCGCCTGCGCGGCGACTACCTCGCGATCGTGACTTTGGGCTTTGGTGAGATCATCCGCGTCGTGCTTCTCAACACAGAGGCCGTTGGCGGCGCGCGCGGGATGCCCGGAGTCCCCGCGCCAGGCGAATTGGTGATCGGCGACTTTGTGTT
>JAMPXM010000313.1 GCA_023701225.1 Pseudobdellovibrionaceae bacterium | reverse complement strand
CCGGCTTGCCCGTACGACGAATGTAGTCCATCTCGGCCTGTGTGCCCAGATACGCTTCGATGGGATCATTGCCGTTGATGATCGCCGTGCGCATGCCAAAGGCTTTACCACGATCCGCGATCTGCTTTTCGCCGTGTTGAGTATCGTAGGAAGTCGAAATTCCCCATTTATTGTTTTGCACGGTGATGAGCATCGGAAGCTCGGCGCCAGGCCGGCTCGCCCAAATCAAACAACTCGCGAAGTCGCCTTCAGCCGTGCCCGCGTCTCCGCCGGTCACGATGGTGATGCCTTGGCTCTTGTTTTGGTTCAGACGCCGCCGCTGCGAAATCGCCGTGCCGACGGCCATGCCGTATTGGACTTCGATGGGCGAACTGACAGGCAGGACATTCCACTTCGGAAAACAGTAGTGGTTGCAAAAATTACGACCGCCGGTTGACGGATCCGTCGCGCGATTCATCATCAAGCGCAAGGAATCCTCCATCGTCATGCCCATGGCGATCAGGGTCGGCGTACAACGGTAATGCAGGTGCAAGAAATCATACTCAGGGCCTTGGCCTTTGCGGACCAACAAGCCGAGTGGTACGCCGAATGCCTCTTCGCCGGGCCCACCAATCCAAAAATAGGCGTCGCCCGCGCGATAGACTTTGATCAGCCGTTCTTCAAGAACACGCGACTTCACCATCAGATCGTGCATGCGTAGCATGAGATCCTTTGGCAATTCGAGCCGACCACGGAGGGTGCCTGCGGACTTGCGCGCCGCCCCCTTCTCATCGATCGGCTTGGCCACCGTTTTCGACGTGGCCTTGCGAAGGTTCGATGCCCGTACTGGCGGCACCGGAACTTTCCTCGGACTCTTCCCGCCCGTGCGTTTGCTGATGCTCACTTTCGCCATCCGGATTTCCCTCTGAATTGCGTCTGAACCTATTGATATGACAGGCCTACAAGCCAGGCCTGGCTTTGTCAAATTGCACGCTCGAGAAGCGGCGACGGGACCGTCACCGCTTCTTTCGCGATCAATTGGTTGGAGATGAGATGGGCAAGGGACCGCAGTCCCCAGCGGGCTTTAGCGGGTCTTCGCCTCTGGTTGCCCCGGCTTTTCAGCCGACTTCGCGCCCAAAACGAGCGTTTTCGCCTGCGCCTCCATCAGATCGGCCAGAATATTGGCCGCCTCTTGGATGTCCGCGCGCTTGAGGTAGTCCGCTTGCTTTTCTTCGGGCGTGAAATTCTTTTTTTGATCCGCTTCTTCTTTTTTCTTCGAGTTGTCTTTGAGCGCTTCAGCCAACTTAATGATTTTGCCTTTGTCCTTGGCCTTTTTCGATTCCGCGACGATCTTCTGGAACTCTTCGTTCTTCGCCACGCGCGCGGCCGACTTTGTTTTCAGCACCGCGACCGTGCCCGCGTCCACCTTACGCCATGCGCCCACTCCGCTGTTCGCATACGCTTCCGGCGAAAGGAATGGCTTGAGTTTTTTTGGTGGGAGCGAGTAATCCAGACTCTTTTCGCCGATTTCGTCGGTCGAATAAGGCCCAGGGAGAACAACATCGCCATCCACACCGCGGTGCTGAGTCGAGAAGCCACCGGGCGTGAAGAACATACCCACCGTGACCTTCAATGCACCCAGGCTTGCCGGTAAATCAACGACCGTCTGCACACTGCCCTTACCGAAGGTGTGGTCACCACCGACGATCACGGCACGCTCATAGTCTTTGAGAGTGCCGGCAACAATCTCAGACGCCGATGCGGAAATCCGGCTGGTGAGAACGACCATCGGTCCATCCCAATCCACGGTCGGATCCTCGTCGTCCAAAGTGATCTCGCCCGAAATCGGATCGCGCGCTGATTGTTTAACGACGTTGCCTGTTTTGAAAAAGAGACCCGCGATTTTCACCGCGTCTTCAAGACTACCGCCGCCGTTGTTGGAGAGGTCCAGAACCAGGCCATCCGCCTTTTGCTCTTTGGCCTGTTTGATCAACGACTTCATATCCGCCGCCGACGAGCGGCCGCCACGACGAGCATCCGCATAGAAGGACGGGAGGTTCAGGACAGCGAGCTTGCGCTTCTCCCCTTTCACTTCGCGCTCGAGGAAGCTCAGCTGAGCCGCGTCTTCTTCGAGTTTGATTTTGTCTCGAGTAAGCGTGACCGTGAAACGCTCGCTGCCATTTTGACCCTTGCGCAAAATCGTCAGCCGAACTTTCGATCCTTTCGGCCCACGGATGCGGCGCACGACATCGCGAAGCTCCATGTCGATGACGTTATCCATTTCCGTCGCCTGACCGTCCGCGCCGAACTGCCCGACCGCCACGATCTTGTCCTGCGGCTGAATCAGATTGCTCTGCTTCGCCGACCCTCCGGGGATGAGCTGCTCAACGATGGTGAACCCGTCTTGCGATGACAACGTCGCTCCGATTCCTTCCAGCGAAAGTCCCATCTGAATCTGGAAGTCCTCCATTACGTCACGTGACATGAAGGCCGAATGCGGATCCAAAGAACGACCGAATGAGTCCAGGTAATCCGCGTAGAGATCTTCTTGGTTTTTCTCTTTCAGTCGTTTGGAATTGCGGTCATACGTGCGGATCAGTTGCTGCTGGGCTTCTTCCTGATTGATCCCTCCCGCCATGGTATTGGAGAGCTGGAACTGCAGGTACTTCATGTGAAACTTATCCGCCTCCGCCCGATTCTTTGGGTACTCGCGGCTGTCCGGATCGATGTTCAACACCGTGGTCGGGTCGAACTTGAATGACTTATCCTCCAGCGCTTTCTTCGCGAATTCAGCGCGCTCATCGATACGCTTGACGTAAATGGCGTTGGCCTCGTCGAGTGCTTCGCACTTGCCCCGCTCAACTGACTTCATCACGCCCTTCATCTTCTGCTGAATCAAAGCGACATCGCTCTGATACAAATACATCTTCGCGCCATCGAGTCGCTTGATG
>JAMPXM010000312.1 GCA_023701225.1 Pseudobdellovibrionaceae bacterium | reverse complement strand
TCTTCTGTCGCAGTCGGGACGCGACGCCAATCAAGACCTGCTCATCCTCGCGCATCCGTTCAAAACCGGCTACAAATGGGAAAACCAATTCCCCTCCGGCTTGGACGGAATCGAAGTCATCAATCTCAAAAGCATTTGGCAACAGGCATGGCAACACTCAAAAGCCTCGTTTGCCTGGTCCTTGCTGATTTACCCGTTCAACTCACAATTGGCGTTCTTGCGCATGTATGCTGAGCCACGCGATGAACTTCGCTTATGGGATCAACTGAACCAGCAACAAAAGGCGATCGGCTTCGCTGGAGCTGAAGCCACGGCGAAAACCGCGTCGCTCGGCAACGCGTTTTTAAAGTTCCCGTCGTATACGGTCTCATTCAATCTCGTGACCAATCATGTCTTACTCACGTCCGAGCTCACCGGTGAACCCAAGAGCGACCGACGCAAGCTCTTCGAAGCTCTTCACTCGGGTCAGTTTTATATGAGTCTTGATATTCTCGGAAACCCGAAAGGCTTCAGCGCATACATCGAGGACGGCGAAAAGCACCACCCTCTCGGCTCCAAAGTCAAATTCAAACCAGGCCTGCGCTTGCGTGTGCGCTTGCCGCAAAAACCGCGTTCACCTTTCGAGATCGCTTTTATAAAAAATGGCGAACTCATCGCGTCGTCGAATTCATCCGAAACCGATCTTGAAATCCATGACCGAGGCGTGTACCGAACTATTGTTCGTGTGATTCCGACACTTCCTCTTCCCGATGGAAAGCGTTGGATCACCTGGATTTACGCCAACCCCTTCTACGTTGAATGAACATGACGTCATCCTCGCCTCGTCTTTTACAAGTTTGTCTGTCGCATTCGTGGGGCGGTTTGGAGATGGCTGCCTTTGAGCTCGCGCGGGATATGCACTCGCGAGGTTTTCAAATTCTCACCGCGTGTCCGCTCGATTCACGACTCGGCGACAAGATGCGCGAAGCGCGCCTGGGCCATATCGCGATCGACGCTCGCAAGTATGTGGATCCGGCCGCTGTTCTGCGCTTGCGACGAGCCATTCGCGAACACCAAATCAGCAACGTCGTACTTCACCAGCTTCGTGATCTCTGGCATATTCGGCCCGCCTTGATCGGATTCGACCACATCCGCCTGGCCGGCTTCGCGCACATCTTTTTGTCGGTCAAAAAGAAGGGCGTCGGCCACCAATGGCTCTATGAGCGAATGGACGATCTGATTTGTTTAACGGAAATTCAAAAACGCAACTTCGCCGCTCACCTTCCCGTGCCCGAGGAGCGTATTCACATTGTGCCCAACCCTGTGGATATGTCGGTTTTCCGGCCCGAGCGCCGCAGCCAAGCCGTCCGTGAAAGCCTGGGCGCGCGCTCAGGGGATATCCTCATTGGCGTCATCGGACGATTGGATCAAGCTAAAGGCCAAATGGAGACCGTCGAAGCCGCGCGTGTTTTGGTGGACGCGGGCTTGCCCGTGAAAATCGCGTTGGTCGGCGAGGAAACTTTGAATCTGAAGGGCACTCAAGCGCGCCTCGAACAACGCATTCATGCGCTGAAATTAGAAACGGTCGTGCGTTTGACCGGATACCGTTCTGACACGGCCGATATTATCGCGAGTCTCGATATCTTGGCGATGCCTTCATGGGCAGAAACTTTCGGGCGCGTGCTTTTGGAAGCCATGGCTTCACGCACGGCGATTGTCGCAACCAACGCTGGCGGTGTACCGGACATCATCCAAGATGGAGTTGACGGGTTACTCGTACCACCTCAAATGAGCGTGCCTTTGGCCGAAGCTCTGCGCCGCTTGGTCGTCGATACGGATTTGCGCGCACGCCTCGCGGAAGCCGGCTATCAGAGAGCGCGGCGCATGTACGAATTAGGACTTGTACGCGCCCAGCTCGACGCGCTGTTGACTGCTCAACGCTTGAGATAAAACCGCAAGTTCGAACCCACCCGCAGTACACTGTGCATCAACTTCTGCACAGGACCCGTCTTGAATGTCTTACGGGAATAGGTCGTCAGTCCGACAATATTCCAACCACGGCTCTTGAGATATGGCGCGAAGCTGCGCTCACATGGTTCGAACAAGTGGTCTGGCGTTCGCCAACCTTGCCACCGATCTTTACGCAAGCCCGTCCGCTTCAACGCGCGTTTGAAGCGACGATCGAGACTTTGCATGTTCGGTACTTCAATACAGAGAGTTCCGTTGGGGGCAAGGTAACGCCCGAAGCGGTCGATCCAGTCTCCCGGATTCGGAATGTGCTCGAGCGTATGGCTGCAGTAAATCAAGTCGTAGGGTCCTTCGAGATCCAACTCCAACCAATTCCCGCACTTCGCATTCACGCCAAAAACTTCGCGGCCCAGCTTGGTCATGGTCGGCGAAATATCCACGCCGGTCGCCGTCCAGCCAGTTTCCGTCGCGACTTTCAGAAAAAATCCAAGATGGCAGCCGATCTCTAACAAACGACCCTTCCGACCGACAACGGACTCCATTTCCTGAAGAAGCTTTACATACCAATCGTACTGTCGTTGTCCTTCGGCCGTGAGCGCACCGTTCTTCCAAAGTTTTTCTACCGTCGATTCATATACATCGTAGGCGGTTTCGACGAACTCTTCATCGTAGCGTGGACGCGGATTCAAGTAGGTCAGATGGCAGTCGGCGCACCGGACGTAATGATAGCGATTTTCAGGGCCGAATTTTTCGAGCAGGTGATTGCGGCGGCTTCCGCAAAACATGCAAGGGACTTCCTCCCATGCTTTGGGAACATATTCCTGATTCGACTCCGTCAGTGTGGTTGCCACGTCAGGCCTCCGTCGCGCGACTGTCTATAAAAATGGCTTTGAAACGGTCTTTGAAACAGTCGTTGAAAAGGATGAGATTGCAATATTTTAAGTGATTTGCAAACGCAATTTGCCGCCGGTCCAGAGCCTCCTCAGG
>JAMPXM010000058.1 GCA_023701225.1 Pseudobdellovibrionaceae bacterium | reverse complement strand
GAGTCCGGTGAGCCAGGGTGGCTGCGTCTGGGGCATGCGCTTCTGGCTCGTAGTGAACACATGGGGCTCGCGCGTCGTACTTTGGATATCGCCGTTCGCGTGTCGGAATGGAATCCGTTGGATGAGCACCTCCAGCGGCGCATGGTCGTCTGGGCTTACAAAGCAGGAAATTTCACAGCTGCCGCGAATGCATTGGAACAGTTGCAGAAACGCATCGCTCCCGAGACAAAGCGGCTGCCGGCGTCGGTCGTGGACGATGAGTTTCAACGGATCGCTTCGTTGATCGCATCTCGGAAACCGCGTCGTGGCGCGGATTCCTCAGCTTCGAGCCAGGCGTCGGGTGAGGGGGCGCCGTGATCCTGCCGTTCTTGCGCGGGCTGCTTCCTCCGCACCTGGCTCCCGTGACTTGGTTCCTCATCGGGATCAACTTATTCGTATTCATCGTGAACCTCCCGGCACACCTCGCAACCAAATCCGTTCTTGATGTTTATGTTCAAGATGAAGAATTCATGCGCACGCAGGGCGCGGTTTTCGCGCAACTCGTTCGAGAGCGCCCGGATCGATATTCCGAATTTATTCGACAACTCGCTCGTAATGCTTTGCAGGGCGATGATCTCTCCAAACAGCTGATGGGCGGCTATGCTGCGCGCGATCGATTGTTCACGGAGTCGGTCGACACGATGAAGTTCTCGGGCGACGCTGTCGCGCTCGCGAAGTGGAAAGCCGAATACTATGATTTTCGCGACGTCCAGGCGAAAATGCCATCGTACAAGTGGGGTTTGAGTCGCGGACGGAATGGTTGGACGAACTGGATCACCTATCAGTTCGCACACACCGGTTTCGAACACATTTTTTGGAATCTCGCCTTCCTGTTGATCTTCGGCGCGTGCCTGGAGCAGTTGGTCGGCAGCAGCTTAGTGACGCTCACGTATTTGGGTGCGGGGCTTGCGGGAGCGGCGACCTTTGTCCTGACCGCAGGATTGTCTTATTCACCCCTCGTGGGCGCCAGCGGAAGTCTGAGCGGACTGATCGCATGTGTCGCCGTTTTTCTGTGGAAGCAGCCCGCGCGGTTTCTCTACTGGTTCCTGCCCGTGCAAGGCTATTGGGGTATTCGCGAATTTCCGGCGTGGTTGATGTTTCCGGTGTACTTCGTGCCAGACTTAGCCGGGCACATTTCGCTGATTCCTGGCGTCGGGGGCGTGGCTTACTCCGCCCATCTCGGCGGCGCTCTTTTTGGACTGGCCGTGGGCTATGCCATCAAGCGCGGCTGGTTGGTCAAAGAGGAGCCGCCGGCTCCTCTTGAAGAGTCTTGGTAAGAGGAGCGCTCTCCTCGAGCGAGTCCTGAATGCGTCTGTGTTCGGCTAAATTCCGTGTGACTCGGGCGCGGCGTCGGCGGCGTCAATGTCGGCGTCAATGTCGGCGTCAATGTCGACGGGAGCGAACCCGCGCCGAAGCGTGTTTTCGGTCACCACTCGCGGCTCCATGAATTGCAAAAGGTAATCCGGTCCTCCGGTTTTGCTACCGACGCCTGACATCTTGAAGCCGCCGAACGGGTGGCGATCCACCATTGCGCCCGTGATTCCGCGATTGATGTAGAGGTTGCCGACCTCGAATGACCATTTCACTTTTTCGATGTTCGCCGGACTGCGCGAGTACAGGCCGCCGGTCAGGGCATACTCGGTGCCGTTGGCGATCGCGATGGCGTCATCGATATCGCGTGCGCGCAAAATCGCGAGCACAGGTCCGAAGATTTCCTGCTGAGCGATGCGCGCGTCGGGCTTCACATCGGTAAAAATCGTCGGCGGCACGAAGTGACCTTCGGCCGGTGCCGAGCCTTGGTAGGCGAGCTTGGCTTCGTTTTTGCCGATCTCGATCATCGCAAGAATGCGTTTCTGCGCTTCTTCATCGATGACAGGGCCCATATAAATACCGCCGTTTTCGGCGAAGCCCGTCTTGATGGAACGGGTCGCTTCGATCAGGCGGTCGACAAAGCGCTCGTACACTTCATCGAGCACGATCACGCGGCTCGCGGCCGAACATTTCTGGCCTGAGAACCCAAACGCCGAATAGACAACACCGACGACGGCTTCGTCGAGATCCGCGTCGGAATCGACGATGATCGCGTTCTTGCCGCCCATTTCGATGATCGTCCGCTTGACCGCGCTTTGGCCGGGCAAGGTCTTGGAGGCTTTTTCACAAATGTGTAAGCCGACCGCCTTCGAACCTGTGAAGCAGATCAAATTCGTGTCGACGTGGCCCGTGAGCACTTCGCCGATCTCTTCGCCGTACCCCTGCAGGAGATTGACGACACCTTCCGGCACTCCCGCTTCGCGAAGCGCGTTCATCAGGAAAGCGCCGATCACCGGACTCTGCTCGGCGGGTTTCATCACGCACGTGTTGCCGGTCACGATCGAAGCCGCGACCATTCCGGTCAGGATGGCGAGCGGGAAATTCCAGGGTGCGATCACGACACTCACGCCGCGTGGTTGATAGTGATAAAGGCTGATTTCGCCCGGCACTCCGCCAACGCGCTGGGGTTTGCCCTGCTTACGCATTTCGCGCGCGTAATAGCGGAGGAAGTCGATGGCTTCGGCGATGTCGCCATCGGCTTCTTCCCAGGGCTTGCCGACTTCAAGAACTTCGAGCGCGTTGAGCGCGTAGCGGTCGCGTGCGAAAATATCCGCGACTTTCTCGAGCAGTGCCGCGCGCGTTTCGATGGGCGTGGTGCGCCACGCGGGGAACGCGGCTTTGGCGGCCTTCATCGCGGCTTCGGCTTCCGCCACGCCGGCGACGGCAACACGGCCGACGAGTTGCGTAGGATGAGACGGGTTACGACTTTCGAGCCAGCGACCGGTCGAGGACTCCCGGCCGCCGATGAACAGGGCGTAGTCCTTGCCAGCGCTACGTGCCTGGAAGTCGGCGATGGCTCGCGCCATCTTCGTTCGGACTTCGCTGACACCAAAATCCAGCAGGGCTTCGTTCACGAAGCGACCGGCTTTGTGTTGCGGCAGTGCCGAACTCGGTTGCAGTCCTTCATGCGGGTCCCGGAGCAGGTTCTCCGTCGACATGCCTTCGGCGAACTTTGAGCGAAGAAAGGATTCGTTCGAGGTATTTTCCAAAAGGCGCCGCACGAGATACGCCATGCCAGGCAAGAGTTCGCCCACGGGAGCGTACTCGCGCACGCGGTATCCCATTTTCGTCAACGAGCGCTTGATCGGGTCAGCCATGCCGAAGAGCATCTGCACCTCGAAGGAACGCGGGTCGAGACCCATTCGTTCGGCGTGCACCATCACCGCGGAGATCGAACGAACGTTATGCGAACCCAGGGCCAAACGGATGTGTTCGACGTTTTGCAGAAGAAGAACAGCGCAGTCTTCGTAGTTGGCGTCGGACTCCCGCTTGTTGGTGTATACCGGGATCGGCCAGTTCTGTTGTTCGGAGTGGACGGTCTCGAAATCCCAATACGCGCCCTTCACCAGACGCACGGTGAACGGAACGCCTCGGCGTTGAGCGAACTCGGCGAGATCGCGGCAGTCTTTGAGCGAGTCGCGCAAATAGGCTTGGATCACGCAACCGAAGTGCGGGTAGTTTTTGAACTCGGATTCCATGAGCAGATCGCGGAAGATCTCGATCGTGAAGTCCTTGAGTTCGTATTGTTCCATGTCGAGGTTGAGAAACACGCCGCGTTCCATCGCGAGGCGAAGGATCGGGCGTAGGCGTTCTTTACAGATGTGTTTGCTTTCGTCCCACGCCTTGAGATCGATTTGCGAATAGAGCGAACTCAGTTTCACCGAAACGTTCACGCGTGGGATCGGACCTTTGTGGTCTTCGTCGATGAGTGGAACATGCTCCCAACCGGTGGCGTCCTTGGAGAGCCAGTCCACCAGTTCCAGGTAACGTTTCTGATAGTCTTGTGCTTCGGTTTCGCTCAGGCAAGCTTCACCGAGAAGATCGACAGTGAAGCCGATCTTGTTTTTGCGCGCCTTTTTTAAGACGACGAGCGCGTCTTTAGGCGTTTCTCCGGTGATGAACATCTTCGCCATTTGTTCGACGTTGTTTTTCACCGCTTTCGCCATCAAGCCAGGGGCCAATGAGCCCAGGCCGAGACCGAAGCCGAAGACCTTGGGCAGCTCGCCGCCGTTTTCGGCGAAGTATTCTTTGAGGTGTCGAGCGACTTCGGTTCCCGACGTGAGCGTCGGCAGGACGTCGACGAAGCGGAACATCTGCGTTTTGAAACGCTCGTTCTTCATCGACCATTCCATCACTTGTCCGTACCACCAATCTTTGTTGAAGATCGATTTCCCTTCGCTCTCCATCAGATTGAAAATGGTTTCGCCCTTCGCTTTGATTGCCCCTTGCAGCGCATCAGCCATGCTCACACCCCGTCACGATTGATCCCGATTTGACGGCCGATACTATTGCAAGTCAGGTGCGTGATGCAACTTCTCGCGCCCAGATTGGGGATTGGGTGTTATTCCTCGAATCTCGCGCTTGGAGATTGACCTTGGAGATTGACGAAGGCGGTCGGACCGGCCGTGCGCGGGCCGGGGCTAGGCGGCGGTGCGGCGGGCCGTCCAGGCTTCTCGGCAAAGCCCTTCGATTTCCGCTTCCAGGCGGTCACCGGACTCGATCCGGGCGACGCCGGCCGGGGTGCCGGTGAGGAGCCAGTCGCCAGGGCGCACCGGGAATCGTTCGAGAATGTAGGTCAGCAAAGTTTCGGGCGGAAAGATCATGTCTTTCGTATGGCCCACCTGTCTGAGCTGGCCATTGACTTTGAGAGTGAACCGCAGCTCCAGCAGGGCGGAGGGGCCACCGGGGAGGCTCGAGAGCGGCACCGGTCGGCCCAAGGGACATGAGTCGCGAAAGGACTTTGCCAGTGTCCAAGGATGTCCAGCCGCTTTGAGTCGGACTTGAGCGTCCCGTGCTGTTAAATCAAGGGCGAGAGCGAGATCACTGAACCGTAAGTCAGCGCCGAGGCGCAAGGCGATTTCGCATTCATGGTGTACGTCCGTGGACCAGTCTGGCAGGCGGATGTCCTGGCCAGAAGCGACGGCGCAGGCACCGGCTTTGAGAAAAATCATGGGCTCGCCGCTGGCCGCGGGTGCGGTGTGACCGAGTTCCTTGGCATGATCTGCGTAATTGCGGCCGACGGCCCAAATTTGAAATGTATTCATCGTATTATACCTTCGTCGGTTACTTTTGCTGCCTGGTGAAAACCGCGGTCATGTGATTCCAAAATCCATCGTGAACCTCGAAGACGCGGGATTCGGCCGGTGAGAGTCCGCGTTCGATTTCCAGCTCTGAAAGATTCGAGTCAATGACGATGAGAGCTGTTTCCAGCACGTCCAAATGGCTGCAAATATAAACCACGCCTTGGGCGCCATGCGCGCTCTCGAGCTGGCTCAGCCATTGGCGGATGCGTTTTGTGAAGTCCGGCACCGGCTCTTGAGTGGCTCGTTCATCGAGCGCCGATTCCACGGTCAGCGGCAGCTTGAGGGCGTGCGCCAAGGGTTGGAGCGTCTCCTGGGCGCGTTTCTTCGGCGAGCAGAACAAATGCGTCGGGCGCGGAAGCGGTCCAGATGGGGCGACCCTGCCGATAAGCTCTTGAGCCTGCTGCCGACCACGTTCATTGAGGCTGCCGTCGCCCGAATCAAACGTATTCCGAGTGGCATGACGAATGAAACAGACGATCATCGGAACGGCTCCTGACTTCGGCCTGTGCGCCGTGCGCGGCGTTGGCGCTTGCCCAGAGGGAGAGACGGAAACTACAACCAATCTTATGGCAGATTCTGAGCGCGTCCATAAGTTTCTCAGTGAAGACCTGACGGTTCGAGCCGCAGGCGTCGTGGCAACGAATATCATCGAAGAGATGCGTTCGTTACAACATACCTATCCGATCGCGACGGTCGCCGTTGGCCGTGCGGTGGTCGGGGCGTTATTGATGGCGAGTCATCTGAAGCACGGCCAGGAGCTCAGCTTATACTTTCAAGGCAATGGACCGTTGGGCACGTTGTTCGCCGAGGCGAGCTATGAGGGCCTCACGCGCGGGTATGCGTCGAACCCCTCCTTGCAAGTGCAGATGTCGGGCGATGCGATTCGGACGGGCCCGGCAATCGGAATTGGCCTGCTGACCGTGACTCACCATCTGCCTTTCGGCGATCAGCCGCACCGTGGGACAGTGATCATTCGCACTGGCGAAATTGGTGATGACATCGCGTTCTATCTCGAACAATCGCACCAAATCCCTTCCGTTGTCTCGCTCGGTGTCCACGTCGATTCTTATGGTCGAGTGCTGGCGGCCGGCGGTGTTTTGATCGAACTCATGCCTGGGCATTCCGAGGAAACCCTGAATAAAATCGAGAACCGCGCGCGCCAGGCGCCGTCCATTTCCAAACGTATTCTGGATGGCGCGACGCCCGCCGATCTCGTGAACGACTTCCTTGGCGACCTGAAGCTGCTGCCGCTCGAGCACGACTATCCGATCAAGTATCAGTGCCGTTGCAGCCAAGAGCGGGTGATCCGCTCGCTGGGGCTTTTGGGACTGGCGGAAGTGGATTCGATGTTGGCGGAAAAAAAGCCCGTGGACGCTGTTTGTGAGTTCTGTGGACGGAAGTACGAAGTCAGTTTAGCCGAGCTCGAGGCCTTGCGGTCCGAGGTTTATAAAGAGTCTCTTAACTAAGAGCGAACACAACTTTAGTTTGTGACTCAAAATCAGAAGCGGAATGATACGTGTTGAACAAAGCTTCAACAAATGCAGCGCGTCTTAAGTGTTAGCATGGGATGACACGGTCATTCAAAACCGGTGTAGTGGAGTCGTGGTAGTCGGATCCTATCGGCGTCACAATAGAATTGCGGAGCGGAGAGGCACGTAGGGTCACCGACCGACACCGAGTTTCGGGTTTCAGGAAAGGGCAGTTAAGGCGGCGGAAAAAGTCATGAATATGGAATTCGCGGATGGGGTTTCGGTTGGTTTTCATTCGCTGGATTTCGTTTGTAAACTTCTCCGCTTGAGTTCACTCTTGATAAAAGTTGAAAGTATGGACAGAGGCTGTTCTCAGATTTAGGGCGCACGGATTGGGATCAAGGTCGACGGGGACTAAGGAAGACGATGGAACGGCAAGCGTATGAGCGCGAGCGAGTTGGGAGAATGGCCATGAAAGTGATGGTCGTCGAAGACGAACAGGACATTCGGGAGATTCTCAAAAACCTTCTTGAAGACGAAGGCTTTCAGGTTGTCGCACTGGAGAATGGAATCCACATCCTCGAAGAGCTGCGGCGACACACCCCCGATCTCGTGCTTCTGGATCATATCTTGCCTGGCAAAACGGGAGTGGAAGTCGTTCGTGAAATCCGCGGCCAGGACGCGTACGCGCGTCTACCCATCATTATGGTCACCGGGCTCTCGGGCGAAGATGACAAGGTGACAGCGTTGGATATCGGGGCCGATGACTATGTCACCAAGCCGTTTTATCCGAAAGAGTTAGCCGCTCGGATCAAGGCCTTGGCTCGTCGTTCCGAAATCGAACCTAAGCAGAGTCGGCTCACGCACAACCGTTTGACGATCGATTTCGCTGCCCATCGCGTGCTTCTTGACGGGCGGGAAGTCGCATTGACCCTGACCGAATTCAAGATTCTGAGTGAACTCCTCAAGCAAAGCGGTACCGTCCTGACGCGTGAACGCTTGCGTGAGCGGGCGTTGGGGAATTTGAACGTCACTGACCGCACAATCGACGTGCATATGGCATCTCTTCGTAAAAAGCTCGCACCGCTCGGGGATCAGATCGAGACCGTGCGTGGTGTCGGGTATCGCTTCGCAGACGAGTCTTAACGCATCCAATTCAAATCGATGATTCGGGCCAGACGATTCAGGCCGACGGCAAGGCGGGAGGAGGGGAGTGTTTCATCCCCTCTCCGTGCGGGCAGGCGGTCTGGGTGGGCGGTTAGCTCTTTATGGATCCCACGAACGTGGAAGAGCTGGCGTGCTTCTCAATGGATCTCTTGAGCAAGCCCTGGACCAGCAGATTTAGGGTCAAAAGTGCACTGGCGGCCTCCAGTGACGCATTAAACACGAAGCGAGTCCAGCTCGACGGAAGTCTTGAATTTCGGGTCTTCAGAGGTGGTGCGCGTCGACACCAATTCCAAAAAATTGGTTTTCCTCTCTTATAACAAAGTCTTATAGGTCGAATGCGGATGCTCGAGTCTTCTGTTCGAGTCGAAGCCCGTGTTCTGTGCACTGCGAGCAAAATGCGGCAAGGACGTGTCGTCAGGTGTATCAGGCCACAACAGTTTGGAAAGTCTAAGAATATTAGATACTTATCACCTGAATCGCGGATTTTCTGAGGTCATTGGTGACCCAACCGTCAAAATTGTTCGCGCAATCGCGTCACCAGGGTTTTTTGAGTGCGATAAAATCGCGAGTTAATTCGGTAGGTTGAAATAAAGGATGAGAGGCACCGGGATTGCGAAGGCATTCGGGCGGAGGTCGCGCTCGCATGCTTCGTCGTCTCGTTGTCGGCATTCTATTGTCTTCAGCAGTTCTGGCTCTCAATGCCTGCGGCCGCCAGCAAGGTCCTGAGGAGTCGTGCAACTTTGTGCAAAACAGCTCCGTTCAACGGGTTTCATGGGGCGAACAAACGCCGATCATTCTCTATGTCGATAAGAGCGTTCCGCCCGAATACTTCGGCGCTATTGAACAAGCTGTGGAACAATGGAATTCCGCACGTGGTCGAGGCCTGATTAAAATCGGTGGATGGATCAATTCCTCAGCTGGGCCGGCGCGAGATGGCGCCAACGTGATCTATTGGCTGCGTGAGTGGGAAGCGGATCGGCCCTTTGAGCAGGCCCGTACAAGCGTGTATTGGGCTGGCGACCGGATCTATGAGACCGACATTCGCGTCAATGAGAAGAATTTTGATTATGCGATCGGACCGGTCGCGGGAACAGTCGATATCGTCAGTTTGATGGTGCATGAGATCGGACACGTTCTCGGTCTTGCACATTTGGACAAAGAACCCAGCGTGATGGCAACGAGTTTGGCGAATGCGACGGAGCGGCGATTGCCGACGGCGACCGATATTCAGTCGTTGAAATGTGAATATTGATGTCACGTTTCTATAGGACGGCGGCGGGCGGAGAGCGGAGAGCTCAAAGTAGAGCTGAGGCTCTAATCGCGGTCGATGTGAGAGGGATTGCGGAGTCGAAAACGATAGAAATGAGAGATGGCACTTGCGAGGTTAGAAAAAAGTTCCACATTGGAACCGAGTCGCCTCCGCCAGATGAAATGTAAGGTAATTTAAGTTGAGCCGTCCGGGGCTCTCGATAAGCTCGGGATCAAAGGCTAGAATGCAGAAGAGGAGCGAATCTATGATGAATGACGTGAGATCGCAAAAGGCCATGGATCATGCATTGGAGCATGCCATGGATGATGCATTGGACGCGTCTGAACTCTCTTCTGCCGCGAGCGGGATGCACGCGTTTGGCGGAGACATCGCGTACCATGAAATCGCAAACGAGATTACGCGTGAGTCCCATTTGGTGCGTGTGGATGTGATCGAGCAGCTCAGAAGCAATATCGCCCAACTTGAGGACTTACACGGCCGTTTGCAGTTCATGATGCGCGAAGTTCATTCCCTCATCGGCAAGCGCGGCTGATCCGCAGGGCTTCACGCGCGGGTCGAATACCCCTTTTTCGGCATAATCACTTCTAGTTGACCCTGGTCATCCAGCCGCTTGACGATTTCGCGCTCGGCGACGGGGATCGCCAGCGGGAACTCCTGGCGGAAAGTCTGGTACGTATTCGTCGACGTCTTCACGCCACTCTGATCAATCGCATGCTCATGTGCTCGTTTGGCGGAGAGAATCACGCGATCTTCTTTGACTCGGACATCGACGGTGTCCTTCTCGTATCCCGGAATCCGGGCAGTGAGCACGTAGGATGAAGGTGTTTCCTCGATTTGGGCGCCGAGGTCTCGGAGCGAGTAAAACCCGTCTTCCTTTTTGGAAGAGGCATCTTTGATTTTGGTCTCATAGGAGAGCTTTTGTTTGTAAAGCTCCTGGAGCAATTGCGCCTCTTGATTCTGAAAACTGTCGCGGTGGACTTGGTCGGCGCGATCGAACTTCTTTTGGAAATCCTTGCGTTGCTGTTCGAGATTGCGTTGATACGTCTGACCCGATTCCCGGGCTTTGGTTTCATAGGCCTTCAATTTCTCGCGCTCTTGGCGATTGAAGCGCTCGTCGTTGTCCTGGATCTGCCCGAGGTGAGCTTCTTCCTGCTTCTTCTCCACCTTTTCGAAATTCTCTTTGCGCTCCCGGATATCGGTTTCTCCAGCCGTCTGCACCCGCGCGATCTCTCGTTGGTATTGTCGTTCGAGGCCGTCTTCGACATTGATCGCCTGGCGTTGCTTCTGCTCGAGGCGTTTGCGGTTATCGGTATCGAGTTTGGAAATTTGCTTTTCACCCGAACGCTGCTCTTCGATCGCGGCCTGCTTGTAGCGGGCTTGGATTTCGTTCAGCGCTTGGTGGCTCGTCTTCATTTCGTTTTCGGATTTCAGCTCGGTTTCGCTTCGCAAGGTGGCCAGCCGCTGATCCGCATCGGTTTTGGCTTTGTCGTAATTGGTTTTATGTGAGCGCTGCAGATCATCGACCTTGCGTTTGTAATCGGAGTGGACGGTATCGATCTGCGCGTCGGCAGCTTGGCGTGCCTGCGTGAGCCGCTCCGTGTTGCGATGTTGCAGACTCTGCATTTCCGCGGAAGACTCTTGCGCGACTTTGGCCTTCGCTTTCTGTTGGTCTTGAACGAACTCGCGGGTGCGGTCTTGCTCGCGGCGCATGACCTCGGCTTGAGACTCGGCCATCGCCTCTCGCTCGCTCTCATAAGCTTCGTGGCGCGCATGGTTTTGTTTGTCGAGCGACCGCAATTGCTGAGAGGAACGCTTTTTGAGGTTGTCGTAATTCTGGTTGATGATTTCGTTTTCGCGTTCCAGGCGGACACGGGAGTCGTGGCGGCTGGTGGCGACTTTCTCTTCGGTCGTTTTGCGGAGATGATTGATCGTCGCATCGCCGGATTCGCGAATCTCGTCCTCGCGCTGCTTATAGGAGTCGCGCAGACGCTTGAGTTTTCTTTCGTTTTCAGTGACGAGTTCCTGGCGACGGTCGTTGGACTCGTCCTGCGTCTCTTTCAGAACGCGATTCTGGTTCTTTCCGAGCGCCGCGATATCAGACACGATCTCCCTCCTGGAAATCGCTATCAGAATATCACGCCGCTCTTAAGGAGTCGTGGGAGTCGGGGGACCAGCGGCACCTGAATTGGTCGTTGGTCCGGCGGCGGGCGCGCCCGCGGGATTCGCGCAGATCGGTTTGAATTGGTCGGTGCGGCTCCAGCACATCCAGGTCGAGCGGATTTGAACGAGTTCGCCGGGATTCAGCCGGTGATAACCGCCATACTGAATGTCGTCGAGGGTCGAGATGACGGTCCGAACGGTGCCGGTCGATTCCTGCGTGATGGCGAGTTCATAAGCGCGATACTTCGCCAGCACCGGTGCTGGCGATAAGAACAATATCAGCAAGACAATACTTATTTTCGGGTGCCGACGGAGCATGCCTCCTTATCGGCATAAGTCGCTTGGCGCCTGAACACTTCGTGAAGCGCCGAGGAGGAGTTCAGGACACGCCCTAGTGGCGGACTTTGCTGTGCGCGAGAATGGTGTTTTCGACCAGATGAAAATAAGCGCGGATCAAGAGCGCGTGCTCTTCAGGACTGAGGCGTTCTAAAAAGCTACGTTTTTCGGAAATCGTGGGGCGCTCGAGGAATTGGGTCAGCATCTGCTGCACTTTGCCCATGTTGTCGAAGGTAAAGAAGTCTTGATCGTCTTGGTGTTGCGACAGGACGCGAACGATTTCCGCGCGGTCGAAAATGAAATGGATGCCCTGTGTGGATTGATGCAAAAGATACTCAATCTGAGCAAGACTCGTGTCGTCTTTGTCAGTTCGATTCGATGTGCGGTCCAAGCGCGCCTCCCTGCGATCTTCATTCATTTGTTCGTTCGCCCAGGTTCAGCGTCGTCCCTGCGGCGCTTTCTGTCGGCGGAAAGCCTCAGAAAAAAGTTTCGGAGACAAGACCTCCGTCGAGTGAGAATCTTTTGCTTCATGCGAGAGACACTCGTGTGGAAATTCTTGAGTCAATTGTGAGGAACGCGAGTATGGCGAGCAAGTCAAATCGAGGCGGGTTTGACATAATCCGTCAACTTTGGGACCATTTAAGTAGAGGTCTAGACTCTCGTTCTCGAGTCGTTTGGCGCGAACGGAGTTTCGATGCCGACCAAGTGTGAGCGGGGGACACGGAAGTTTTTCAAGCCACGCTTGAAGGGCTTTGGCCCGCACTCAAACGGATGAGTGACGTATCAAATTGGTACGGCACCATTTCGATCGGAGTGGTGATTGGGAAAGTCAGCCGCCAAGAAGAAAATTTCCGGGAGGCTTGCGTCCATGAAGAACCGCATCGTCATCGACGAAAACCGCGGATTGGTCTTCACCAGTGAAGACGAACTTTATAATCATTTTCTTCCTCAGATTCAGACGCTCGAAAAAGAGTACTTCGCGCATCGCTCGAAGGAAGACGTACCCGAAAGTGAATTCGAGAAGTACGAGGACCTGCTCGGCAACTTGCTCGATGACCCGGACGAGGTCTGGGAAGACGCGCAGAGCATTCACGGCTTCAAGGTCCACAATTACGTGGGGCATTTCAGTTCCGAAACCGAATCCTTGTTTTATGTGGCGATGGTCTACATGACCAACGACACGCCGAGCTTCGTGTACCTGCATTTCCCGTCGACCGACGCGAGTCTGGTCGATCGCTACCGTCGCGGCCGCTTGGTCTACGATCGGGTGCAAAAAGAAGTCGAGCGCGGGGCCGTTGAGGGTGACGCCCTCAGTGAAGGCGATGATCTCGCGGTCGGTCTCTATAAAGCGATGCTCAAGCTACGCTCCGCGCGCGATATCGCGGAAGACGAATTCAAGACCTATGAAAGTTGTCGCGAGTCGACCATCGAAGAGCCCGATGAGATTTGGCGCAGCCATGATCTCAATGGCAATATCCTCGTCACGTTCATTAGGGATTTCAGTGACGAGGAAATGCCGGATCTTCATTATCTGGTCGTGACGATCGAGGATACACCGTCGAGCAGTCATGCCCTCCTGTTCTCATTTCCGACAAAGGACAAGAATCTAGTCGACCGCTACCGCCACGGTGAAAACCTACAAGCGGAAGAAGTCGTGCAGGAAGCCAGTCACTGACCTTGCACTGGTCTTGCACCGGCCTGAAAGTCGATCACCAGCAATACGCGCGCGCTAAGTCGGCGAAGTTCGCCGTCGTCGACGTGCGGCTATTGTAGAATGGGTGCAGCGCATGCAGGATTTGCGGGTGGTCGGTCATGTACACGTTCGGGTCCGCGGTGAACTCAGGCATCAGCATTGCCACGTCACCGACCAGGCGAGATTCCGTCGAGCTCGTGTTTTCGTAGAGGGCGATCATCAGCACGTCCCAGCGCAGATCGACATTCGAGATGAGGATGTCAGTTTGACGGAAGAAGTCGTTGGCCGTCGAACCGGTCAGTGAGTAAGCGCGTTGCATGTTCGTAATATCGACCATGCTCACATTGTTCATATAGCCTGAGATCATCAGGCCATTGTCGGCTTCAAAGCGCACTTCCAGTGGAGTTGGGTCGATGCGCACCGTGTTGTCGGCCATGGCTTCGGCGCGGAAGAATTTGAGAACATATTTGGTGTTCGCCTGGAATTCGTTGGTAATGCCATTGATGCGAACCCGCATCATGTCGGGCGAGTCCGTGCCATCCGGTAATACATAGGTTTGGATCGCGCCATCGAGCGTGGTGGTGGTGGAGGCGAAGTAGCTGCAAGGCGCGCCAGCATCCAGAGCGCTCCGGCTGGCGCCAGTGAATGTCCCGGAGGAATAGCGCGCGGTCTTGCGTGCTCCGCACCCGCTGAGCGCCAGGGCACTCAACAAAATCGCGAAAAGCGTGAGGCGGCGAGTGGTCTGGTTCTGTGATTCCATTGGTTCCCCCGTATCGTTCGTGCATTCGTGAGCACGATCCTTCGCGCTCACATGGATACAGAAGAGCAAGCGAGATGCCATTAGTGGGAGACCGTCGCCATATCGATGTTTGTCGCGTGTCGCCTGGTTTCGCGAGTTTACGGTTGCAATTGCGTCTCATCTTGAGACATCAATGGAGTGATGGATGTCATGCAGGATCGAGTGGCCCAAAATTGTCCGACATGCGTC
>JAMPXM010000311.1 GCA_023701225.1 Pseudobdellovibrionaceae bacterium | reverse complement strand
GGTACCTGATGAGCCACATGATGAACGATTTGCTCCAGCGCATCCGCTCGTCCACCTCCTCATCCATCAGTTCGCTCAGCGCGGACCCGATGATTTGGCTGGCGCCTATGGAAGGTGTCGTGGACTCGGTCGTCCGCGACCTGTGGACGACTCTCGGCGGAATCGATGCCTGCGTGACCGAATTCATTCGCGTCACGGATCGATTGTTGCCCGACTCCTTGTTCTTCAAAGATGCGCCCGAACTCCGACATGGCGGCCGCACGCGTACGGGCGTACCCGTACTCGTTCAGCTTTTAGGCGGCAGACCAGAGCCCATGGCAGAAAACGCGGCCCGTCTTGCCGAACTCGGCGCCCTGGGAATTGATCTCAACTTCGGTTGTCCTGCCAAGACCGTCAATCGGCACGATGGCGGCGCGGCCCTTTTAAAGGACCCTCGCCGAGTTTTCGACGTGACCTCCGCCGTCCGCCAAGCCGTGCCGTCGCATCAAACCGTCTCCGCTAAAATTCGCCTCGGATTTTCAGATAAATCTTTACACCTTGAAATCGCCCGCGCGGCCGAGGAGGCCGGGGCCTCATGGCTCACTGTCCATGCCCGCACTCGCGATGAAGGCTATCGCCCGCCCGCCCACTGGGAGTACATCGCCAATATCCGACAAACGCTCACAATCCCCGTCATCGCCAATGGTGAAATCTGGAGTCCGGAGGACTACAGCCGCTGTCGCCAAATCAGTGGCTGTCGGGATGTCATGATCGGACGCGGCCTGATGGCTCGGCCCGACTTGGCCTTGACGATCAAGGGCGGACGCCCCAATCTCGAAGGTCACTTCGAAGCCCCTCTTGCTCCCCCACTTGAAGGCTCGGCCCTTTGCCGGTTCCTCGAGGAGTTCGCCGCCCGAAGTCTCGCCTATCGCGGTGAGACCTATGCCGTATGTCGCTCCAAACAACTCTTAAAATCCCTGGCACGCGCACGCCCAGAAGCAGCCGCCCTGTTCGAATCCATCAAACGCCTGGAAACCCATGATGAGATCCGCCAGCACGTCCAAGCAGCCTCACAAAATTGGCAAAACTCTGCGGAGTCGTGAGCAATGCTTCAACCAGAGAACAATCGCGATGAACGGTTTTGACCGGATTCCCTTCTCGTTTTAATATGTCGGCAACGAAGGAACGCACATGCCGAAAGTCGTCATCTATACCAAAAGCCGCTGCCCCTACTGCGTTGCCGCCAAAAATCTCTTTGCGCAAAAAGGCGTCGCATTCGAGGAGGTTTTCATGGATGACAAACCCGAGGAATATGCGGCCCTAAAAGCGAGAACCGGAATGATGACGGTGCCGCAGATTTTCATCAACGATCAACTGATCGGCGGCTATACGGATCTCGCGGCGATGGATCAAGACGGTTCGCTCGCGCCGCTTCTTCGCTGAATTTCACGCGGTCACTGCACCAGGTCCGTGCGCTGGGCCATGGATTGTTCTTTCGAGAAGAAAACATCCAACTGTTCCGCCAACTGGTCGTAGGTTTTCGCCTTCGTCGAGCGCGCGTAGAGATCATGGCCAAATAGAAGCCATGGGCTGCCGGTTCGAATCAGAAACCGAAATTTTCTTAAGCCTAAGTTCTCATCAAAAGATTCGCGATGCAGAACAAGCAAACGCTTGAGCGCACGACCACACTCCGCGCCCTCTTCTTCGGGGGTGGCTGGAGCTCGCCCCTCCCGCCCGCTCGGCGGCGCCCAGCCCAATTTTTCTCCGACTTGCCACAAAAGCCAAGGCCGCGCCGTCAACGCTCGACCGACCATCGCCAAATCGCAACCCGTTTCCTGAAGCATCGCGAGTGCATCGTCCGCCGTTTGAATATCGCCATTGCCGATGACAGGTATTTTCAGTCGCTCGCGCACGTCTCGTATCTGCACCCAATCGGCCGTGCCACGACGCTTCTGCGCCGCGGTCCGCGGATGCAACGTGATCCAGCTGGCGCCCGCATCTTGAATGCCGTCGACGAACGCCAGGAGCTGTTCGCGATTTTCCGTCGCGCGCAACTTCACCGAGATCGGAACCCGCGACGCACGCACGGTCATGCGCACCACATCCGCGGCATACTGCGGATCGCCCATGAGCGCGACACCGTAGTTGTGCATCAACGCCTTTTTGACCGGGCACCCCATATTGATGTCGATGCCACTCGCACCCCATTCGATGAGGCGCGCCACCGACTCACGAATCGGCTTTTCTTCGTTACCGAGAATCTGCGGCACGAGTTGAGTTTCATCTTCGGCACGCAATGTTTCTGGAGTTGTGCGTAAGTTCTCGTTCGGAAGACGTCGGCTATTGAGCATCTCCGTCGGCCAAATCGTGCACGCGTCACGTGGCAAATACTCGCGAACCAAACGCCGAAACGCGACATGACTGAGACCGACCATTGGCGCCAAGCAAACAGGAAAATTGACTTCCCCGCCCAGAATCGCGCGCTCCAAACCCAACACGCGCCGCGCGGGACGAACCGATGGGGAGAGGGATTCTTCAACGAGAGCTTGACGCATGCCCGTTCTTGACCCGTTTACCGAATGATGTCAAAGCTTTGTACTATGAAAAGGCTTCAACGACTTCCGCGTCGAGTGGGCATTCTCGGTGGAGGTCAGCTGGCGCGAATGCTCGCACTGAAGGGTCATGAAATGGGCTTGGAAGTCCATGTTCTAAGCCCGAGCGCTCAGGATCCGGCCGCCCAGGTCGTCCGCCACCACCATCTCGGCCAACCCATGGTGGAGAGTGATCTCAACGCATTCTTTTCGCACGTCGATCTGGTCACATTTGAAAGTGAATTCATGGACGCCGGCCTCTTGCAACGCGTGGCCGTCAGGACCGCAGTCCCGATTCAACCGCGTCCGCACGTGATGGCCTCTCTGCAAGATCGTTTGGAGCAAAAAGAGTGGCTCGTGCGCCACAAGATTCCGACT
>JAMPXM010000057.1 GCA_023701225.1 Pseudobdellovibrionaceae bacterium | reverse complement strand
TCTGGAAATCCATAAGACGAAAAGCCTTCGATGGTTTTATAAATCTGCTCGGCGTAGGGAAGGGCGATTCCGTTGGAGAGCATGCCACTGATCAGACGCTGACGGAGCGTGTGCAAAATAGAACCCTTGGTCCATGACGAGGACATGATCCGGCGCAGTTCATCCGCTTCGCCTGGCGAGAAGCCAGCCGCGGCGACGGCGATTTGCATGATTTGCTCCTGGAAGATCGGGACTCCCATGGTCTTTTCCAGAATCGGCCGCAGGGACGGATGCGCGTAGACGACTTTTTCTTGACCGGCCCGGCGGCGCAGGAACGGATGCACCATTCCACCTTGGATCGGACCCGGGCGTACGATGGCGACTTCGATGACAAGATCGTAGTAGTTGGCCGGCTTCAGTCGTGGCAAGAGAGACATCTGCGCGCGGGACTCGATTTGAAAAACACCGACCGTATCCGCGCGTTGGATCATATCGTAGGTGGGTTTGTCGTCATGAGGGACTTGCGCGAGATTCATATCGATGGCTTTGTGCGCTTTGAGCAAGGCCAGCGTCTTGCGTAAAGCAGTGAGCATCCCCAGGCCCAGGACATCGACTTTCATGAGGCCCAGGGTGTTGATGTCATCTTTGTTCCATTGCACGACGTAGCGATCGTCCATGGTGGCCTTTTCGACCGGAACGAGATCGACGATCGGATCATGGCCAATGACGAATCCGCCGGTGTGAATTCCGAGGTGGCGCGGGAATCCCTGGAGTTCGAGCGCAAGTCGGAGCAGCCAGCGAAACCGATCCGGAGACAGACCGAACTTCGCGACTTCCACAGGTTCGTTCGTCAATCGCGAGAGTCCTTCGCGTCCCATGGTGCGGATCAACCCGTCGATTTGCGCGGGTTCCAAGCCCAACGTTTTTGCGACGTCGCGAATCGCCATGCGTGAGCGATAACAGATTGTCGTGCACACCATGGCGGCATTTTCAGATCCGTATTTTTTAAATATATACTGGATGACCTCTTCGCGACGCTCATGTTCGAAGTCGATGTCGATATCGGGCGGCTCGTTACGTTCACGCGAGATGAATCGTTCAAAAAGCAGATCAAACTTCGTCGGGTCGATGTTGGTGAGCCCTAAGGCATAACAGACGATCGAATTGGCGGCGGAGCCGCGGCCTTGATGCAGAATCCCTTGCCGAGTCGCGAACTGGCAGATGTCCCAGAGCGTGAGAAAGTAATCCTCATATTCGAGCTCGATGATCAGTGCCAGCTCGTGCTCGACCAATCTCCGTCCTTTTTCGGGGAGGCCTTCCGGAAACCTCCACTCTAAACCGCGTTCGACCAGTTCGCGAAGAAATTCGGCCGTGGTTTTGCCGGGGGGCAGGACTTCCTGCGGATAGCGGTAACGAATCTCGGCGAGAGAAAAACGCAAACGCGAGGCGATCTCCAGCGTGCGTGCCAGCATATCGGGACGCTCGCGCCAGAGTTGGGAGAGCGTGGCGAGCGGCCGCAGGTAGCGCTCGCGATTGAGGGAGAGCGTGGTTCGCGCTTCGTCCAACGTCGTTTTGTGCAGAATGCAGGTGAGGATGTCATGGAGAGGCTTACGTTCTGGAATATGGTAGAGCGGACGTTGGGTCGCGAAGAGTGGGATCCGTAACTCCATCTCGATCCGTAAGGCGTGATCGTAGAGTTGTACGGATTCCCAGGTGTAGTCCTTGTAAACGGGGAGATAGAGCCGATCCTGGAAGGCCTCGTGCAGGCGCTTGAGTTCGTCGTCCTTCCAGGGCGGGAGAGGGAAGGCGAGCAAATCGTCGTTGTCTTTCAGAATCTCGTCGACTGAAAGCCAAGAGTGTTCTTTCGGCGCGGGCCTCTTGGCTTGTGTGATCAGACGGCAGAGGCGTGCGTAGCCGGCCTTGTTCATCGGCAGCAGCGCGATGGGAGAGGCGTCGTGCGGAGTGAGTTCAGAGCCGAAGAGATAGTGAAAAGGCGATTCGTGCGACGCACTCAGCTGTTGTGTATCGAAGGCGGATGGTTTTTCGGCGGCTTGATATCCGCGCACAATGCCGTACAGGCCATTGCTGTCGACGAGTGCCAGCCCGGCATAGCCGAGCTGGCGTGCCTGCAAGACCATTTCATCGGGATGGGATGCACCTTGCAAAAATGAGAAGTTGCTGCGTGCGAGTAACTCGACGAAGGGAACCGGAGGCGACGTCGTGGATTCGTGTGTGAGAAATGACCCCCTCGGGCCGTGCGGGTTCGGGGAGCGAAAACCCGCGGAGGCGGCTCGGTTGCCGCCGGCCTCTTGTCGGCCCGAGGGGGAGGAAGTCTGAAGCGAATGGGCCCTCTCAGTTGTGGAAGGCGAGGAAGTCGAAGAACGTGACTGCAAAGAGAATGAAGAAGGAGATGCAGGCAACGTAAAGGACTTTCTGTGTTTCATGGCGACTCTCGCTCAAAAGCAAAGGGCGCTCGATCATATGTTGCGCCATCACGGCCCGTGCGACTTCGGGAAATGCGAGTGGCGTCGCCGGCAAACGGCGAGTCGCCTGTGCTGATTGTGACGGGCCCCGACTGGAAGATGATCTGTCATTGGTTTGAGTGTCTCGTGGTTTCATCGATCGCTCCTTGATCTTGTTTCAAGCTGATTTTCGACGCACTCCTTGCGTGAAATATCTCAGTTAAAGGATCAGTCAAAGTAGCCGTGCAGGTAGTACTCCTGGTTTTCCAAATCTTGGTAGATCCACAAGCACTGACCTTGTGGCGAAACAGCGAAGTAATAGTCTCGGCGCGGACCATTGTGCCACCAGCCTTCTTCCAATCGTTCGATCGGTCGCCCAGTGAGAATGTGGAGACGCTGCAATTCATCGATCGGCAAGCGACGCGGCTGGCGTAAAAGGCGTGTCGGCCGCGGAGCGTTCGTCACCGAAGCTCCATATTCAGGTAAGTGACGGAAAGCTGGCTGTTGGCTCGAGTCTGGTGGGCTCGCGTCTGATGGATTCGTGTTAGATGGATTCGTGTTAGATGGATTCGTGTTAGATGGATTCGTGTTAGATGGATTCGTGTTAGATGCCGTGACTGGCGTACGGAGTTTCGACTTTACAGATGATGTCGATGGAGCGCGGGCGGGTACTTTTGAAGATGCGGCTGCGGCAGTCATGCGCATGGCACTGGAAATCCGCTCCCAATTCTGCTCGGGCAGGATGGCGCTGCGGATTTCATAACGGCCGCTGCGGATCGCGGCTTGCTGCAGAAGGCTGAAGAGGTTCTCCAATTTTTCTTGATCCGTTGTGCGCGGCTCGAAGAAGTCCAACTGTTGCACGCGTTCGGGCACCGGCAAAACTTCGATCTCAAAATCGCGGATCGGGTTTTCTAAGTCGACACCGTCCAGCTTGTTCTCGAGAAGCGTGAGAAACAAACCGAGATCACGGCTAGGGGAATTCGGCTCGATCTCCAACTTATGGCGTGTGTTCGAATACTCGCAGTGTAGGCGTAGGACCAGGCGCGAAGCGAAGAGGCAACGACCTTGCAGGCGGGCGAACAGAAATGTGATCGAGCGTCGCACCTGATGCAAGAGCAACGATGCGAGCGAGACAGGAAAATCAAGATGCACATACTCTTCGAGCGGTTCTGTTGGTAGCAAAGGCGAGACGATCTGGCGATCGATGGCCCGCAATCGCCGCCAGAGCAGGGCACCGGTTTCACCCCAACGGTCTTGAAAGGACGTGAGGCTGAAGCGGTCCAAGTCTCGGATCTTATCGAAGCCTAGCATATAGAAAAAGGTCACGATCTGTTCGATCGCCCGCGGATTTTGCCAAGGCGCCAACCCCTCTAAGTGGAGGAGGAGGGGAAGAGAGAGCGGCTGCAAGGTCTCTCTCTCTTCCCCTGGTGGGCAAATGAAGCGGGAATTCTGATGGGCGAACGCCTGCGCGCCGGCGGCCGTATCCGAGATGGCAGCCTTCGCTTCGAAGCCAAGGTCCCGAGCGAGCTGGAGAGCACCATCCAGGACTCCGCTCTCGGGCGAGCCCGTGTCGCGCGACGAGCTCATGGATTTAAAAAATTTCGACGTCGAAGCCACGTCGATAAAAATCATGTTCGGTTCGCGCATCTGTACGCGCGGCGAAAACCGCAAGAAGGCCTCAGCGACGGCCCGCGTGTTGCGCAGGGCCGCTCCACCATCACGACCGGTTTTGGCTTTTGGGGAAGACATGCCGGGAGAAGATGGGGTCGGAGAAGGAACCAAGAGGTTCGCTGGTCCCGCTGTCGCAGGTAATGTCGGAGGGAGTGCCGTGCGTGGATTTGAGGCGGGCGGCTGTAGAATCAGGCAGAGAACACGGCTCGAACCCAGCGAAAGTTCGGGCGCTGAGCGCAGGCGCGTTTGCGCGCGCGCCGGCTTCGCATCCACTTTCGGTTCCAGAGCCAATTCCGATGCGAGAGAGAGCAGAGTGGGTGAAGCTGCCATACGTGATCCTCCTCGGGATGCGAAACGGTGTCGGTCTGTGCAGTGCTCGCTCGACCGAGATTTCACGCGGACGAAAATCGACGAGCAACGAGAACAGGGATGTATCCCTCAGTCTTTTTCGATCGGAGAAAAACACGAGCGACACCTGAAGCGAGCGCGCTTGCGTTTGCAACTTCCTCAACTGGTGAGGTCGCAGTTGCGTCGTCTCTGGTATCGCTCCTGACATCGCTCCTGATGTCGTTCGGATGCCGCTCATCAAATCGCAGCCGATGAGCTCAAAGAGAGTCGAAGCCATCAGCTCTTGCAGAAGCCAGAGAAGTTTTTTTTCAGACTCAGGTGCTTCAATCGTCACCAGCCGCGAGAGATCCAAATCCGCCTGCCACAAATTCAGAGGAAAGAGCTGCGCCTCTCGGTCCACCCATGCGACCCAACGGCCCTGTCGTAAGACATGAGCGGTCGCTCCCATCCAAAGCGAAGTGGCGCCCAGGCCGGGCGCTCCGGTCAGAGCCGTGAGCGCCCCTTTTGGGAAACCGTTCCAAAGGAGAAAGCGATCCAGGGTCTGGTGTCCTGTTGGAATTCCAGGAGGCGCCTTGAGCTGGTTCGGGCTCGTGAGGTGCGAGCTCAATTCCAGTTTCAGTTTTTGGATGGCTTCTTGGTTTCTCAGATCTGACTCCTTCAGACGGCACACGCACGGGCGAACGCGAATCCTCCAGTGGTCTGAATTCGCTCGCCGTCCTAAAACTTGCGAATCAAACCCACGACGACGCCGCGAATTTGCACCTCATCGGGGCGGAACCACAGCGAAGTCATGTTGGAATTAGCTGGTCGTAACTCGATCATTTTGCGCGAGCCGGAACGTTCGCTTTCTTGCAAATCGCGCGGATCGCGCATGTGGGTATAGAGGCGCTTCACAGTCGCTTCCTCGCCGATCATCGCGACCACGATCTCACCATTGCCGGCCGAGGCCTGCCGTTGCACGAGAATCACGTCGCCGTCCAAGATTCCGTCTTCGATCATCGACTGACCTTGCACGCGTAAAGCATATGTGCGATCGGCGTGGCGCACGAGCGAGGCTGGGACATCGATGAATTCGTCGTGCTCATAAGCTTCGATCGGTGAACCAGCGGCGACACGACCGAGCAGTGGGAGATGAAAAGTTTCGCTCGTCGCCAGAGCTGGAATCACGTTACGTACGCTTTCGGCAGCCCGCATGCCATCAATGCGTACGTTTTCAACCGTCTCTTGCAGGGCCGAAGCGGAACGCACGATCGTGATCGCACGCTTTTGATTCGCACGTGGCAAGCGGATGTAGCCTTTGGATTCGAGTTGTTTCAGATATCGTTGCACGGAGTTGAAGGAAGCAAAGCCGAAATGATTGCAGATCTCTTGGTAGGAGGGAGAGATGCCGCTCTCACGAACGAACATTTCCAAAAACTCGAGAACGTTTTTTTCCTTCTGTGTGAGTGGAACCGGTAGGTCGTCATATTCGACTCGGGACTCTGTTTGGGGCTGCTTGTTTGAATGTTTGTTATGGGGATCTTCCTTACGCGAACTCATCTTGCCTCCTTGCCTGACACGCTCAGTTTTTGGACCTTCAAAAACTGCTTTCCGAAGCCGGTTTCTCTAGCCGTTCTCCGAAGCCAAACCGCTCTCAGAAGCCACGTATAAGTTACGTGTAAGAGAGCTGTAAGTAACGTGTAAGTTAGATGTAAGTTATGTGTAAGTCAATGCATGGGGATCCAAATCTGGACCCAGATGTGCCGGCCCTTTGGAAGCGCCCCAGTAAGTCTATGGCCTGCTTGGAGAAATAAAAAATCGAGGAGAACGGGGGGAGTCAGCCGAAATGGGGAGAAAGGCACTGGCCTGTCAGGTCATCCTTCAGACCAGTGGTTCTGAAATCGGAATTAGCGACGTACGCGGACGAATTCGCAGCGCGCTTCTTGGATGTCTCCGTCTGAGTTGTATTTTTCTTCGTAGACCAAGCGTTGGCCGAGATTGGTGAGCGTGACCACGCCAGAGAGTTTTTTCTGACCGTTGTTGAGGATGTACGTTTCCGTCATTGTGAGACGATTGCCACGAACGGTGCCCTGCTTGATGACAGTTTTGGTGGATGTGGGCGACGTGCCTTGCTGAACGTCGAAAACGTCCCGGCCGGATTCAAGCGAGAACAACATAGCTTCGTCGCCATAAAGCATGATGTTGATCTCCGAGCGATTTTTCTCTTTCGAGACATAGGCGCGCACGTATTCGCTTTCGTAGTTTACATACGTGCATTTTTTCTCGTCGACGGCGAACTTACCGAAGAATTGGTTCAGGTTTTGATCCGCAGCGGGTGCTGCAGCTAAAGCCATGGACGAAGTGAGCACGCTCGCGATCATCAGCGACATCAGAAGTTTCATACGGTCTCCTTGAGAGGTTAAGTAAATGTTGAAATGAGAATCGCGCTGGGGCCTCAGCAACGTCGATGCCAGCTCGTGGAACAAACAAAGCGAGTTGCAACCCGCGAGGCTGTAGGAATTTCAGGGCTGTCGACTCAGAGTGGAACTAGTGCCGCAAACGCGCCTGACCTTGTTGAAATTTCCCGCCCAGGAGCGCACAGAGCCTCCCCAATGGCGCTGAATCGTCGCTCCGGCATGGCACCGGTCTCGCAATTCAGTCACCCCATGCGAGCCCTGCTGTTTTTCTTATTCGCAAGTTACTTGATCACGGCGTCCACTGGACACGCCAAGGCCGACGAGGCCCAGCGGATGGAGAGTGGTTTCAACCCGGTCGTGTACTTATATTCGAACCGGACCTCCTGCACAGGAACCGTGATCGCCGAGCGCGTGATTCTCACGGCCGCGCATTGCACATACTTGATGTTGGGACCCCAAGGCCAACGTTTGACGGGAGCGAACGAGAGCGATCTTCCTCCCCTGCGAGTCACGGGGCGTGATCGTCACGGTCAGCCGGTCGAATGGTACGCGCACGCGCGAGCGTGGCAGGCATTTCCCAATTTCCGATGGATCGCGCGCAATACAACTGTCGGCCGGGATGTGGCGCTGATCGAGCTTGTGGATGGTCGCAGCGCAGACCTGATCGTCTCATCCGAAATCGTGGGAGCGGCGAAGTTCAGCGCGGCTCGTTTGTTCGGTCGTCTGAGAGTGTCAGCTGCTTCTATCCAAAAAGATGCGGATGTTATGATCGGCGCCCATCAGCACAGCCAAGGCACGGACACATCGGGCTTCCTTCTCGGGCGTATCGAAAAATTATCCCTCAAGGAAATCAAAGTCTCTCGTACTGCGCGGTGGTGGACGGGTGAACCGGGTCAATTACAGATCGGCGATTCCGGCGCTCCCGTATTGATCCAGAGCGAAGGCGAGTCGCATGTCATTGGCGTCGCTGTGGCAACCGCCGAGCCACGCTCCTTCGGCCGAGAAACCGGTCACGCTGTGGCCACTGCCGAGAAGATCGACATCGGCGTCCTGACCTGGATCCGACAATTCGAAAGCTCCGGTCGCTGAATGCCGACTGGCTCAGTTCTGGTCAGAAGGCTCGCGAGGTCTACGAAAAATCATCAGCTTTTCCGGCCAAAGGACGATCGCCACTCATTCTCCGCCTTACGCGTGCGTAGAGAGGAGAGTGGTAAGATTCTCAGCTTTCAATCGGTGGCGAGCGTTGATCGCGAGGTCATCGGCCGACGTGTCCCTGTCAAAAGACCGGAAGCTAGAGATCATCGAGCAACTCGAAAATCGTTCCACGCGTGAAGCTCAAAAGATTGTCGCTTCGATTTCATCGGAGCCGGAGAATTTGCGGCCAGATAGGGTTCGAGCATTGAGCGAAGACGTCAGCGAAATCCGTTTTTCAGCGCCCAATTCTTTGTTCGAAAAAATGATCCGCATCAAAGGCCTCCTTGCGCACCAATGCCCGCATATGACCGACGCCGAACTTTTCGATCGACTTTGCGATCTCGGCCTCATGGCCTGGGATCCTGCTCAGCGGCGAAAGAAAGCGCGTTTAGGGATGCATCTAAAAGCGGAACAAGTCGAGAACCTGGCGGTTAGCGAGCACCGACCCGCGGCGCCGCGGGTGAATGTTCGATCGCGGCGGGCGATTTCGGCTGCCATTCGTCGGGAGGTTTGGCGGCGTGCGGGGAGTCGGTGTGAAAACTGTGGCTCGTCTCATGCTCTGGAAGTCGACCATATCCGGCCCATCGCGCTCGGGGGCGGCTCAGAAGAAGAAAACTTGCGCTTACTCTGCCGCTCTTGCAATCAACGAGCGGCAATTCAGAAGGTCGGATTCTCTCAAATGGAGCGTTTTCTTGAACGGCATTGACATGCCGTTTTCAAACTCACGACACGGGAGAACGGATAAATCGTCCAGAGCGATTCTTCGTCGATCGCGAACGAAGGCGCGTACCGTCGCGCCTTCGAGAATTATTTGCTCGTGCCGCTGAATAGAAGCTCGCAGCGGACCGATCTCTGCGCATCAGGTAGGGTGGCAGATGAAACGTTGCCGTTCGGAGCGGCTTCGTTGTTGACGTAGCCTGGTGTCAGAGTCGCCGCGCCGCTCTTGTTGGAAAGCGCCGCGCGCAAGATCCGGAACCAATCGAAGAGCGAGAATTCGCGTGAGGAGAACAGCATACGGAACAGCTGCAGTGGATGCTTGAGAAGGATCTTCTTCATCTCCTCCGGCGTGCGCAGATCGCTGCCGACGGTGTCCACCAAGCGGGTCATGGTGACGAAGCCGCGATTGAAGTAGCTGAGTGAATAAGGCAAACGCAATCCGGCGTTGGACGCGAACACCAACCATTCCGGCATCGGCCAGGCGTGAACGCCTTTGGCGTCAAGAGTCTTGATTTTCTCTCCGACGAGGCGTCGGAACTCTTGTTCGGAAATTTGGCTTTGCGACTTCACGCTCAGATCCCACAGACTGCGCGCGATGAAGTCCGGATCATGAGTGCGAGCGACAATTCCGAGCGCCATGACCTTGCTCTGCATATTCATCGTGAGCGTGGATACCATTCCGTAGTCGAGGATGAACATGCGGATCACGCCGTCTTGCTCGGCGGCCATGACGTTACCGAGATGGGCATCGGCATGGAGGAGGCTTTTCTTGGGATCGAACGCCACCTCAAGCCATGTCCGCATGAACGCTTCCGCGCCCAGGCGCGCGCTCTCGGGGTTTTGTTCGATGAAATCGTCAAAGCCGATGCCGGGGAGCTTTTCCATCACCATCATCGTCGCGCCCTTCGGCAGCGGTATGATCCACGGCACGTGAATCTCGACCTGACGTCCATTCTCGAGTGTGATCGTTCGGTTGTACAAGCGAGCGGCGTTGACGTGATTGCGGGTCGTCTTGACGAGATCGGTGTCGACCAGCGCCATGCTCTGCAAATCGGTCACAAACGGCGCGAGCTTGGGGAAGTTCGCGGCGATCAGCTCCGGATTCGTGTCGAGCACTTTGGCGACTTCGGGAAGGACTTGGTTGTCGCTTCGGATCGACTCGATTGACCCTGGCTTGATCAAACGGATCACGCCTTCTTTAACTTCGTCATTCTCCGGGTGTTGGATGAGAGCGACGTGCACTTGGTTGATCGTGGCTTTGGCCAATGGCTTCTCCTCGATCTTGACCCACTTGAACGGAACTTGGTGCTTGTCGATTTCGCGTTTCACGAGACGCCATGGCACGCGTTTTGTGTTCTTCTCCAGGCGCTTGAAGATGGCTTTGATTTCCTCTGGTATTCCTTCTTGACGAGCGTAAATCTGGAAGAGCTTCTGAAACTGCACGCCCGAATTGAGAACCATGCTTTCAAAGCGCTCCAATGGAGTCGCTTTTTCCGGAAATTCGATGAGATCCGAAAGAATGTTTTTGATCATCGCGCGTGGCACGCGTTTGTAATACTCGCCGATGATCGTCGTTAAGAAAACCTGTAGCGGCCGGTTGGCGAGCTTGAAGTCGGGAGAAGAGGCGAGTCTTTCGCCCAGCCCACGGATTTCGCGGGAGGCCGCTTCGAATCCACGCTCAAGACCGTTCACCACGGACAGCTTCGTTTTGGCTGAGGTTTCCGGGTGTGCCAAAATCTGGGCCGCGGTTTCCGGAGTCGCATTGACGGCGAGAAGCGGGAGGAGCGACGTGAGAGTTTGCGTATCGACTTCGCTATTGTGTTTGAAGAAATTGAGCCAGGAGAACATCCCGCTGGACGCTTTGCCATTTACGGCTTGCGTGATTTCCTCCACACGGGCGCGGGCCGTATCTCGAATTTTGTTGAGTTCAGCGATCACGTCGGGCGACGACGTTTTCAAATTCCAGCGCGTCGGTGGCGGAGTCGCGGAGCGTTCGGCGATTTCTTCTTCGAGAGTGTAGGTTTCAAAACGGATCTTCTCGCGGAATTGGTCGAGCTCATCCACGCTATTGATTTCAACGTCTTGAGCGGGAGCGGCGTAATAATCGCGTAACCATTGCACAGCGCGATCGAAGAGTTCTATTTTTTTCGCATCCGGTTCGCCACTGGCGGCGAGCATGAATTTCAGAGACACTTGTGTCGCCGTGAGCGTATTGAGAATTTCGCTCGGAGCGACCGCCACTTGAGCCGTCGTTTGGGCGGCCGAGATCATGGCTTCCGGAGTCCATTCCGATGGACTCTGGGCCCGGGCCGAAAAAATGGGGCTCGAGAGCGCGCCCGCGAACAAAGCGCATGCGGAAATCGTGGATAAAGACAAACGACGGAGCGCAGTCGGCTTCATAAATCACCTTCTTCTCACAATCGAGCAATGCAGTCGTCATACCAGCCGGCCGGCAGGAGAGACGGATGTGTGGGAGATGGCGCGTATTTCTGAGGCTCGGCTTTGACGGATCTCGTGTCTGTCTCACGAAGAGACAAAATTTGTTCGACAGTTGAAAAGTCCGCAGGCTTCCGGCGTTTCAAAATGAGACAGTTTTTCGGGTTCGGTGTGGGGTTCGTAGGGTTTGGACGCGGTCGGTGTTGATTCTGCGGCCATCAACGACGATGGGGCACAATTCAGGGCGACGACTGAGATCGGATGACGAAGTGGAGTGAGCGCTCCTCCGGCCTTCCGTCGAGTTCGATTTCGCGGTGAGAAATCAATACACCTCTCCCCGCTCTTCGACGACAATGATCGCATGCATGGAGATTCATTGGTTCGCGATATCGGCCTGGCCATTCTGGCCGCGGCTGCACTCGGCCTTCCCGCCTACTTGTTTCGTGCTCCGCTCTTACTCGCGTACTTGACCGCGGGCGTGGTGCTCGGCCCGCATTTGGGTTTTGGGCTCATTACGGAATCCGCTAATATTCAAACTGTTTCGAGCATTGGGCTTGTACTTTTGATGTTCATTTTGGGATTGGAGATCGATCTCAAGAAATTGCTGCAGGCCGGCCGCGCGGTTTTGATCGGCGGGTTCGCGCAGATTTTCGGTTGCACAGCCCTGGCCGTCGCGTTTTTCTGGCTCTTGGGATATGGAACGACGCAAGGTCGCTACGATCTTGTTTACCTGGCCGTGGCTTGCTCGCTTTCCTCGACTTTGGTTGTCGTGAAAATTCTTTCGGATCGTATGGAGATCGGCACGCTGCCTTCGCGCGTGAGTCTCGGTGTTTTGGTTCTGCAAGATTTTTGGGCGATCGGGTTTTTGGCGCTGCAGCCGAATCTGAATGATCTCCAGTTATCGGTGATCGGCCTCTCACTCGGTCGCGCCGTTTTATTGGTCGCCGCCAGTGGATTGCTTGCGCGCTTTGTTCTGCCCTGGGTGTTCTATCGTGCCGCGCGGAGCCCGGAAGTGATGTTGGTCGTCGCCATGGCTTGGTGTGCGGGCGTTTGTGGGCTGGCCGGCGCCCTGCATTTGTCGCTCGAAATGGGCGGACTGATCGCGGGAGTTGCGATCGCATCGTTTCCCTACCATGTCGAGATCGCGGCCAAGATTTCGTCTTTGCGGGACTTTTTCATCATGCTTTTTTTCGTGGCCCTGGGGCTTCAGATCCCCGTTCCGAATTCGGCGATGTTGTCGTTGGCGGGCGTGATCGTGGCTTTCATCCTCATCAGTCGGTTTTTGACAATGTTTCCGGTACTCTACTTTATGCACTACGGCCACCGCAGCAGTCTGCTGCCACCGCTGAATCTCAGTCAGGTGTCTGAGTTTTCGCTTGTGCTTGCGGCCTTGGGTGTTTCGTTCAGGCATATCGGGCAGGATGTGCTGTCGGCGTTCACCTTCGCATTTGTCGGGACAGCACTTCTGTCTTCATTTTCGATTCCCAATGGGCATACGATTTACAGACTCATGAGTCCGTGGCTCGAGCGACTCGGCGTCAAGGATGAAGTCGCGCATTCGGAAGCTTCCCCTACGACGGCTTCCGAGGACGCGGCACAAGTGGTGATCCTGGGATTTTTTCGCGAGGGAAGTTCGCTTCTTCAGGAGTTGATCCGGCGGCACTCGGAAACGGCGCTTCGGCACCTCCTGGTGATCGATCTCAATCCCGAGGCTCACCGCGAACTGAAATCTTTTGGCGTGCAATGCAAGTACGGAGACATCAGTCACCCGGATACGCTGGCCAGTTGCGGATTGGAAAACGCGCAGGTTTTGATTTGCACGCTCTCCGACAACCAACTCAAAGGCACGAGCAATCTGAAGCTCCTGCGCATTCTCAAAACACTGGCGCCGCAAGCCAAAATCATTGTCACAGCTGAAACCTTCGAATCCGGCCGGGATATGTATGAGGCGGGCGCGGCATATGTGTACATGCCACGTTTATTGGCGGCACAACACCTCGCGGATGTCTTGGAGTCGATCGAAGCGGGTAATGAAGCGCGTATCCGAGAAAATGGCCAACGAGTCCTGACGCAAATCAAAGAGATCATCTCCTGATGAGACAGGCCTCTCTGAACGCGTTTGAGAGAACCTCTCTGATGTTCTCTCAAATATTCGGCGAGATGTTCGCTTAGAGGCGTCGTGCTTTTTTTGTATCGCACACAACCCAGAGCAAGTCCCCAGACAGCAAGCTCATGGAAGAGTCCGGATTTAGGATGCGTTCATTGCCGCGTTCGACGCCAACGACGAGGGCGTCGGCTTCTTCGCGGATACCGGAGTCGCGGATCGATTTGCCGATGAACCTGGATGCCAGTCCGATGCGCAGAGGGAACAACCCGTAATCGGAATCCGTAGTCTCCAATTCCGTCTCGCGACGACTCTCGACGGCATGACGAAATTTGACGATCTGATCATCTGTGCCGATGACGGAAATTTCGTCATAAGGAAAAAGACGGTCATGCTGCGTGGGTGGAGCGATCCGGCGTGAGCCGCGCTCGATCATTGCGATCGTAACACCGAAATTTTCGCGGATCCGGGACTCCATCAGAGTGTGGCCGGCCAATTTGGAATCCGGAGAGACTTCGAGTGTTTCCAAGTGCGCGTCCCAAGGAGCGAGGGGAGCGGCATGCACCGGCGCTGGTGCCGATCCATTGGCACTTAAATTGTCGCTGAATTGCTGGGCGAACCAAGAATAAATTCCGCTCAAATGCCGAGAGAAAATCACGAGCACGGTGAGCATGAGCGCCGCGGCCAACAAGAGTGACCACCACACGTTGAAAAAGCGGGTCGAGAGGGTTCCAATTACAAAAATGGCGATCGCCCAACGTGCGACCACGAGTGTGAAAAGCGGTGCGCGATATCGGTCTTGTCCGAAGACGCGGCGAAACGCGGCCTTGGCCGGAGTGCGATGTACGAGTGCCCAGAGAAATGGCGCGGAAAGAATGAGTGCGAGTAACCATCCGACCGCGCTGCCAACCGCGCGCGAGCTGAACTGTTCGATGAGCGTCGGACGAAGGTATTTTCCGACTCCCAAAAATACGGCGATGATGAGGACGCCGAGCGTGAGCGACTGCACGA
>JAMPXM010000056.1 GCA_023701225.1 Pseudobdellovibrionaceae bacterium | reverse complement strand
CGTGAAGAAGATGCGTGGCGGAATGGTTTGCGGCCGTCGCGCGCCGTTGGCTTTCCAGGACCTGCTGCTCGGCCGAATCGCCGACCTTGAACGTGCCACTGACGACGCGCACGTGGTGCAGATGCACGTCATTGGTTTTCGAGCAGTCGAGAACTTCGGCGCGTGCTCCGGTCACGTTCTGAATCACGCCGTGGTCGCCGACTTGACCTCCGCTTTCTGCATAAAAGCAGGTCGCATCGAAGGTGATGATGCCGGAGTCGCCGGTCTGGAGTGCATCGACGAGCGCGTGGCCATCGGAGAGGAGAAGGATTCGGCCGCTCGAATGTGTCGTCGTGTAGCCGGTGAAGCGAGTCGCACCGCCCTTGTCGCGCGCGGTTTGGGCCAGTGTCACCAGGTGCGCCGCGTCCGTCGAAAGCGCTTTTCCTTTCCACGAAGCCTTGGCTTTTTCACGTGCCGCCTCCATGGATTTTTCGAATCCCGCCTCGTCGAGTGCGAAGCCGCGCTCGACCGCCATTAAGCGGGTGAGATCGACGGGAAACCCGAAGGTGTCATAGAGTTTGAAGACGGTTTCCCCGTCGAGCGTCTTGAGACCTTTGGCGGCGAGTTTCAAAAGCTTGTCGTTGAGAATTTCGGTCCCCTGATCCAGCGTGCTCAAGAAACGCGTGATTTCATCTTGCACGGTCTGCGTGATGACTGGTTTTTTGCGTGTGAGCTCTGGATAGACGTCACTCATCTCGGCGATGACGACAGCGACCGTCTGCGAGAACAGTGTCGGGTCGTCGGTGAGCTTGCGACCGTAGCGGATCGCCCGCCGCATAATGCGGCGAAGAACATAGCCGCGCCCTTCATTCGACGGCAATACGCCGTCGGCAATCAAGAAGGCGGTTGCACGCGAGTGGTCGGCGAGGACGCGCATCGCCGAAGTCGACTCGGCCAAATCGCGATGCTGCGCCAGGCGCTTCGGGTCCGAGACGTACTCGCGACCGGCGACCGAGGCGGCTTTCTGAATGATCGGCTGAAAGAGATCGGTGTCGTAGTTGTTCGGCTTGCCTTGCAGAACCGAAGCCCATCGTTCCAGGCCTCCACCGGTGTCGACCGACGGGCGGGGTAGAGGATGGCGACCGGTGGCGTCCTCATTGTATTGCATGAAGACGTTGTTCCAGATCTCGATGTAACGGTCGCCGCCGTTTTCCATCGTGGCCTGGCCCGTGGGATCTGCTTCCGCACCGTGATCGTAGAAGATTTCGGAGCACGGGCCGCACGGGCCCGTGTCGCCCATGCGCCAGAAATTATCTTTTTCTCCGAAGCGGTAGATACGGTCTTTCGGCACGCCTTCTTGCTTATGCCAGATATCGGCAGCTTCATCGTCTTCCAGAAAGACGGAAACATAGAGGCGCTCTTTCGGGATGCCGAGCTCTTTGGTCAAAAGTTCCCAGGCCATATGAATGGCGTCTTTTTTGAAGTAATCGCCAAATGAGAAATTGCCGAGCATTTCAAAAAAAGTATGGTGGCGCGCGGTATGTCCCACGTTTTCGAGGTCATTGTGTTTGCCTCCGGCGCGTACGCACTTCTGTGAGGTGGTCGCCCGTTTGAAAGGCCGCTGCTCGAGGCCGAGGAACAAGTTTTTGAACTGATTCATTCCCGCGTTGGCGAAAAGCAAAGTCGCATCGTTTTCGGGGATCAACGAGGAGCTCGGCTGTTCGCTATGTCCGTTTTGAACGAAGTAATCGAGAAACGTTCTGCGGATCTCACGGCTTTTCATGTTTCTGTCTTCTCTCGTGCGTGAAGTGCGCTTCTAATGGTTTCGTCGTCATAACCCCGGTTCTTCAGCAGCCGGGCGATTTTCGCATGCTCATCATATTCGAAAGGCGGCTCGCGACGAAGCTTGATTTGAATCAGATCCAACGCCTTGGCGAGTTCGATTCCGGCGTCTTTGCGGACGCTCGGTAATCCTTTATTGCGCAAAAAACGCTGGATGTAGCGCGTGCCCTTGCCGCGTCGTCCGAGTTGAGAGGCGACGGTTTCCGCCAGTTCCTCGGGCGGTTTCATCCATTTGCTTTCTTTGGCGAATTGAATGGCCTCGTCGATTTCGCGGGCTTCGTACCAGGGAGCGAGTTTGCGCCTGAGCTCGAGTTCCGAATGATCGCGGCGAGCGAGAAAGTCCATGACTTTCTCCCGAGCTGACTTACGGGGCCGTTGGCGTGAACGTTCGGGTTCGTCTTCGCCGTCTGTCCCGCTTTCGCTCTGCCATTCGTTCATTCGTCCTCTTCCTCCGAGCCGTCGATTTCAAGGCCCCCGACTTTATCCCATTCGTCCTTCAGACGCGACTTCAACCTGCTGTTATCTGACCATTGCTGGTCGCCGGAACTCACACCGGAATAGCGAAGTTGGAAGTCTTCTGGATTCGAGGCAAGACGCATAGCTTCATTAAAATCGATGAGATCCGCCGTGAGCAGGTCCATCAAGCTTTGGTCGAATGACTGCATACCCATGGTTTCCTTGCTCTCTTCGACGACGGCATTGAGGTCCTTGGTTTTTTGCGGATCTTCTATCATTTCGCGAACGCGTTGATTGCAAATCAGCACTTCCACCGCGGGCACGAAGCCCATTTTGTCTTTGCGGCGCGCGAGGCGTTGTGAAATCACGCCTTTTAACACCGATGCGAGCTGCAGGCGGATTTGGTCTTGTTGGTGGGGTTCAAACGCGCTCAAGATCCGGTTGATGGACTCCTGTGAGTCGATGGTGTGGAGGGTCGAAAGCACCAAGTGGCCGGTTTCGGCCGCGACCATCGCGATTTCAATGGTTTCGCGGTCCCGCATTTCACCGATCAGAATCACGTCGGGGTCTTGGCGAAGGGCCGCGCGCAAAGCGCCCGCGAAGCTTCGAGTGTCCACGCCCAGCTCGCGCTGCGAAATGATGCTCTTGCGGTCACGGATCAGGAATTCGATAGGGTCTTCAATGGTCAGAATATGCTTGTTCTTAGTCGAATTGATGTGGTCGATCATCGATGCCAGAGTCGAGGATTTGCCGGACCCGGTCACGCCGGTGACGAGGATGAGACCGCGCTCGATATCGGCGATACGGCTGACGATCGAAGGCAATTTTAAATCCTCGATGGTCGGGATCTGAAAGGGGATATTGCGGATCACCATACGCGTGGAGCCCCGCTGCCGGAATACGTTCACTCGGAAGCGCCCGAGTCCCGTGACCCCATATCCTAAATCGATATCTTTGTGAGCGGCGTAATGGCTTCGCTGTTCTTCGTCCATCATGGCGAAGGCCATCTCTTCAATTTCTTGATTGGTGAGTTGCGGTAATCCGTTTTGCAGCGGCCGTAGCTTGCCGTGCTTGCGGATGACGGGAACAAGACCCGCTTTCAGGTGGACATCGCTGGCGTCTTTCTTGATCGCGAGCGCGAGAATCTCATCGAGTTTCATCCGAATTCACCTTTTGAAAGTGTCACTAAAAAGTGCCACAGAAATGCGTCTGAATTGCGACTAAAATGTGCATCCGTGACGTCTTGTCACAGGATAAGTCTGTAGAAAGACTGGGTCCAGCGGGGTGAAGGCGAGTCTAGGACGTGTTTTTGCTGATTGAATGGTGCATCGCGTTTGTTGACATCATCCGGTTCACCAATAGAGTCGCGGTGTGAAACAGAAAATCATCGAGATGCTCGCGACGGGTTTTTATATCGGAAAGATGCCAAAAGCTCCCGGAACATGGGGCACTTTGTTGGGCATACCGGTCGTTTGGCTTTTGAAGCTGGGCAGTCCCATGGCGTACATGCTCGGTGCGATCGGCCTTCTCTTATTCGCGGTCGCCGTTTGTGAAATTCACGAAGTTTTGACCGAGCGGCACGACAGTGGCCAAGTGGTGATCGATGAGGTTGTCGGTTTTGTGATCACCATGACTTGGATACCGCTGAGCATTCCGTTTCTTGTCGCCGGTTTCGTGGTGTTTCGATTTTTTGACATCTTCAAGCCGTTCCCGATCGGCTATATCGACAAGAAGATCCGCGGGGGGCTCGGTACGGTGCTCGATGACGTTGCCGCCGGCTTGATCAGCAACGTCGTATTGCAACTGGTGTATCAAAACACGGTTTGGCTGGGAGAGATGTGGAATGGTCACTCACTCGGGTGAACCCTCGGTTTTGGACGCGCCACCTCCGCTGGTGCGCGAAGTGGCGGAAAAGCTTTTGGACCGTCAGCAAACCGTGGCTTTCGCCGAGAGTTGCACAGGTGGCCGGGTTTCCGCGATGGTGACGACCTATTCTGGAATTTCGTCGGTTTTTCTTGGCTCGATCGTCAGCTACAGCAATGACGCAAAAGAGAGATTGCTCGGCGTGAGCCACGCGAGTCTTCAGAAGCATGGTGCCGTGAGTGCTCAAGTGGCGCGCGAAATGGCGGCGGGAGCACGTCGCGCGCTCAGTGCAGACTGGGCGGTGTCCATCACGGGGATCGCGGGTCCGAGCGGCGGATCCGCAGACAAACCCGTGGGCCTTGTGTTTTTCGGCATCAGTGGCCCGGGAGTTGAAGAGGTCGTCGAGCGACGCTTTCATTTTCAGGGTGAACGCACAAAAATTCAGCAGGCGGCGGCGGATCATGCTCTTTCTTGGTTGTCACATTATTTGGGACAAACCCCAAATTTCTAAGCTTCAGCGGAGCTGCGGCACAGCGCACAGGCCGTATGCTCGGTCGCATTTTCGACGCACGGAGAAAAATCGTCTTTTCCGCTCTGGAATTGGTTGAGCGGGAGGCGGGTTTCATAGTTAGGTTGTATCGCAGGTTTGTCATCTAACGGTGAGCAAGACCTTGCTGAAACGAACATCGAACCCAGGTTCGATGTTCGTTCTCTTGAGTTGGCTCTTGAGCTGACGTCTTGAGAAAAAATGATTCTGAATTTGAACGTCTAAACACATGATCAACACCGAACCTAATGAGGGGGGTCGATGACCACGACACGCACTCCTGAGAAGAATAACGAAAAGGCGAAAGCTCTCGAGCTCGCCGTTTCCAACATTGAAAAACAATTCGGCAAGGGCTCCATCATGCGCCTGGGTGGAGGCGAGAGCCTCTACAAGGACGTGGAAGCCATTCCGACCGGAGCGCTCAGCCTGGATATCGCTCTGGGCATCGGCGGTCTCCCGCGCGGCCGTATCGTCGAGATCTATGGTCCGGAAAGCTCCGGTAAAACGACGCTCGCTCTTTCCGTCATCGCGGAAGCACAAAAAAAGGGCGGCGTGGTCTCGTACGTCGATGCCGAGCACGCGCTCGATATCGCTTATGCCCGCAAACTCGGCGTGAACACCGAAGACATGCTGATCTCGCAGCCCGATACCGGTGAGCAAGCGCTGGAGATCGTTGAAACGCTGGTTCGTTCCGGCGCGATCGACGTGCTCGTCGTCGACTCCGTCGCGGCACTGACTCCGCGTGCGGAAATCGAAGGCGAGATGGGCGATAGCCACGTCGGTCTGCAGGCGCGTCTGATGTCGCAGGCCTTGCGCAAGCTGACCGCGGCGATCAACCGCAGCAAGACGCTGGTGATCTTTATCAACCAGATCCGCATGAAGATCGGCGTGATGTTCGGTAACCCCGAAACCACGACCGGCGGTAACGCGCTGAAGTTCTACGCGTCTGTTCGTCTCGATGTGCGCCGGATCGGAGCGATCAAGAACGGCGAAGACGTCGTCGGTAACCGCACGGCCGTGAAGGTGGTTAAAAACAAGATGGCTCCTCCGTTCGGTAAGGTCGAGTTCGACCTCATGTACGGCGAAGGCATTTCGGCCGAAGGCGATCTTGTCGACCTGGCGACCAAGCACGAGATCATCGAGAAGTCGGGCGCATGGTACTCCTACAAAGGTGAGCGACTCGGTCAGGGTCGTGATGCTGCGAAAGAGTTCCTGAAGACGCACAAGTCGACGGCCGAAGAGCTCAAGACCAAGATCTTGGAACTCAACAAGATCGTCGGCGTGCAAGAGGCGGCGGAAGCCGGTGGCAAGCCTGCGATGACGCCGGAGACGGATGCGAAGGACGCTTTGAAAAAGGCGGCCGACGAGAAAAAGGGCGCGGCTCCAGCCGCAGGTAAGGCGATGACGCCTGGCGCGAAGGCGGCACCCGCTGCTGCAGCGCCGGCGAAGCGCCCCGCACGTGGCGATGCCGAAGCCGAGCACTGAGTCCGAGAGCCGAGAGGCTTGTTAGATACGGATATTGCAACACGAGCCGGTTCTGTTCATGCAGGACCGGCTTTTTATTTGCGCGGTCTGTATTCTTCGGAATTTCAAGAGCGGCCGGACTCAATCTGGCCGATCAAGTCTCTTATGGTTTTCGCACTTGAGTTCGAGTGAGGCGTTCAACATTTCAATTTTATAAAACGCATTGCCCGGGCCGAGTCGCTTTCGAAAAGCGGGCAGCGTGGCAAGCGTCCGTATATCCTAGTCGGCAAACATGAAATGTTGAGAGCTGACATTGGGTTTTTGAACATCTTGCCCCAGGCCAACATTTGACGTTCAAAGTTCAGTGCCTCGGGGTGTTAATTCTTGATCTGATACACGCCAATTGGCAAACCATAGGCTCATTCTTACGATGGGGGATTTTTTGAAACTGCTTCTTTTACATCTCGTTGTGATGGCGGCGATGAGCGCTCATGCGCTTCCAGCGAGGCAAGCAGCTGTATTTGAGTGCAAAGGAAATGTAGGTCCTGCGTGGAAAATTGTTTGGTGGGATCCCTACATGAGCACTGGAGATATTTTTGGCGAAGTAGAAGCGGAGCAGATTGGCTCTAAAGCCTCAATCAAAGGGACAATGAATTGCTTTGGCAAGGCCATCGGCCCGAACTCTGATTTACCTCAGAAATACCTTGCTGCAAAATTGACCTGTAGTTCGCAGTCTGGCGAAGTGGTAACTCACCTAATAGTTAATGATGAGATTGGCGGCTTTATCTACCATTCCTATGAGGTTTTTTCAGTTTGGGGTGGTAAATTGTTGAAGGTTGATCAAGGTGGTACTTCCAACTGTAGCCAGTCACGTATTTGACTTGGTCAAAGATCTTGGAGCTCAACAAGATCGTCGGCGTGCAAGAGGCGGTGGAAGCTGGTAGCAAAGCCGCGATGGCGTCGGAGATGGAAGCGAAGGACGCTTTGAAAAAGGCGGCCGACGAGAAAAAGGGCGCGGCTCCGGCCGCAGGTAAGGCGATGGCGCCTGGCGCGAAGGCGGCCCCCGCTGCTGCAGCGGCGGCGAAGCGCCCCGCACGCGGTGATGCCGAAGCCGAGCACTGAGTCCGAGAGCCGAGAGGCTTGTTAGATACGGATATTGCAACACGAGCCGGTTCTGTTCATGCAGGACCGGCTTTTTTTATGGAAATGACTTCGTCAGCCGCTCAAAGTTTTTCGATGGCAGCCTCGAGCGCTTCCGTCATCGAACGAAAACGTCCTTCGCGGACTTGCTCTTGCAACTTTTGAATGGAAACCGGTTTCAGTCGGAAAGGTTTGAGGATGCGTTTTTCACTCAGAGGCTTGAGTCGAGCGTCAGGTAACCGATAATGCGCCCAGTGGTTCATTTTCTTAAATTCAATCCCTTTAAAGTCTCGTCCGTTTTCACCGTTTTTTATTTGGTATAAAGTCGTAAGGAATTCTTGGGGAAGCTTCCTGGTATTCGTAAAGTGCCGCGGAAAACGAAGAATGGCTGCGGGCAGCACCTCGAATATTCGTGGCTCGCAATTTTGCGCCGCCCAGAAAGCGTCTCGTGCGTCCATTTTCGCGTTCGGCTGAGGAGCAATGTTGAGATTAGTTTTGAGCAACCCTTTTGCTATTAAAAATCCCATCGCCCGGATGAATCTTGGATCTTTTCGGTTTCTTTGATCCCGCCGAGCTGCATCTTTGAGTTTTTTGACTCGAGCCGCACTATCCATTTTCATCTTCCAAGAAAAAATCCAAATCGCCGCCAGAGGCGAGAGTTTTCGACTTCAATTCTTCGATCGAGTTCCTCAAATATGTGGAGAAGAAGCTCGTGCAAAACCGCCTCCTTTATTTTGCAGTATATACGCTAATAAATAAAATATAAACATATATATGAGAAAACAGGAGAGCTTGCCTCTTTTTGAGAAAGTCGCCGTCATTTTAGGCGCGCTTGAGGCATCTTGCGCCGAAGAATCTTAAATCACAAGCCGGTCCGATTTGCTCAGGACCGACTGTCCACCATCTCTTGTTCAAAGTCCGCCCTTTCCCTAAAGCGAGACGAGTTCGCGTCGTGCGACCCAGTGGAACGAGGCGAGCTGCCAAGCGAGCACCAGAAAGAGCAATGAGCTCTTCGAAAGCGGTAGGCCGGTCGAAGCGAAGAGTTGTCGGTTGTCTGACGATGGGGACTCGACAGGCGGATCCCAAAGATTCAACTTCAAGCCGATTTGAATCGTGCCGGTTTTTCCGTTGTGCGCTTGCTCGGCCGGAAGTCGAGTGATTTGCAGCTGAAAAATCGAAATAAAAAGCAAGAACACGATAAGACTCAAGGTCGAAATAAAGGCCGCGCGGGCCGCGCGCCCGGTGACGTACTCTTCACGCTCATCGCGTTCTTTCAAGTTCGCGACGCGGGTGAGAGTGCTTTCGCGCGCGCCGTGCGAGAAAATGAGCAAAATAAGAAACGCGATCAAGCCCGCGAACCACGCCATTAGATTCCAGCTGAGAATTTCCCACAGAACAGAAAGCAAACGATTTTCTTTCGGCCCGAATGAGCCGATTTCGGCGATTGTTCCCCAGGCCATGCAGATCAAAACGAACGGAAACGAATAGAGCAAATAGGTTTGCAGGCACTTCAACATTGTTTTCATTTTCCTTCTCCCTTGGCGGTAAATAGAATTTCGATTTTTGTGTCGAAGAAGCGGGCGAGGCGGAAGGCCAGCTCGAGAGACGGGTTATAACTGCCTTTTTCAAGAGCTACGACAGTCGCTCGCGTGACGCCCACGGCGTCCGCGAGATCTTGTTGAGTGACACCCATGCGTGTGCGTCGTTGTTGTATGTGATTTTGAAGGAGCAGTTTGCTGGGGAGTCTCGGCATCGTCACCTCTGTGAATGTAAAGTAGACTATACATGCCGTGCGTGTAAAGTTTATTTTACATTTTTTTGGAACGTGTGGATTTTGGTTTTCGTGTCGAAGCTTAGTCGGACACCATTGTGCCCGGGCAGAGTCGCAATTGAAAAACAGGCCTGAAGTTGAAACGTCTTTCTCTGCAGAGGTGGTCGCCCAGGAATGGTCGCCGAGGTGTAGGGGGGGCGATGAATGACACTGCTTTCTAAAGCGTCTTTGCTCTTTTCTCCCTGTTCTTATATTCAGTCATCTATGAGTAAAGGAATTTCGATGGTTTCGAATAAGGCTGATTCTGCGTTTAATTCGCTGATTGCCCATTGCCTGCAGGGCAGATGTCGGGAAGGGCTTCGTATTGCAAAGAGGATAGCTCTGGCACAACTTCGGCCCACAAGACGTCGCATTGTCCAGGGATTCATTGACCGCTTTTCTGCGGAAAGGCGACCCCCAAGACATTCAAGAGATCCGATTCAAGAGCTGATCTGTATTTATGAGGAGTATTGGCATCAAGCACTTCTCAACTCAGATCAACATGCCGTCTTTGAAAGGAAGCTCTTCCAGCGAATTCTTGCCTGGTTGAAAGATGCCCGCGGGGTGGAACTACAAACACAGTCTCGTGAGAAGATCATCGATCGCCTGAAAAAAGAAATTGAGCGGATGGGATATTTTTGTATCACGGGAACCGTGACTCCGTTTCAGGAGCTTGAAATATGGACAACTCAGAGGCGTATATCAGTTTCTATTCGATTGCCGGAAACGAAGGAAAAGGTGATCACGATTCTCATGTCAGATTTTTTAACTAAAGGGTGGATGGCTTACGCCACCCTTGGTCTCCACTATCCTGGAGGTTGGGCTAAGAAAGAGGGTTTGTACTGCAACACTCATGCATATGATCTTAAATCTGAGAAGTTTCGAGTCTCATTTCTCGGTCATGAGGCACAGCATTACTCTGACTATAAAAGGTTCCCGCGACTAACCGAAGCTGACCTGGAATATAGAGCAAAGCTCACTGAATTCGCATTAGCAAGAATGACAGCGAAAAGGATGTATCAGGTCTATTCAGGACGAGCGGCATACAATCAGAAGAGCCCCCATGCCTTATCCTATTTTTGTGTTGTCCGCGATCTAGCTAAGACTATGAAAGGCCATGAAGACTTTAAGCGGCTTGCTGAAAATCCATCTTTGTTAAAATCAAAGGAAATCAATGCCGCTGCAGTATTGCTTATTAAAAGACATTCGGAGGCATTAAAAGCAATGGGCGCGAAGAGTGTGCGAACTCACATCGCCTAATACAGCTGGAGCTCCGGCATTTTCCGAAGTGTTGAGTTGGTCTGCATAGAACAACTGGTTACTGAACTCCAGGGTGCAGGTGCATTGTCACTTCACGGATGTGGGCCTTTCCTTTTGAGAGCAAACAGTTTGCAGCAAGACTCTCCGCCCAAAAAAACGAATTCCGTTGGCAGCCGCCTCCCGTCCTTCATCCGATCTCTTCGCCTGCGCCGTTTTAAGAGCGAAAATCGTGGCTTCAAAACAGATTGATTGGTGCCGCCGTCGTAGCTAGGATCGGTGTGTGCATGACGATCATCGCAACGAAGCAAACAGGCATGCCTATGAAAGCGTCGCTAGGAAGTATGCTGGCGATGCGCCAGGTGAAGACGACCCATCGATGAGACGCTCCTGTCGAGAGTGTTTCATTGGCGGGCTCAATGGAAAACAAGTCCTCGAAGTCGGATGTGGTCCTGGGGTTGATGCCTCGTTTCTAGAGGCAGCAGGGCTAGACGTGACGGCGAGTGATTTCAGCAAAGAATTCATTCAAATCGTTCAAGAAAGATTCCCTAAAATAAAAACTCATCAAATGGATATGACGAAGCCCGATCTGCCGGATGAGTCATTTGATGGCATCTATGCCTTTGCGAGTTTCATTCATTTGCCAAGAGCAAGCGCGGGCGATGCTTTGGCGGGATTTCGACGCCTTTTGCGACATCCCGGCGTGTTATTCATGTCGCTCATCCGATCTTCCAAGGTTGCCGAATACAGTATAGAAGACTGGGGTGGTCGTCCCAATAATCCGCTCCTCTTCACTTGTTATCAACCGGCCGAAATTGAAGCATTGCTGCGAGCTGCTCACTTCAAAAGAATTGAATTTCAGGAGATTCGCTCGAAACTTTATGAAGAGCTACCGCGGTTGACCGAGCGTGGGGTCAGTCATTACCAAGTTATGGCGTTCACTTAACGCTCAACTCGTGTCTCGATGTTGCCTTGTTCCTCATAAGTCGGACCAATAACGAATCCGCTGGTCAGTTTTGATGCGTACACCATGTGCCCGGGCAGAGTCGCCGCATCACGATGCGGGCAGTCTGGCATGCGTCCGTATATCCAAGTCGACAAAATAAAAATGATAAGTGCGTCGAGGGTAGAGCAAAGAACTCCACCCATCCCGAAGTCGAAACGTCTTTCCCGTCAGGGTTGGTCGTCCAGGATTGTTCATTGAGGTATAGCGGGGGGCCGATGAATGACATTTGATTGATGACCGCCTTCACCAATTGGAGCTACAATCCCTTCATGGATAAGGCCCTGCTTGAAATTCATGATGCTCTCGGCATCACTGAGCAGCATCTCAGTTCAAATCGACTTTCAATTCACCAGCAACCTCGGTTGGAGGAACTTCAAGTTGTCGATATTGATTTTGAGGGAAAGCCATTTATTTTAACTTCTTCGGCGGCACAGGCATGGCTCGATATGAAGGCTACTGCTCAGTCTGAGCAAATCACTCTGATGCCATTTTCAGGTTTTCGGTCATATCTCCATCAAAAGAATTTGATCGAGCGGCATTTGAGGAACGGGCGCAAAATTGAAGACATCCTAACTCATATTGCAATCCCTGGATTCAGTGAGCATCACTCGGGCCGAGCAATCGACATACATACGAGCGGCCGAGCTGTTCTCGAAGAAGAATTTGAAGCGACCGATGCATTCGATTGGCTGACTAAGAATGCGAGTCGTTTCCATTTTCGCCTCAGTTATCCGAGAGCTAATCCGCAGGGCATCATCTATGAGCCGTGGCACTGGTTTTACATTGGAAACTGACCCTGCTTCAAAGGCACTGGTTTCTGAATTCCAGGGTGCACGTGAATGCTCACTTAACGAATGCGGGCCTTGCCTTTTGGTACAAAAGGTTGCACCAAGACTGGGCGCACGTGAAGTTCACGGCAGAGTGTTCCCCGTCTACGAGCGATCAAGATAGTCGCGTCTGTGAATCATTGAGGCGCTTGAGCGGAATGACTACTTGCTCCTTTGATCGAGTCATAAATAATCGGCTATTGGCAGAGGAAAATCCTTCGGGGCAGCATCGGCGCTATCCGAACTTCGGAGGCGATTGGATATCTGCTCTCACTCCGGCCCAGTTGTCTTGGGCACGTATCGTGAATCCGATCTTCGCCATGGAAGCAATTGATGGCATTTAGATTTCGAGAGGACTTTTCTTATCCGTGGGCAAAAAGTGATGTTCAGTTCTGCTCTGCCTCGGCTCTACACCATCGAATCTCGAGTGCTGATTCAGGCTGTTAAACGAAATATCGAGCGCTTTCCTGATGACGTTATGTTCCCGCTGACGGTCGAAGAGGCTGAAAATTTGAAATCACAAATTGTGATTTCAAATTGGGGCGGTGTTTGGTCTAGGCCCTACGCATTCACGGAGCACGGAATCGCGATGTTGGAGCGCGAAGTTCTGGAGGATGGATCATGTACATGCACTTGCACGAAGTCCGGAAGTCTCTTGCGGAAAAAGAACTCCGCGCCATTCATGCGCGTGCCACGGCCGCCGTCGACAGACTCAAGAGTTGCGAAGCGGACTTGATTCGCTGTTTGCAAGAAGTCGACGCGAAGCTCGTGTACCGCTTCCTCGGTCATGGCAGCCTATTTCAGTACGCCATTCAGGCCTTGCGGCTCACCGAGAGCCAAGCCTGGAACTTCATCACCGTGGCACGGAAGGCACGGCAGTTTCCAGCGTTGCAGGCGGCGATCGAAACCAAGGAGCTCTCCATCTCGAAAGCTCGCAAACTCACACCGGTCTTGAGCGAAGCGAATCAAATCGAGTGGGTGGAGCTTGCCAAACAAGCCACTTGCCGTGAGATCGAGCGAACTGTCGCCGCTCATGCGCCGCGCGCAGCTGTGCCGGAGCGAATGAGATTCATCGATGAGAACACGCTGGAGTTGCAAGCTCCGATTTTGGAACACTCCGCGCTCATTTTGAAGCGGGCGCAGGATCTCTTGAGCCAATCGCGGGGGAAGGCTATGAACCTCGATGAAACCATCCAGGCGATTGGCGAGTTTTTTCTTGAACGCAAGGACCCTGTTCGCCGAGCGGAGCGTGCGGCGAAACGTGCTCAGGCGAAAAAGGACTCCGAAGAAAAATCAAGCGAGGCCATGACCGTCGTGACAGGAGCGAGTGACGAGCCTGTCACGGGACAGGAGAATCCGGAAGACAAGGCGGGCGACCATGGCCGTCGCCGTCGGGCTCTTCCGGCGCGGGTTCAACACGAAGTTCATCTGCGTGATCAAGGCCGTTGTCAGTTTCGGCTCGCAAATGGCGAGATCTGCGGCGAGCGGCGTTGGGTCGACCTGCATCACCGCGTGCCTGTCGCTGGCGGCGGAGGGGATAGCGTGGAGAACCTCGTCACGATTTGTCGAAGCCATCAAGGCGCCGTTCACGCGGGAGTTCGTTGGAGTGAGGCTCCGCGGTCGTCGCTAGACCTGTAGACCAACCGGAAGGGACATTTTCGAAGACCGGCGCAGGGTATTAAGCGCAGCGAGATCCCGGCTGTGTTCAAGATCCGCGGAAGAGGAAAAAATTTAAGCCCGTTGGTCGAGAAAAGGCCAAAAATCGGAATTCGATCCGAATCTGATGACTGACCGTGATCTTGTGCTGTGGGTGAATGGTGGCACGCTGGAGTTCAGTTCACTTGAAGATGAGAAGGGTACGCCTTATCGTTTCTGAATGCATCGATGGTTGAAGACGTTCATTGTGGCAATGGGAAGCTGTGTAGCGTTGATCTTGGCCGCGCTCGCCAGTGGACCGCTGTTTCCGCTCCAGCCTCGGCTGACGGTTGTGGACTTGCCTTTGGATTTGGATGTGTTTCTTGTCGAGAGTGAGCGGCGCGTGGGTCGAGTCAAGGTGGAGCAGGAAAAGCGCGTCTTTTGGGCTGACCCTGCGACGCGGGCCAAGACTCCGCTCGCGTTGGTGTACATCCATGGATTTTCAGCGAGTCGCGGGGAAATTTCGCCGGTGCCCGAGGACTTGGCGCGTGAGTTGGGGGCCAATCTTTTCATGACTCGTCTCACGGCGCATGGTCTT
>JAMPXM010000055.1 GCA_023701225.1 Pseudobdellovibrionaceae bacterium | reverse complement strand
TTTCGCACGATCGACAACGCCAAGGACGCCGAACAAGCCTACACGCACTTCCAAGGGCAACTTGTCTTCAAAAAGCGGCGCTTCGGATACGACGGTTATGGCACGTACGTCGTGCGGCGCACGCGAGACTTGCGCCGAGCCATTGAGGCCATCGAGGCTGCCATCGGGAACAAGCCGGACGGAGCGAATCATGGCTTCATTGCTGAAGCCTTTGTCCCCTTCAAACGCGAACTGGCGCTGATGATCGCCCGCAATGCTTCAGGCGCGACCTCGATCTTTCCGATGGTCGAGACTCATCAACAAAACGCGCGCTGTTTATGGGTCAAAGGACCGCTGCGCGACACGCGCGGAGGAACGGCTTTGACCAAGCGATTCTCAGCCGCGCTCGACGAGCTTCGCTATGAAGGTATTCTCGGCGTGGAACTCTTCGAAGCCCCTCAAGGTTTACTCGTCAACGAGCTCGCTCCACGCGTGCACAACTCCGCTCATTATTCCTTGGATGCGCTCGCGGAGGATCAATTCACCGTGCACTGGAAAGCGGTCCTCAATCTCACGCTGTCCCCTTCTCGGATGTTGAGCAAGGGCTTTGCGATGTACAATCTCCTCGGCCAACATGCGCGCAAACCATCCTGGGCGCTTCCACCCGGAGTGCACTTGCATTGGTACGGTAAGCAGGAGAACCGGCCGGGTCGAAAGATGGGTCACATCACTTCTCTGGGGTCTTCGGCCAACGCCGCACTCAAGATCGCTCAGTCCGCCAGGAAAGAATTCGATGTGTAACGCGAATCTCATTTGATTTCTCGCCCTTGATCCACAACCTCAGGAGACGCAACCATGAAAACAGTCCACCGCAAACGGCGTCGCTCTTCGTCCATCGCAACGCCTATCGTCGGCATTATCATGGGCAGCGATTCCGATCTCCCGATCATGGAAGCAGCCGGTGAGATCTTAAGCGAATTCGGGATTGGTTTTGAGATCCGCATCGTCTCTGCGCATCGAACGCCGGATTTCATGCTCCGCTACGCGCACGAGGCCGAAGGCCGCGGACTCCAAGTCATCATCGCCGGCGCGGGAGGTGCCGCGCATCTGCCGGGAATGGTCGCGTCAGCCACCCACCTTCCGGTGATCGGCGTTCCCGTGCAGGTCGGCAAGCTCAATGGCCTGGACGCGCTCTTAAGTATCGCTCAGATGCCGCGCGGAGTTCCCGTGGCAGCCATGGCCGTTGACAACGCCACCAACGCCGGTCTGCTCGCCGCTCGCATTCTTGCCCTCAGCGACGCCACGCTTGCACTTAAAATGAAAAGCTTCATGAAAAATCAGGAAACCAAGGTCCGCGAAAAGGACCGCAAGTTGGTACGGACACGCGCCCAGCGCAAGTGAACGTCGAGCTAAAAAACGAGAGGCGCTTTACGCGGCGAGATCGCCCCAATCATCCGGGCGCGAACGATAAAATTCTTCGGCCAAGACTTTGTTGACCGGGATATCGATGTAAAATTCACTGCCGACGCCGATCTCGGACGACAGCAGAAGACGGCCGCCGATGCCTTCGGCAAGTCGTTTTGAGATGGGCATACCGAGTCCGGTGCCCTTGTGATGTCGAGATACGCTACCGACGGTCTCGAACTCATTGAAGACGCTGGCGACTTTGTTCGGCGCAATGCCCTGCCCCGTATCGGCGACCGTGATGCGAATGTAATTCTCCAGCGGCGCCGCCGTCACTCGAACCCGGCCGCCTTCTTTTCTGTTATATTTGATCGCATTGCTCAATACGTTGTTGATGACTTCTTTCATGCGTACCCGGTCGAACCAGCAGAGCAACTCCGTCTCCGGTAACTCGATCGACATTTCCACACTGGCCTGATCCGCCATCAATCGGAAGTTCTCAAACAGCTGGCTGAGCAGAGGCCGGATGTCTTTTTGCTCGATGTAGTAGTCCATTTTCCCGGCGCGGATCTTCGCGAAGTCGAGCACGTCATTGACGAGCTCCATCAAGTGCATGCCTTGCTCATGAATGGATTTACTGAATTCCTCCAATTGCTCCGGAGTGTCGTACAGCTTCAACTGTATAACCTCAGAAGTCGCGACGATCGCCGCAAGCGGTGTCCGCAACTCGTGCGTCATCAACGCGACGAATTTGTCTTTGGCGAGATCCAACTCTCGCAATTGCCGGTTCTGCTCCAGAAGATCACAATACGCCTTGTGAATTTCCTCTTGCTTGATGGTGAGTTCGCGCTGGAGTTTCTTTTGAAAAGTGATGTCTTGGAACATCAAAAGCAAGACTTCGTCCGTGTCATTCCGGCGCACGTAGCGAACACCGACGTTCGCGATGAAAGTCGTGCCACTGCGCTTTTTGACCAGAACATCCTGCGTGAGACCTTCCCGGCGCAAGATCTCTTCCGACAACGGACGCAAGTGTCCGCGCGCGGCGGGCACGAACAAATCCGTCAAAATGAGGTCCGGAGGTTGGTCCGGGCTTGTATCGACAGGAAAATCGAGAATTTCCCGCGCGAGATTGTTGCTATAAATACAGCGCGAGGAACTCAACTCAAACGCCATGATCCCCATGATCGCTTCTTGCGCGAGGATTTCAAAGAAACCGCTATCGAGGGGCGCGGCCGGATTTTTCTTTCCGTCGCTCATGACTTTCCTCATCCACCGATGATTTTTAAAAAACCATCCGCATTGGTGATCGCGACTTTGATATTTTCAATCACGACCTTCAACTTCTCGCTGTCGAGATACATCCGATCCAAAACCTTTTGCGGCACTCCTAAGACCTTTTCATGGCCGCTATGACCAAACTTGAGCGCGTGCATGAGCAGGTTAGCGAGATAAACGATGTCGACAACGTTGTTCAATTCGCTGGACAACGCCGGACGATCCTGCGGATCGGCTTGATGGTGATGCAACACGACCGCGCGAATTTGCGAAGGCAAGTTCCAACGCGAGGCGAGCAGGTTCCCCACCTGTGTGTGCCTCGGGAGCCCGAATTCACCCTCGACTTCATAGAGACTGAGGCCCTTTTCCGCCGCTCTCTGAATTGCTTGCAGCAAAAGGTCCGGAGCGACCAGGTACGTGGCGACTTTTCCGATGTCGTGCACGAGGCCCGCTGTGAACAGATCGGATGGAGTTTTGTAATGCACGAAGCGGGCGATCGTTTCAGATGCCATTCCGACGCCCACCGCATGTTTCCAAAATTGGTTGAGGTCGAAGTTGCTCGGCGCCTTCACTGCTAGCGCTTCGATGATGCTCGCCGACAGCACGAGCTGATGAATCGCATCGTAGCCGATGTAGGCGATGGCACGCTGAAGCGAAGACACGCCGCCCGGAATTGCATAGTAGGCCGAATTGGCGAGCTTGAGCACTTTTGTGGTCATGCTCTGGTCATTGGCCATGATGTTTTCGATGTCCCGGGTGGAGGACATGGGATCGCTGATCACCTTGGAAAGCTCATAGACGATCGCCGGCAGCGTCGGCAATTCATCGAGCCTGTCATAGATCTGAATGTCAAAAGCCGCTGCCGCTCTCATGCTCGCCAAACCATGATCAGCCGGCTAGCTTCGGAAATCGGCGTTCCGGAAACAGCTGTTGCAATTTTTCGGACACACGGCGGAAAGTGACCGGTTTCAAAATATAGCCATGAACATTGAGATTTTTGGCTTCGAAAATGTAATCTTTGTCGGAAACCGCAGTCACCAGAACGAATGGTAGCTGCGCGAATCGCTCGTCGTTGCGAATCCGCCGCAAGAGTTCCAATCCATCCATATTCGGCATCATCAGATCCGAAATGATACCGATGATCTTCTTGTCCTTGCCCTCGTCGAGGACACTCCAGGCCACGTCGCCATCTTCGCACTCGAGGACTTTGAATCCGAGCTTGCGCAAAAGCAGAGTCAAGATCGTCCTGTTCGGGGGAGAGTCTTCGGCCACGACGATGTATTCTTCCAAAGAATCCGCGGTCGTTTCTGACATGAAAACCTCTTGCTAGACGAGAGTGGATCCTTCTGACCTATCGGAAACGTCGTCTTTGGAATTGAAGATTTTGCGACCAGAAATTGAGGCGACGTTTCAAAATGAGAATTCAGTGAGCTTGGAACGCGGCACTCACGTCTTTTTAGTCATGTTTTGAATTTGCCATGATGATTCGGCCTCAGATGGGATCTCCCGTCTCAATCGTGAAGCGAACATCGCTTGTCGCGACCTAGCCGAGCTGCTTAATCTCCGGCGTCAGTTGGGTATCCCACTCGACGAAAAAGCCGAGGAGGTTCAGTGAAATCAGTCATGAAATCAGTTTTGACGACAGCACTTCTACTTTTGGCTGCGGGACCCGCCACGGCCGCATGCCCGCAATTGGCCGGCAGTTACCAATGCCGAGGCACCACGACGTCCTACGATGGCGTGATCACCCAAGGGCTCAGAGACGGGAAAATGAACTACGCTGTCGTGCTCGGTGATTCTGGAGCGGCGATGCGTTTTGCGGTGATCGCCGATGGCGTCCGTCGAACTGAGAAAAAAGATGGCTCCGTTTTCGCGACGACCGCCGTCTGCTCGGGCGGCGGATTGGACGTGACGCTGGATATGTCTAACGCCAAAGACCGCTACCGGCTCGTCACCGCGACCAAGTGGCGCCGGATAGGAGACCGGACGCTGAAGGTCGAATATCATGCCGTCGAGATGGACCGAGGTTCGGAAATGGAATACGACGAACGCTTTCTGTGCACTCGTCGCTGAGCGCGAGACCTCGACCTTCATCCATATCTTGAGGCTTTTCCGATTCCGACGTCACACATCATGACTTGCGGGCCTTCAGCGGCATAAACTTTAAAGATGACTTGGGCCCGCGCCGACGAAACCGCCGCACATATGGAAACGTTTGAAGACAAAGTTCCGTCGTCGGTCTTGGGCCGCACGGGCTTGACCGTCTCCAACGTCGGCTTCGGATCCTACCGCGTTTCAGAATATGATCCCGATCACCGCGAAGCGCTTCGTCTCGCACTGCGCTCGGGCGTGAACCTCATCGACACGAGCAGTAACTACACCGACGGGAGTTCCGAGAGTTTGATCGGCAATGTGTTGGCCGAGGAATTCGCGTCAGGGCATCTCCGCCGCGAACGTGTCGTGATCGTGACCAAAGCGGGTTACGTTCAAGGCTCCAATTGGCTCGAAGCCAAGCGGCGCATCGAAGCGCGGCGACCATTTCCGGACATGGTGGAGTACTCTCAAGACTGCTGGCACAACATCTCGCCGGAGTTTCTAGAAGAGCAAATCTCCCGTAGTCTCGCTCGATTGAAACTCGAATCGCTCGACGTCCTTTTGCTGCACAATCCCGAATACTTTTTAAAAACCTCGCAGAATCGGGACCTTTATTACGCCAGAATCAAGAAAGCCTTTGAATACTTGGAAAGCGAAGTCGAACGTCGCCGAATCCGCTTCTACGGCATTTCGTCGAATACCTTCGTGGAACCCGGCTCGCATTCGGAGTTCACTTCGCTTGACCGCGTGCTCGCGATCGCGGGCGAGATTAAGAAAAACCACCATTTTTCGGTGATTCAGTTCCCGATGAATATTTTCGAAAACGGCGCCGTTCTTTGCAAAAACAACGACGGCAAGGCGATCGGAAGCCAAGAGGTGGCCACGGTGCTGGAGAGAGCCAAGGAGCAAAAGCTCGGTGTCCTCATCAATCGCCCGTTCAATGCTTTTCATCGCGGCCGCCTCATTCGCCTGACCTCTTTCCCGACCCATGACGATGTGGCAGTGAAGGGTCAACTGCACACCTTGCTCGGCCGTATCGTGGAAATGGAAAATCGGATACAGTCCGAGCGCGGCGCGAACGCGACCCGCAATTTGGCTTGGGGCCATCTGATCCGCGAACGCCTCAATGACATCAACGACGTTTTGCAGTGGAAAGACGCGCTTCACACGCAGATTATTCCGCAATTGCGCCAGGGTTTGGAAAGGCTCGGACCGGAATATACCGAATGGGCTCATGAGTACCGCGCATCGGTTTCGGAACTCTTGGATTTGGTCACCCAAATGCTGGAAACACTTGGCGCGCAAAAATCCGCGCTTCTCGCGTCGCAATTGGAAGCCATCGCACCTGACTTGTCACAGACGACAGATACTCTTTCACAGAAGGCATTGCGGATCTACCACGGGATCAAGGGAATCAACACCGTCCTCGTCGGAATGCGCAAACCGTCCTACGTCACGGATGTCCTCGCCCCCAAGCCCCCTCTCCCCGAAGACCAAGCCATGAAAATCATGGCCCAAATGTTCCGCAACCCCTAGCTCCGCAACTTCTCATTCCTCGATAGATCAACTCATCGAACTTTCGCTTTCCGGACAACCGTGCCGAGCGGCGTTCGTGCGCGCGCACGAACGCGCCATCATCGCCAACGGCCGATCAACGGTCCGCGCGGACTTTGAACGAACGGCCTTGCTGCAACTCTGGAGCGTTCACCGCGATCGCCTCGAGCCATTCGCTCGTACGAACGGGAGACTCGACAGGAAGACCATGCTGCGCACCCACAAAGACTACCAAGCTTTTCTTGTTCGCCTTCGGAGTCTGCGCCCACACACGAGCCTGGTCTTCAAACAAGGCCCGCTCATCGCGTGACGCCAGCATCAAATGCAGGCGAGCGATTTTCGGCGTATAAACGTTGAGGTCGAAGTCACGAACCGCGCGCACCAAGTGAAAGACGGATTTTTTGTAAATGGCCGGGTTCAAATCGCGCGGCACGTTCTGCACACGGTCGATCAGGAACCGCTCGTAGATCGCGTCGTAGAACGTGTTGTACCAGTAATCGCGATGCGCGCAGAGGAATGGATTCCACATGGAGTACATATCGCAAGTCGCGTTTTCCCAAAAACGCACCGTCGAAAGCCAAGTGCGAAGGTATTGACCACTCGGATCGTAGTGATCGAGCGGAACAACCAAGGGCGAAATCAAAACCGTGTTCGCCACCGCCTTCGGGAACTGCACACTGAACTCCGAAGCCACCGTCCCACCATACGACAGGCCAACGAGTTGGATTCGGGATCTGATCTTCAATGCCGCCAGCACATCACGTAAGTCTTCTGCCATGTGGGCTGCCGTCGTGCCTTGGGCGAAAACCTTGGGTTCCTCGCCACGACGGAGCAACCGCAGCGATTCCGGCTGCAAACGAAACGGCATGCGGATGATCGTATGACCTTTGGCATTCAACATCTCACTCACAGTCTGCCAGCGAGCGGACTCCCAAATGAGGCCATTCAGGAAAACGAACGTTTCCTGATTCGGCTCGCCCCGATTGATGACAACATGGACGCGCGTGCCGTCCCGGACCGGAATGCTCAGCACCTCTTCGGCTCCAGCCGCTTGTGCGGCGGGCACCGTCAAGGAGACGACCAGAGCGAAAATCGCAAGGGCGAAAGTACGCAGGACCACGTTTGCCTCCTCAGAATCTTGGACACAACCGATGCGTCCGCGAATGGATGAACCTTCGGCGTTCTAGCGCGACCATTTCGAATGAGGCAATGGAAATTAAATAGAGTGATTACTCTAGTTGAAAACTTCGGCTTTGAGAATCCAACTTAGGAGGTTTGAACGCGGATGCGAGTTTTTGAGAACTCTTAGGCAGCGTTTTTAAACACCGTCTCCTGCATTTCTTGTTCGATGCTTTCTTCTCGCTCGGTCCAAAGCGACTTGGCTTTAAGGAATATTTTTACCAGATGCGGGTCAAACTGTCGCCCAGAGAAGTCTTGCAGCTCTTGGAAGGCGACTTCCGGGGCCAAGCCCTTGCGATACGCGCGAGTCGCCGTCATCGCATCGAACGTATCGACAATCAGAATGATTCTGGCCTCGAGCGGGATCTTGTCACCCTCCAGGCCGTACGGATACCCTCGCCCATCCACGCGTTCATGGTGGTGCAAGACTCCCGGAATCAGCGCTTTGAAAAAGTCGATCTGCCGGAGCGGCTCCAGAAGCTGCGCGCTTTTGACGGGATGGGATTGCATGATGCGAAATTCTTCCGGCGTGAGTTTGGCCGGTTTCAGGAGAATTGAATCCGGAACAGCGACCTTACCGGCATCATGAAAAAGTCCCGCGAACTCGACGATCTTGGCTTCGTATTCGTTCAGACCCGCCGCCTCGGACAGCAGCCGCGCGTTGCGACTGACGCGCACGCAGTGAAAGAACGTTTCAGGATCCTTTACATTCACTGCCTGCATAATGTTTTTCGAAGCGTCGTACGCCCACTCCGGAATATCACCCCAAGCCACCGAGCCCCCCGAACCGAACGTTCATTTTAATCAAAAGCTCCGCCCAACCGACTGAGCCCCGATCTCCGAACCGACTCTTATTTTATCGGGATGATTCGACCTAGACTGAAGTCCTATATCAAACCGTAACACAAGCGCTGCTCTGCTTCGCACAGATGTTTCATTCTGAGTCGTGAGTCCATCACGCCCCCCATTGATTTCAAATGATTTCAAAATCGGGTCACTTCCGAATTGCGGTCCAAGCCAGATACCGCTGTTGCCGGGCTTGCGGCCGGAGCCTGAGTTCTCTTGATAAGGCGCGCCGGGCTGCCTGCCCAGACTTCATGAGGGCCGATGATGGTTCCTTGAGTGACGACGGAATTCATGCCGATGATCGCACCGTCGCCGATTTGAACACCGGCCATGATCATCGCACGCGCTCCTATGGTGACGTTGTCGCCGATCACAATACGCTGGTGGGCGAGTGTCTGGGTCTGATGAACATGCGGAATGATCACTGACTCCAACCCTAGGATACAGTTGTCGCCAATGGAAACGAACCACGCATCCAAAATCGCTCCCGCGGTATACGTATTCTTTCCCAGTCGCGCACCGAGAAGACGATAGAGCAATGGCGTCAGCGGCACCGGAACCAAGTGCGAATAGATCAACGGATAAATCCACACCAGCGCATACACAGTCACGACATTGTAATTGAATTCGAGCTGTGAACTCGGGACAACCTGACCTTCCCAAACCGGAAAAAGTGTGACCAAGAGGCGAAAGACCGTGAGATGGGCGAACACCAGGAATGGGACACTCATGATCACAACCGCAGAAGCACGGTATTCGCCCGCGGGTAGAATTTGGTGCACGGTCCAACCGAAGAGCGCGACGACGCCGAGAGCGAATATTTGAAATAAGCTAGAGACCAAAATAGGAAGAACTGGGATCTTGCGCATGAGACCTGCCTCCGCTCCAGTCGTTTCTCCGCGGACCTTGGCTGGCCAAGATCCGGATTTCTCGTCTGAGCTGAGTCCAGTTTAATTAAACAGATGTGCGCTTTCGAACGACCAATTTGAGGTGAATATTCGAAAAAACCAAATAAAAACAATCGTATGTCGATTTGTCTCAATTGGACTATATCTAGAAATAGGTCAGGCCTCCGCTTCGGAACCTCCGGCCCAGTCACCTGCCTCCGCCGGCTCAGCGGCCTCAATGTCGGGAGTTTTGGGGCCACTCGGCTTTTTGGCCGCGCCTTTCTGAGGAAAAGCACCGAACGGACCCGAGGAGCATGAATTCGAACAGACGACTTGCGTACTTGTCGTCAACACCCGGAAGGTTCGCTTGCAACCCTTGTTCGTACACATCCGCGTTTCGAGCTGAACTGTCATTGAAATCCCTTTCAATTGATCGTGCTAGAGCGAATCCTCATTTTGACATCCCAAACACTAACACAATCAGAGAAAAAGAAACGTGTCCATGATGACCTTTCGCTTTTGCCAAGTTGGGTGACAGCTCTACGAAATTCCGGCCGCGTGACATCTCTGTCCGTCTTCTGACCACCCTCAGCAGGACTAAATACTATTTTACTAATTCGGAGCATTCAGAACCTTGAATACGCCATGCTCCGGTGCATTTAATTGAAGTATGGAAATTGACACAGCGAAAATACCGACCGCAAGCGAGTCCACAGATCTCCTGAAACCCGATTGGCTGATCCGCGATCTCATTCGCCGCCTCGGGCTGGAAACCGAGTCCGAACTGCGCCGGCTGGCGCTCTATTTACTCAACGAAGAAGCCCTCAAGCTGGATCGCTTGAATGCGGTCAATAAAAGCCCATGCCGACCGAGGATCGGATTGCCACGCTCCCTGCTGTCTCGCTTGAAGTGAAGGGAATGTCTCGACTTCAAAATTCACGACCCGAGACGAGATCTCGGGCCGTATGAGCTACCCGTCGGAGCCAGGTTTCTTGAGGGCGGAAACCCAGAAACTCCGGTCGTACATGTGTTGCGCCTCATCCCACTCTCGGTCGGTGATCACCTGAGAGAGACGCTTCATCTTCGCACCGGGCGGCAGAATGGGATCATTGAGCACGCGGCGGAAGCTCGGATGCTCGTCAAAGTTCGGTGAGAGCTCGAACATCAAGGCGGCAAACCCCGCCAAATCGGAAACTGAACTCAGCTGATATTGCCGCGCGCGCATGATAGCGAAGTAAATCCGCCGTTCCAGCAAAATCTTCGGCAAGTGCTGCACGGAGCGCGCATGATAATTGCGCAAATGCCAGTAAATGATCTTGACCAAGTCGCGATCGATCGCGTCCGCGCAGGCTTCCAGTTGCGATTCTCGAAGCGTGAGCAAACACTCCTCGGGAGCGGGCACACGGCGCAAATGCTCTCCGTGCGGATTTTTCCAGATGTGACTATCCATCGTATCCAAACTCGGCAGCCCGAACGCATCGGTCGGGCCAAAAAACGTCTGTCTCTCTTGCTCAGTCCAAGTTTGCAGCAAGACTTCTAAGACACTCGCATCGTGAAAGCGCAAGAAATACGGATTGCCATCCGGCCCCTTGGCGATGACGAATTTTTGGAAATGGCTGGCCAACTCCGAAAGCGTCGCGTGACTGACGACAAACACACCCCAGCGCTCCGTGGACAAAGTGTGTAGGAACCAATCCAGAGTCTGCATATCGACCTGAATCAGAAAAGGTGGTTCATAGGTGACCTTATCCCAAGCGATGACTTCGTAAAAAAGAGGGTCGGTATCCTTGGTTTCGAGACGGGTTTCAAAACGACGCGCGGAATCAGCCTGAGGCAATTCGAAAAAGGGGTCTACCAAAGCGTAGAGGCGCTTTTCAAGTACCCACGCTTGAAGTTGTTCTTTGGCCGTCTCGGCTCGATCGATCAATACTTCACTCATCCCCCCACTGATCGGCGCGGTACCCGCCTGGCTCAATACAACCTTCACCTCTCAATCGTTAATTTTTATCTCGACACGCAGCTCATGCGGATTGGCCTTTCCACACATTCCCTCTTTGAAACATGCCGACCGCCAAGCAGGCACCGCCACCACCATTTAAATCAGGCTTGTCATCTCCCTTTGATTCGCGCTCTACTAAAGCATGCTAGCGATATGACATGCTGCCGACTTGCATCAATTTGAGCTGAAGAAAATCGGCAGCACGTCATATTGCAAACATTCCCTCAGAAATACGCTCAGGAATTGGGGTCCGACGATATGCGATGCCACTCAGTCATCCGTGCTCTTTCCCTCTCGACATTCCGAATGACCTTCGGATTGATTCTCGGATTGATTCTCGGAATGACTTTCGGGGGGCAGCAGGCACTGAGCCAAACCGATACCGGGCCGACCGACCAACAAACCGCGACGGCACCTGAATCCAAACCGACCGCCGATACTGCCAGCGTGGCTCCCCTTTCACGCGTGGCTCAATGCGAAGCTGACCTGAAAGCGATGCCTGGCTCCGAGCGAGCGAAGGGAATCACGGATATCTGTGCCAAAGCCCTCCAACTCGATGGCTGTTCGAGCTTCAACAGCGTACCGATCTACCATTTCGATAAAGAAGGGGATCCGGCCGCAAAATCGTCGCAGAATATTCTCGTTCTCTCGCTCATTCACGGCGACGAACTCCAGTCCGGCTCAGTGGCGCTCTCCTGGCTCCAACGCTTGCAAGAAATCCAGCCGCGCAATCGTTGGCGCGTCATTCCCGTCCTGAATCCCGACGGCTGGAAAGCTCGTACGCGCACCAATGCCAACGGCGTGGACGTCAACCGCAATTTCCCAAGTAAAGACTGGGACGAACTGGCGATGAAATATTGGAAAACCAAAGCTCAAGGCGCCGAACGCCGCTTCCCTGGCAAAGAGGCCGGCAGCGAGGTAGAAACCAAGTGCGCAATCAAGCACATTGAAGACTTCAAGCCGGACTTTATTATCTCCATCCACACACCACTGGGCGTCTTGGATTTCGACGGACCCAAGGTCGCGATGCCGAAGTTTAATCCGTTGCCCTGGGTATCGCTTGGTAACTTCCCCGGTAGCCTGGGGCGTTATATGTGGGTCGACCGGAATGTTCCTGTGCTGACCGTGGAATTGCGCCATCAGCAGCTCTACGCCAAGCACTTCGAAGAATTCGACAAACTCCAGGACATTACGGGGACAGTTGCGATTCAGGCAGAACGCGCGCTTAAAAAAAAAGGGGTCGTGACGGGAGCCAATGAGGTCACTCATGAAGCCACCACCTCGACGGCCACCTCGATCCAGTAAATGCCCTAGCACTTTGGTCTGCATTCTTTTTTACGCACCCGCTTAAGCCACGCGCGACAAATGCCGATTTTTCCTTCGATGAGAGCGAAATCGGCGTTTAAAAAAGCGCGCAAAAAAGTCGAGCTTTTCAAGAAAACGCAGAAGAAGGCGCTTCTTCCGCCCGGCACCCCTGTTCACATCGGCGACATTCCCGACTTCAAGCCTTATGTCACGATCCACACCTATGGACCTGACTCGCCTTATGAGGAATTGAAGGTCGAAAACAACGCCATCGAACCCATGTTACGAGCGATGCCGCTGGAGACACGAACCAACTGGGTCGACGTTGAAGGCATCCATGACCTGAGTGTCGTTAAAACCGTGAGCTCGGTATTCGACATCCACCCGCTCACACAAGAAGACTTGGTCAATACGAACCTGCGCCCGGCGTTCGAATCGTTCCCCGGCTATTATTATTTTTCCCTGAAAATGATCTACACCCAGCCCGACACGGGTGTGCTCCAGCAGGAGCACGTGAGTCTGATTTTGCGCGGCAATACGGTACTCTCGTTTCAAGAGGTGCCCGGAGATGTTTTCAGCGTCATTCGTGACCGGATCGCCAAAGGGATCGGCAAAGTGCGTACGCGTGGCGCCGACTACCTCGCCTACATGCTTCTCGACGCCATCGTCGATGGGTACTATCAAATCACGGACCATATCGGCGAAAAAATCGAAGCTCTTGAAGACGAGCTTCGATTAGGCGCGCGCGAAGGCCACTTGGAACGGATCTACGACATCAAGCGCGAGGTTCTGTTCCTACGAAAGAACATTTTTCCCGTGCGCGATATGGTCAACAAGATCCAGGTCGAAGGATCCGTCTTCGCCGAAAATTCCAGGATCTACATCACGGATCTTTACGATCATATCCAGCAGGTCGCCGAGAGCATCGCGATTTATACCGAACTCTCAACGGTTCTGCTCGACACCTATCACGCGCAAATGAATCTGCGGATGAATCAAATCTTCAAGGTCTTGACGATGTTCTCGACCATTTTCCTGCCTTTGAATTTCATAGCCGGAATTTACGGGATGAACTTCGAGTATATGCCCGAACTCCATAGCCGCCAGGCGTATCCGATTGTTCTGGGAACAATGTTTTTGATCGCTTTCGGAATGTTGGGCTGGTTTGTCTGGAAGGGGTGGTTGTTTGAGAATCGCTTGGGCCGCAACCCTCGGCGCACCCGGCTGCGCGGGAGCGAAACGGCGGGTCCCGCCGCCCACTCTCACCGGAATTCTTAAGGCCTCTTAAGCGCGACGACCCGTTTTCTTGAAGATCTTATCGCTCATTTCCTGCTGATACAGCTCAACCATGATTTCATAGAGCTGCTTACGCGGGATTCCGTAAAGCTCACAGAGCTTCATCGCTGTCTCCAGTGAAGGTTCGCACAATCCACGCTCAAAATTCGAAATATACTGAGGGCTCGAGTGTCCGAGGGCACGGGACGCCTGCAGCTGGGTCATATTCAGTTCGATCCTTTTGTCGCGAAGAAAGGCGCTCAGCCCCTTGATTTTCGTTCTCGATGCCACTTTCGTCTCCTCATCACTGATCACAAGTCAGTGATCCAATCTCTATCGTGCACTCCATCACATTCAAAGTCTTGTTCCATTTAAATCGCGGCCGAAGCATTGATGCAAGTCAAAATCGGTGAACTCAGGAGATGCCACAAGCAAATCTTGTTGCTTTAGTTTCTTTTGACCGCATGACCACCTAAAGTGATCAGGTGTGAGACAGTGAGCCTTCGGCGGCCTCGCTTTGGTGATCGAAATTTGAGACTGAGTCAAGGCTTGACGTTCGAATGCGCATATTTTGAGCACGACAAAAGACACAGCGAGACAGACCCGGAGGCGATTCCGCACCGCACGCTCCCCGCATTCAGAAGCCCCCAAAATAAGCATCATT
>JAMPXM010000310.1 GCA_023701225.1 Pseudobdellovibrionaceae bacterium | reverse complement strand
GGTCTTTCTTATCGAAACGACCGCCGCAATGAGCGCAAATGCCGGGGCCGATCTGTTGACGCCACCACTGGCTCTGCCTCAGCTCACGCGCTTTGGCGCGTTCGCGGCGGATGTGTTGTTCCCGTTCGAAAACGTCTTCAATCATGCGGCGCACAATAACCTATTGAAAGCGCTTGGTAAACTGACCTTCACAGCGGAGTGAATTTTACCGAACAGACCGGCTCGAGAGTGCGTGTAAGTCCGCGTAATTAGAGGCCCCCTTGCGCCTCCCAGAGGTTTTTGCTAGAACCGGCCCCAACTCCACTTTTCCAATCTGTGAGGCCCCGTCTATGACGCCTGAACAAATGAAGGTACGTCTGCAAACCGCCTATCCCGATGGTGTTATCGAAGTCACCGACCTCACGGGCACTCATGATCATTACCAGGTTTCCATCATGAGCGGAGCGTTCAAGGGCATGACCCGCATCCAACAGCATAAGCACGTGATGACTGTATTTGATCCCGAACTCAAAACCGGTGAAGTGCACGCGCTCACGATCAAGACCGCACTGAAGCCTGAGTGAGCGGCTCGCCCGCGATCATCCGTATCGAAGTTTGTTCTGTATTTTTTGCCTCCGTATCACTTGCAAGGAGAACCAAATGTCCGACGTCAAATCCCGTATCGAAAAAATCCTCGGCGACAACAAAATCGTTCTGTTCATGAAAGGTACGCCTCAGTTCCCGCAATGCGGCTTCTCCGCACGGGCGACGGCGATCTTGGGCGCACTCAACGTCGACTTCCACTCCGTCGACGTCCTCTCGGATCCGGAAATCCGCCAAGGCATCAAAGACTACGGCAACTGGCCGACGATCCCACAGCTCTACGTCAATAAAGAGTTGATCGGGGGAAGCGACATCATGATGGAGATGTACGAGTCCGGCGAACTGAAACAAACCATCGACGCCGGCAACTAACGCCCAAAGGCGCACCCTTTGGAGATGCGGTGCACCTTTTTGGGAGAAGCGCTTACTCAGCTGTTTTTTGCCGAACTCGTGACCACGACTTGAGTTGCCAACGTGTCTTGCATGTGGCGACCTCGACGTTTTTGGAATCTGTGATCTTCGTGACCATGTCCAGCCACGCTTCTCCCTCTTGGGGCTGAGGCCACTCCGCCGGCGCATGCGCTTCGGCGCGCAACCAGCCGCGCCCCTGTCGATGATAGTCGACTTCCAACTTCCCGATGATCAGGCGATTTCCCTGAAGGCCATAGTGAGTGGCGATGCATGCACCTGCCGCATACTCTCCCATCAATGCCAAGGAGCAGGCGTGCGCACCGCCGACGTGGTTCTCACGCAGCTTTCGCGGCGGCGAGAGCACGACGACACGGTCCTCGCCGATGTGCTCGAAGCGAAAGCCCAACCAACGATTGAACGGAATACTGACCGTCATCAGTACATCCAGCGCGCGCCGGCGCAGTGACTCATTCGGAATCTTCGCCGACAACTGGATCGGATCCACGTGCTGAAGGGGGTTGAAGTTGAGATTCCATCTGAACTTCATGAGCTCCTCCTGCACGACGAGGTTGGCAACGAAGAAACCGTCGCGAAATATTCCTCAACCAAGCTCGTCACGATTTGCTCGCAGCTCATGATTTCATGCACAAGACCCACGCTCTGACCCGCCGACCAAACCGTCTTCCAGCTCGGTTTCAGCGCGGCCTCCTCGAGCTGGCGCATGCCCAGAAAATGGATCAAAGGTACGGCGTATTTTTTCGTGAGCGGATGGTCTTTTAAAATCTTGAGAGCGAGTGGTAGATCCGTGCCGAGCTTTTCCACGTAGGGCGTCTTGATCACTGCAGCTGGCGTTCCCGAGATTCGTGTTGTCATCACGATATCTTCTGGCGTCGCATCGACAACGGCTTTTTTGTACGCAGGGTCCACTCCCGCTTCCGTGCTCGCGATAAATCGCGTGCCAATGTGCACGGCCGACGCACCAAGCGCCAAGGCGGCCGCGATCGTGCGACCGCTGGCAAAGCCTCCGGCGGCGACGATCGGGATCTTGAGTTTTTCCTTCAGCCAAGGCACGAGAACGATCGGCGAGACGGGTCCCGCGTGGCCGCCCGCGCCCGCGCCAACGGCGATGACGCCATCCGCTCCCAAGTCCTGCACCTTGAGAGCATGTTCAAGATTGGTGACGTCGCAGAAAACCTTCGCTCCGTTTTTGTGCGCTTCACGAATGACCTGAGCCGGGCTCCCCAACGACGTCACGAACAATTTCGCTCCCGCATCGAGCGCGAGCCGGAGATCATCGCCTTGCCGGGAGTTGCTCTTGTTGACGATGATATTCACGCCCCATGGCTTTTTCGTTCGTGACGCGATGGCGACCAGAGCGCGCTGATATTCTTCAAGCGGCCGGTAGTTGAGCGCCGGAAAAGTGCCGATGCCGCCGGCCTCTGAAATGGCCACCACCATTTCGACATTCGAAACCAAGAACATCGGAGCGCCGATGATGGGGTAGCGGATCCCGAAGAGCTTCGTGAACTCGGTCGGAATTTCAGACATGTTTTCAGCCGCGCCGCGAGCGGAAGACTCTTGTTCCATCGCCTCACATCATCCGGCACCTCTCCTGAGGCGTCCAATGGATTTCGCGCGGCGGGATCTCGCGTGTCCCCGCCTGAAAACATTCGTGCCGGCATGTACGAACTTTGACCGCGCATGAACGAAAGCGTATCGTGATTTGCGACACCGCTCACGTTACGCCAGGGGTAACAAATGCGTATCAACATAGCTGGTTGGGATCGGATCCTTCGTTTACTGATCGGAGTTGCGATGGTCGCTTGGGCGATCGCCGGCGGACCGACTTGGGCTTTCGTCGGGCTGGCTCTCATCGCAACGGCTGCGTGGCGCTTCTGCCCGCTGTACGCGATATTCCGTACCGGCACGCTCCGCCGCTAAAACCGGCACACGTTGACCCGCGAACCAGACAGAGGTCGAGGCGCGCCTGCGCT
>JAMPXM010000309.1 GCA_023701225.1 Pseudobdellovibrionaceae bacterium | reverse complement strand
GGCGGCATCCGCGACCGCTTGGATTTGCGCGATGCCGCTTTTCATGTCGGCAATCAGCCGCCGCACGCCCGCCGGCTTTATGCGCCGACGGAGTTCTGCCCGTGGCGCAAGAAAACGATTCAAGGTGAGGTCCATGACGAAAACACGTGGGTGCTCGGTGGTGTAGCGCCGCACGCCGGACTGTTTGGAACTTTGGATGATTTAAGTCGTTGGGGCTTGTGTTTGCGCTCCAGTCTGCGGGGCGGTTCTGGCGGACTCGCGCGACCTGAAACCGTGGCGCGCTTCGCGCGGCGGGCACTGCCGCGCGCGCGTGGCGATTGGGCATTGGGGTTCATGTTGCCGGGGCTGAAGGGCGCGAGTTGCGGCAAGTATTTCAGTCGACTCAGCGTCGGACACTTGGGCTTTACGGGCACTTCGCTTTGGTACGATCCGCGTCGCGATCTTTTGGTGACCGTGCTCTCCAATCGCGTGCATCCAACGCGCGAGAATAAACTCTTTCCGCAGCTGCGCGGCTTTCTGCACGATAGCGTAGTGGAGAGCTTGCAAGCCTGAAAGCGGGTGGACTTCAAAATCGGGCTCACGTATTTTGAGAGAACGGGCGGAGGACACAGATGGGGAAATTCGATTTACGGCCGGGCGCGCACGTGCACTTTATGGGTATTTGTGGAACGGCGATGGCTTCGCTGGCCGGACTCATGAAAGATCGTGGCTTCAAGGTGACGGGCAGCGATCAGAATGTATATCCACCGATGTCGACACAATTGGCGCAGATCGGGATTCCGATCATGGAGGGCTATAAGAAAGAAAACCTCCAGCCGCGCCCGGATCTGGTGATCGTCGGCAACGTGATCTCGCGCGGTTACGAAGAGGCTCAAGCGCTTCTGGAAACCGACATTCCGTATACGAGCTTACCGCAAGCCATGGGCGAAATCGTGATCGGCAATCGTCACAGCATCGTCGTGGCCGGAACACATGGAAAAACCACGACCACCTCGATGATGGCTTGGGTCTCTCTTGCCTGCGGACATCGGCCGGGCTTTATGATCGGCGGGATTCCTAAGAATTTTGATAAGTCTTACCAGTTGCCGGAAGGTGATTGGTTCGTCATCGAGGGAGACGAGTACGATACGGCGTTTTTCGACAAAGTGCCGAAGTTCGTGCACTACAAGCCGCGGACCGCGATTCTGACAAGTATCGAGTTTGATCATGCCGACATCTATAAAGATCTCGACGCCGTCAAGGCGGCCTTCGTGCGGCTCTTGCAATTGATTCCGCCGCAAGGGGGACTCTTGGTGACGAACGCCGAGGATGACAATATCGCTTCGATTCTCGATCACGCGAAATGCAAGGTTGTCACCTTCGGCCTGCACAAAGGCGACTATCGGGCGAAAAATATCACGCCCAATCGCGGGGGCGTGGAGTTCGATGTCGTCGTTCACGGCCAGGTTCGCGGTCATCTTCAGGTGAACTTGATTGGCGAGTACAATATTAAAAACGCGTTGGCCGCGTTTGCGACCGCCGTGGAACTCGGCTGGCCGCTGGATCAGGTCACGAAGGCAATTGCGGAATTCCAAGGCGTCAAGCGCCGCCAGGAGATTATCGGTACGCCGAATCAAATCACGGTTATCGAGGACTTCGCGCATCACCCGACGGCCGTCAAGGCGACGATTCAATCGGTTCAGGCCCGTTATCCGAAGGGGAAAGTGTTTTCAGTGTTCGAAGCGCGGTCGGCGACTTCGCGCCGCAACGTCTTTCAAGATGATTACGCCGAAGCGCTTTCGGTGTCTCAGGTCCTGCTTTTGCCACCTGCGTTCAATCAGACCAATATTCCTGAAGAGCAGAGGTTTTCGACTTCACGGCTCGTGGAGGATCTGAAGAAAAGAGGGACCGACGTCGAACTCTGTGAATCCGTCGAGAGCATCGTGGATAAGATCGGCTCGCGCGCTAAGCCTGGCGACACCGTCTTGATCATGAGCAATGGCGGCTTCGGTGGAATTTACGAAAAATTGCTCAAGCGCCTCGAAGCGAAGTGATTTCAGGGCTCACGATCGAATCGGGCGAGTTCGCAGAGAGAGCGTGCACGAGCGAGGGCTTTTGATTGGATTTCTTTTTTCTTCGCTAAAAATTTGCCCTTCGTCGTTTGCAGCGCATCTTTCAAACCCATGCGGCTGCCATGTCGTGCGACGTTTTCGAGTTGGTGGTCAGGGCCGCGGAGCGCGAGAATTGTCGCCAGTGCGCGGACTTCGATGACTTTCAATTCATCCGACAGGCGAGTCGGCATTTCGCCTGGGGCGCGCGCATACTCGCAAAGTTGACGGGTCACGGTGAGGCAATCGCGACCTTTTGCGCCTCCTTGATCTTCACAGCGCGTGAGCGCGTAGAGGCGCCCTTTGTGAAATACGATCGATGACGAGGCCTCGGTGAGTGCGCCGGTCTTTTCGCGCGTGAGCGCATAGGCGGAGACGGAGCTGAGGTTGGTGCCGTCGCGCAAAATGACGCGTTTTTGCTCGCTCACCGGAGATGCATCGCTGGGAGCGGACTTGCCATCCATTTGCGCGGTGAAAATTTCGGAACCATCGTTGAGCGCTTCTCTGGACCAGAGTTTGGCGTCGAAAACCGCGTGTTGGTCACTTGCGATCGACCAGCCTTTTGCGGGAGTGAGAAGAGTCAGGGCGTGGCGAAGATCGTCCGGAGTCGCTGGCTCCACAGTGGAAGGTCCTGCCCCATGTGCTTTGACGGAGAGTGCGGGGACGGAAAGGGCGAGTAGGGCCGCGCAAAAAAAAGTCAGACGTTTGCGCACGATGCCTCCTTGCATAGCGAAACCTCGCCCACAGGTGAGAAATGGGGCCGCCAGAATCCGTTCTGGCTGATCAGTCCGTTGGATGTTCTCTTTTTAAATACACCAAGGCGTTTCCGACGCGGGGAGAATTCAACCGCCATTGGTACACATGTCCGTTCACTTCGTTGGAGCCGAACCGAGCACGCGACACGGGGCTTCGTAAAAAG
>JAMPXM010000054.1 GCA_023701225.1 Pseudobdellovibrionaceae bacterium | reverse complement strand
TGTTTCCGAATGGTCATCTGAGCGTGCCGATTGGTGGTGGCTTTCAAGGGCGCGCCTGGTTTCCGCTACGGGTGTCCGAGTTGGAAGCGGCGATCGCGGCGGGCGAAGGGGTGGATCTCAGAAAAGCCGCGCCGCCCGGCCTGGATCAGGCGCTCGCGCACGGGCGTAAATTCTTGGCCGCGCTCGGGGTACCATTGGAGCGCGTCGTTCTCGGAGGGTTTAGTCAGGGTGGCATGCTGGCGACGGAGCTTGCGTTGCGCGCCGAAACTGGCCCTGCGGGGCTGGTGATCTTGTCAGGCTCTCTGGTGGATGCGGAAAACTGGGCGCGCCTGGCGCCGAACCGGAAGGGGCTGCGTTTCTTTCAAAGCCATGGCACAGAGGATCCGGTTCTGCGGATCGAGCCGGCCCGAGCATTGGAGCGTCTTCTCACTGAGGCCGGACTCGACGGTATGCTCTATGAGTTTCGCGGCCAACACGAAATCCCCATGGAGGTCCTGCGGCAACTGGGCAGCTATCTTCGCGGAGTTTTGCCGAGATAGGCTCCGCGTTTGAGATAAATCAACGAGATAGAGAAAAGGACTTGAGTTGCCTTTGAAATGTGCTAGATCGGAAATATGATCCGTGCTCGGTTTTATCAGGATATGGGATCTTGAGCGGCACGGAAGAGAGAGTTTGAGGGAGTTTTCATGGGTAAGAAGTTATATGTCGGCAACCTTCCGTATTCGGCCACAGATGAGCAGTTGCAAGAGAAGTTCTCCGCTGCTGGCGCTGTCGAAAGCACGAAGGTGATCTTCGATCGCGATTCAGGCCGTAGCAAGGGCTTCGGTTTTGTCGAGATGGTTGATGACGCCGGCGCGCAAGCGGCGATCGAACAGTTCAATGGCCAAGAATTCGGTGGCCGTAACATGATCGTTTCTGAAGCCCGTCCTCAGGCTCCTCGTGAAGAGCGCGGCGGTCGCGGTGGTTTTGGTGGTGGTGGCGGTCGCGGTGGCTACGGCGGTGGCCGTGGCGGAGACCGGTACTAATCCGCATTCCTGCCGGCGCGAAAATAGCGCCTTTCGTCCAGGTGCGAGGCGATTGCCGCTGACGATCGCCTCGCCTTACACTGAATCAGGTTCGCCAGGATGGTGAGCCGGAAAGTCCTAAAAAGAAGGACCAAACAAGAAGGTCAATGGATTGGCCGAAAAAAAGCGTTCCCCAAAAAAGAAAAAGAGTTGGTTTCGTCGTCGGTTTGAGCTTGCGGTTCTCATCGGTGCCGTCATTTGTGTGGCGCTCGCGACGAATTGGATTTATCAGGTTTGGCGTAAACCCAGCGAGTTGATCGGCGTTTTCGACGATCACTTTCATAAAGGACCGTATGAAACCTGGGACTCCTATGGTTCTACGTTCGCGGCCATGTCCACGAACATCATGACACCTGACCTCTTGGCGGCTCTCGCGCAGGCGGAGAGCAACGGAAATCCCATCGTACGCACCTATTGGAAGTTTCGTTGGACAACCGATCTCACGCGACTCTTCGCTCCGGCCTCCAGCGCGGTCGGGATGTTTCAAATCACCGAAGGTACGTTCGAGGAAGCCAAGGATTTTTGTGTCCGTGATGGGGTCGCGGTCCGTGCGCAAGAAAGCGCCGATTGCCGGGGGACTGTGTACTCGCGTCTCTTGCCTGCCCATGCGATCGAAATGACGGCGGCACGCTTGCATTGGCACGCGGAAAATCTCTTGCGCCGTTACCGCGTGCGGCGGGCCGCTTTGCGAGACAAACAGAATCTCGCGACAGTCATCCATCTCTGCGGATTAGGAAAAGGTGAGCGTTTCGTGCGCACGGGTCTGCAGCTGACGCGGCTTGGGCGTTGCGGGGATCATAGTGCGGCGTCTTACGTGCGCCGAGTAGCGAAGCTGCAGCGCGAGTTCAAGAGGTTCGCGCTACGAGATGGGCTGCTTGCGAAAGGCGAATGAAATCGCCTCCAGCATTTTTGGCAGACGGTTATTGGCAGATGTAAGCAGTGCCGGACACTGACGTGCCCATGGCCGAGGTGGCTTGCATGCGCACGTAATTGGCGCCTTTGCGAGCGGCATCGAGCTTCATATCATCGATCGCTTGTTCCACGGTTCCTTTTGTGGTCGTGACGGAACCTTGCACCGGGCCGAGCTCCCGGCAATCCTTGTCCGCGTCGTCACGCGAGACCTTCACGGCTTCTTTGTCTGGAACGACGGGGTGACTCGAACAGCCCGCGAGAGCGATGGCGGCGGTGACTAAAATTCCGTGAGCGATCTTCATCTGCATCTGAAACCTCATGAGCGAAAGTCCAACTCGCCTCTCGGGGTTGTGCCGACTTGGGCGTGAGTGGGAGCAATAATTGACTCCCATCGATTTTAAAGGGCTGTTGGAAAGCCAGCAATACTCGGAGCGGCGGAAATACGCGAGGAAACGCAGGAGTGAACACGTCTTTCGGCTTGAAGGCGCTTCGCACTTCGCGTCACAATTAAAGTCGTGAAAAAACAGATTCAATCGATCCGTCGGTTTGGGCGCGAAATCGTTCAGGGCTGCTGGAGTCGACTCGTGGAAAGCGATGCACGGCTGCTCTCAGGAAGTCTCGCGTTCGCGACGACGATTTCGATCGTTCCGCTTTTGGCCGTGAGCCTCAGCGTATTTCATAGTCACGGAGGATTCGAGTCTCTGCTGGCGCGGCTGGAGCCATTTCTTTTGGAAAACCTCGTCTCCGGTGCCGGCGCGGATGTGCGGCGCGCGATCCGCTCGGTGATACATCGCGTGCACTCCAAAGCTTTGGGAGTCGGCGGTGTCATCGGCCTCGTACTGACTTCGTTGAATCTTTTTTGGAATGTCGAGCAAGGCATCCAACGGATCTGGGGCATGCGCGCTCGTCGCACTTGGTGGCTGAGACTCATAGTTTACTGGGCGATATTGTTTTTAGGTCCATTGCTTCTGGCGGTCACGTTGGGTATCGCGAGTGCGATGGATACCGCGACACTGTCCTATGTTCCTAAGGGCTCGCTCGCCTTCGTGGTCACGTTCGTGGGGTTGATGGCCTTGTACAAAGTCGTGCCGGCGCGTCAGGTGCGCGTGCGGGCCGCGTTTTGGAGCGCGCTCGTCGCGGCGGCCGGGATTTCGGCCGCGCAAGGCGTTTACTTCGTCATCACCAAACGGATCCTCGCATACAGCAAAGTCTACGGCAGTTTGGCGTCGGTGCCGATTTTTCTGCTCTGGATCCTGGTGTTGTGGTGGATCGTCCTCTTCGGCGTCGCTCTGTGCAAAGCCCTGCACGACTGGATGGAAAAAGGCGCTAACGGCGATCGGCGAGCGCGGGTTTGAGTTGCATGACCGTGCCACGGTCGCCGATATTCAGCCGGCCTTGGTTGAGATGAATCATGTTCCGCCCAAAATTGATTCGCGTTCCATCGCGGCGGTAGGTCGCGAGCGTGCGCAAGGGTTCCTTGCCGGCAACGGCCGTGGCCGGATCCACGGTAATGATGTTGCAACGTGAACAGTCACGCGCGACATCGAATTCGATCGTGCCCAAACGGATCAGGCTCCAGCGATCCTCATCGTAGGGCCCACCGCCGCGCACGACGATGTTCGGACGAAAACGGGTCATTTGCACTGGCGCAGCCAAGCGTGAATTGAGTTCGGCCAACGAGTCCTCGGTTGTCAGCAAAAATGGAAGCGTGTCCGCGAAACCGGTGTGCGACTCGGGTCTATTGTACTTTTCCGGCAACTTGCGCTCGAAATCCTGTGCGATCCTCACCAGACGCGCATCCATTCCCAGCGCGCTTTTGATCCATAAATGTGTCTCATCGCCTTCGTCATAGGCCTGACATGTGTCGTGCCAAACATTCACCGCGACCGTCGGTCGCGGACCAGACGTGAGTGAGATACGAAGCGGCGCATGGCCGGTCTTGGATAAGATCAAAGCGTCAGGTTCAAGTGCCGTCGAGATGAGAGCCATCTCCGGATGTTGGCGTTGCGTGATGAAGCGCCTGGTGGAGTCGACCCACATCCACTCGCGATCATGTTGGGGGCCACGCGGTCCGATCGACATTTCGCGCAGATCGACGCGGCCGCAGGACTTCACCGGATAGATGTGCAGCGAAACGACCTCGAGCTCCGTGTTCATGTTTTATTCTCCGGTGCGAAAGAACGCCAATCCTTGCTCGTGATCAACTGAGCTCCGCGCCGATAGCTGATGTAGGTCCAAGCCCACTGAATCAAGACGATCACGCGGTTGCGAAAGCCGATCAGATAAAAAATATGGACGACGAGCCAAGTATACCAGGCGAGGACTCCCGAGAAGCGAAGTTTTCCCATCTCGACGATCGCTCTGCGTCGTCCGATGGTCGCCATGCTTCCTTTGCGTGGGAGACCAAAGTCGGGTGTCACCCGCGCTCAACGCGGGAGCAAGTCAAAGATCTTCAATATGAAAACATATTCCAGCGCAATGTCCTTCAATGCATCATAGCGGCCAGATGCGCCGCCGTGTCCCGCGCCCATGTGCGTATGCATCAAGAGCCAATTCGAATCCGTCTTCATATCTCTGAGCTTCTGCACCCACTTCATCGGTTCCCAATAAGTCACGCGTGGATCGTTGAGTCCCGCGGTCACCAGAAGGTGCGGATACGCTTTGCGCTCGACATTGTCATAGGGAGAGTACGACTTGATATAATCGTAATAGATCTTGTCTTGGGGGTTTCCCCACTCTTCGAACTCAGTCACCGTGAGGGGCAGAGTTGCGTCCTCCATCGTATTGAGAACATCGACAAAGGGGACGTGTGCGACGACGCCGCGAAATAGATCGGGTCGCAGATTCATGACCGCACCGACGAGCATGCCGCCTGCGCTGCCGCCGACGATCACGATCTGACCTTTGGAAGTGTAGCGTGCTTGGATCAAGTGTTCGGCGCATGCGACGAAATCGAGAAAGGTATTCTTCTTTTTCAAAAACTTGCCGTCATCGTACCAAGCGCGTCCGAGATCCTCGCCGCCGCGGATATGCGCGAGCGCATAGACGAAGCCGCGATCCAAGAGACTGAGTCGATGGGTCGAAAACGCGGGCGGGATGGCGTAACCGTAGGATCCGTAGCCGTACAGGTAAACGTTTGACTTCGGGTTAGGTTCGAAACCTTTTTTGTAAACGATCGAGAGGGGAACCTTCGTGCCATCCGGTGCCGTCGCTTCGATGCGCTCCGAGCGATACTGGGTCGGGTCGTAGCCGCCGGGAATTTCTTGGACCTTTTTGACTTCACGCGTGCGCGCGACAAGATCGTAGTCGAAGACCGTGGCTGGGGTGACCAGTGATGAGAAGGAGAAACGCAAGGTCTTGGTATTGAATTCGGCATTGCCCGTCGGCGTGATCGAGTAGGTCGGTTCTTCGAAAGAAATCGAATGCTCGTCGCCGCTGGAGAAGCGGGTCACACGAACTTGCTGCAAGCCCCTGGTGCGTTCGAAGACAACCAGGTGATCCTGAGTGAGGTCGATGCCTTCCAGATACAGGGCTGGTCCACCACGGCGGAGTTCTTTCCAATTTTCAGCCGAAGTTTTCGTGAGCGGAGCCGTGACCAGACGGAAGTTTTTTTCTTCGTCGTTTGTTAAAATGTAAAACAGGTCGCCATGGTGATCCACGTCGTAAAGCACGTTGTGGCGTCGCGGGGAGAAGACACGGAACTCGGCCATCGGGCGGTCAGCTTCGAGATAGAGATATTCGGAAGTGACCTTGCCGTGCATTTGGATAAAGAGATACCGTCGGCTTTTCGTCTTGGTGACTGATACGAAGAGCCGCGAGTCTTCTTCTCTGTAAATCAATTGATCTTGATCGGACGGCGTTCCGAGTCTGTGCCGAAGAACTCGATCCGGACGTTCGTGTTTGTCGAGCATCACGTAGAAGACGGTGCGATCGTCTTCGGCCCATTCCAGAGACGGCGAAGTTCCCGTGATGGATTCCGGAGAGAGTTCTCCGGTCTCGAGATTCTTAAATTGCACAGTGAACTTTTCGGATCCGTCGAAATCGACCGAGTACGCCAGCCACTTGTGGCTTGGGCTGACTTCGAAAACCCCGAGGCGGAAGTAGTTTTTGCCTTCGGCTAAAACGTTGCCGTCGAGCACGATCTCTTCGGGTGCGTCGAGCGAATGTTTCTTTCGGCAGTGAATGGCGTACTGCTTTCCGGCGACGACGCGTGAGTAATAATAGTAATCGTCGATCTTGACCGGCACGCCTTGGTCATCTTCTTTGAGGCGTCCCTTGAGTTCCTGAAAGAGAGATTCGCGCGCGCTCTGATGAGGTTGCAGCACGTCTTCGAGATAGGCGTTTTCCTCGTTGAGAATCCGGGTGACTTCCGGGTTCTCCTTGTGGCGGAGCCAGAACCAGTCATCCACACGGGCTTCGCCATGGGCCAAGATCTCGTAGGGAATTTTCTTTGCGCGTGGGGGTTGCGTCATCAGGGCTCCAAGCAGACGGTGGTCGTTGGGTAGCGCGCGGCGATGTCGCGCAAGTCTTGCTTCAGATACAGCCAATTTTTGTCGATGAGCGCCCGATTCGCCTCGCGAGTGAGCGGCTCCAAAGCTTCATTCACGAACTGAACGTCATTGCGATTCATGTCAAACGTGAGCACGGGCGTGCGGCAAGAGAAGTCGAGCGTGCGCAAGTCGATCGCCTTGAGCAGTTGCGCGGATCTCGTGCGAAAGTAAATCGTGCGAGTTTCCGGACGGTGAGCAATCGACCAAAATGTTTGCAAGGCCACGTTGAGCTCGAGATCTTTGATAATATCAAGTGCAGTTCCCACGACGTCGGCCGTTTTCCAGTCGGTTTGCATCAGTTGCCGAGCGGCCCGTGCGAAGCGTCGTCCGGAGCGTTCACGCATGACGGCGCTGCCGTCGTCGGATTCCTCGCCGAGGCGGACTTTTTTGAGGAACTCCATGGTTGTGGCCCAGCGGTCATTGGTAGCGACGGGAACTTCGAGACGTGTGCCGGAGATGATTTCCAGTTTTCCGTCCAGGTATTCAAACAGACCGCATTCACCTCCCGCGTCGCATATGAAATAGTGCGTGGGGATGAAGGCCTTTTCGATTCGGATCCTTTCAGCCGACTGAATCACTTCGGCCAAGGTGGATGCGGTATCGAGGTGATACTGAATCCATTGCGCCTCATTGATCGCGGGTCGCGAGTCGGACTCCGGTCCATATTCCGTTTTCGGGAGCACGAGAATCTCGATGACCAATCCCTGCTCATTCATTCCGCCCAGTGGGAACTCGGCACCGAACTGACTGAAGCTCACGCTGCCATACTTTGAGACCCATTCGACCGGGTTTGTGCCGCGTAGCAATTGAGCGGATTTCGCGACATTGCGTTTGTTGACGAACACGGAGCCATGCCCATGCCGCGGAATCCAATCATAGTTTTTTGCCACGGCAAACCCTGTGGTGCCGCCGGCCTTCAAAGCCACGCATGCGTGACTGGATGTGGGTTGCAGAACTGCTAGAGCACCAGCCAAAACGGTTACGAATACGCTCTTCGGCATCAGCATAGGATTTTCCCCCCTTTTTGGTCCGAAGTAGGATTTCACGTCACATTCCAATTGGCATTAAGAAATCTGCACTTTGAGTCCACGAAAAAGTAAACGCGTTTTGTGCCATTCGACGTAGTAGTGCTGATGGAGGTCAGAATCGCGATCTCCATCGCGATCTCCACGCATGTCACATCGGTCGTGTTTTGCGAAACACGCGAGAATCCGGGGGGCTTTATGAGGAACGACGCACGGGCGGAATGGCAACAGGGAACGAATGCGAACGCACTCACTCGCGGGAGTCGTATATGTTGGCGTCGCACATTGGCGCGGGGCGCGATGGCTTCTCTGTTGATATTGACCATGAACGACGCTTTCGGCGCCGGATATGAAAAGAACATCATGTGGTCGGGTCGTCACGGAGGTCAGGCGGGTGCATCGCTTTCGACGGTGGAAGGCAGCGAGGCGCTCTATTGGAATCCCGCCGGTTTGGTTTCGAGTCGTTTAGGTCATGATGTGACGCTGAATTTGTCTCCGACATACTCGCGGTTTCAAGGATCGATTTCGAGCGATGGTGAGAATCGTAAGTCCGACGAACAGTACATTCTTCCGTTTGGCCTGATGTACGGATCCACGCGCAGTGAAAAGTGGGGTTGGGGAATTGGCAGTTATGCTTCAGGTGGCACGACCGCAAAGTACGAAAACGTGCCGATCGGCGCGTTCACTTTGCGCCCCACGATCGAATCTAAAATTCAATTGATCGAAGTCGCCGCGGGCGCGGGCTATCGTGTGAATGAACAATGGCAATTGGGTGTGGCGTGGCGCGCGGGATTCGTTTCGGCGAAGTTATCGTCGGCCGCTGCGACTGCATTTACGGTTCCGGCAGCCGGCGTTGCGTTGACGGCGTCGCAGATCGACGATCTCGAGGGCGAGGAGCTCGTGGGCTTGAAGCTGGGCGCGCAGTATCGGCCATCGGAAGTTTGGGGACTCGGGCTCTCATTTCGCACGGAGTACGATTTTGAGCTCGATGGAACGGCGACGGGACAAAGAGAAACGACGCTCGCGCCTGGTTCGGTGACGACATTGGCGGGCGGGCCCGCGACGGTGAAAAGTCGTTTCCCGATGCAGCTCAATTTTGGTGGGCACTGGAATATCGTGCCAGACGCGTGGCGTGCCTACGCTGAATACGGTTTCACGCAATACTCGCGAGTGAAAACATTGGAGATCAACGCGACCCTGTCGGGCGCGGCTTTACCGAACATCGCTCAGAACTGGAAGGATCAGCATCACGTGCGCCTTGCCGGAGAATTCCTGCGGACCAACTGGCCGGTGCGCTTCGGGTATGTGTTTACATCTCAAGTCGTGCCCGAGTCGGACGCGCGAGCGACATTTTCAGCGCCAGGGACGGGGCACACGCTGACTCTGGGAACAGGTCGCGATGTCATGGCGGATCGCCTGCATGTCGACATGGCTTTGGAGTCGAGCTGGATCACGGGTGATGTCAGTCCCACCGCCTCACCCGCGCAAGGGGGCGACTACGAAACCATCGGTTATGCTTTGCATTTGGGAGCGGCGTACTTGTTTTGATCTTCGGTGCACGCTCCGGTGTTGGCTGAAGTGAGGCGCTGGAGCGAGTATTGCGGGCGGAGACGGTCGCGCGGGCTTGCTTGGGCGGGGTTCATCCCATGCGCAAATGCGCCATGCATTTCAATTCAAGCTGAAGTACTTCAGCTAATCTCAAGAGCAGGTATCCTGGACCAATATCGTGTCCGCCAAAATTGATTCGAAGATTTAGATTTTCTTCATGTCCTGTGCTTTCGATGGTCAAAAAGAAAATCGGCAGTAAAATAATGTTTGATAAATCTTCAACATGCTGATTCCATTTATTCAGTTACTCAGAAACAACAAACTTTAGCCTTACGTCTTTCAATTGCCGGGAAGCGCAGATGCTCGACGTTGAAGCTTGTGAGATTTCTCATTTTCGAGGTCTCGCTTGAAGGGACTGCTATGCTCAAAATCAGAAAATTATTGCTCAGTACAGTCGCTTCGGCCGTTGTGAATCCATTTTTCTGTGTGCCGAGTGCGCTTGCCTGTAGTGCCCAGCAAAGTGCAGCCCTTGCTCTTTGGGCGGCTAGGTGTGGATACATCATTTCCCAAAACGACGGTGGAAACATCTGGATGACGTGCATGCATAACGACGGGTATAGCCTTGGAACGTACTCCGCCCCGCGAGTTTGTGAAAACGAGGCGGGCGCACCTAAAAAGCCGCCGGAGAATGACGAGCCTGCAAAGAAACAGTGTGGTTCGGTCATTTATCCGGAAAATCAAGTTCTTGAAGAGCGCATTCCTTTAGTCGGAGTGCCATTTGATCTTGTCTATTCGTCGGATCGGGTCACAGGACGTAGCGAAGATTATACGATCCACGTGCCTCTCACGAATGCGACCGTGCCTAGCGATCTCACAAGCTTCGATTTGACGATCGAAATCGCTGGGCGAACGATTACGCAAAATCTCACGCCTACGAGCCCAGCGACGGCTTTTTCCACGTGGCAAGTTTACAACTTTACCTGGGATGGCTTGGATAACAACGGCAATCCGGTCATTGGATCAAAGCCCGCAGTGGTCAAGCTTGTTGATAATTTTAGCACAGCTAGGATTGGGAAGATTCACGCTCCGTGGGCACAGTACCTGATCGGCGGCTGGCGAACAAAGTCATTAGGTTTAGGCGGTTGGAACCTGAGCATCATGCATTACTATGATGTAGGTGCGAAAACAGTCCGCTGGGGTTATGGAGGAAAACGCAGTGTGAACGCGAGCGTGGTCGGTTCGGAATACCGTGTCGAATCCGATGACAATTCCGAAGTCTATATGTTCGACTCTAATGGACGACATGACCGTACGCTTTACGCCCTCACAGGGGTAACGAAACACCAATTCAATTACAATGGAAGCGGACAGCTCACGTCGGTCGTTGATGCTTTCTCGAATACGACTACTATTAGCTACGTCTCCGGTGTTGCAACGAAGATCACAGGCCCGTTTGGCAAGGAAACCCTTTTAGGTTTTGATACGAACGGCTGGCTCAGTGAAGTGATCTTGCCGAGCGGGACCGATAAGTACGAGATGACTTATCATGGTACTGGTGGGTTGCTTGCGACATTTGAGGACCCTGAGAACAACTCGACCGGCTTTACGTATGATTCATTTGGGCAGCTCACCGCGGAAGACGGTGCTGGTAACAGCTCCTATTCATTAACTAAATCTCGGATCAGCGACACGCGAGAAAGAGTTCGGGTTCAAACCGCAGTGGGACGCATTACGGATTACACCGTAACACACGAAGGGACAAAGTACGCGCCCATATCTGTTGCCCTTGCGAGCGGTGGAACTTCCTCTTATTCCCAAAACGCAGGCGGATCGACTACGCGAACACATGCCGGAGTCACCATTGCTAAACTCCGCAATAACGACATCCGCTTCGGTACGGGCGGTTCATTTCGGCCAAACATCAATCGCACGATCGGATGGGTTGCGCTGAATACTTCTGTGACGCAGACAGTGTCTTATTTGAGCGGCACTGGGCCATACAATATTAACGAATTCAAAGAGACGTACACCACAAACAGTAAAGCGACGGAGATCAAATACACAGGCTCGACTGGATTAGTGACTCGTAAAACGCCGCTCGCGCGTTATGAGTATACATATATAAATGCCAAGCAGCAACCCACACAGAGCCAGTGGGCTAACTTGACGCCAATTGATTTTACTTACGATACAATCGGAAGACTGACGTATTTGGCGCAAGGAGTTCGATCCTTAGATCTGACCTACAATTCTTCAGGTTGGCTCTCGTCAGTGGAAAATGCGTTGGGCCAAGTTACAAGCTACGGCTACGATAGCGACGGTCGTCTCACTTCAATCACTTTACCTGACATGCGCGTAATTTCGTACACGTATGACAAGAACGGTAACTTAAAAACGGTCACGCCACCTTCAGTGCCAGCGCATACATTTAATTACAACGCTGACCGGAACGTTTCGAGCTATGTGCCGCCAGCACTGGGAGCGTCGGCGGTGCCGACGACTTACAGCTACAACAACGATAAACAACTCACGGGAATTTCAAGGCCGGACAGCCAATCCTTAAGCTTGTCATACAATTCCGCCACTGGACGTTTGAGCGCAATCGCGACGCCGGCAGGGAATTATTCCTTCAGTTGGGATATAGCCCGTGATGGGTTATCGAGTGTATCGTCGCCTGATAGCATCACGACGACCATTTCATATCCGCCTGGAAATCATCCATACATAAGCGGAATTTCACAGAATGGCGCTGCTGCAGGGAGTTTCACGCAAAGCCGGAATGCCGATTTGCAGGTTTCGCAAATTGTCTTAAGAAACGGCGCGGGCACTTCGGTAAGCACGCGTAACTTGACTTACGATAACGATAGTTTACTCACGGCAATTGGCCCGCTGAGCATTACCCGAAACGCAGCAACAGGATTTGCATCAACGCTAACGCATTCCAATATCGAAGAGGACTTGGTCTATAATTCTTTTGGTGAAGTGACCGGACAAGATGTCGATTATCTTATTGGCCCTGCGGCTGTTTATGACGTCACTTATACACGCGATGATTTAGGTCGTGTATCTGCTAAGTCGGAAACAATTGGCGGTACCACAACGACTTACGGCTTTACGTACGATACCGCAGGGCGCCTCACTGATGTCATGGTCAATGGAAGCGCTTACTCGAATTATACGTACGACACCAACAGTAATCGTACCAGCCGAACTATTTCGGGCGTGACGGTGAATGCGACAGTCGACGACCAGGATCGGCTGCTCACGCACGGAACACTGTCTTTTACGTATAACCTCAATGGCGAGCTTGCCACCAAGGCTGATTCGGCACCAAACCCAGATGAGACGACGTCCTATGTCTACGACGTCATGGGTAATTTGAAGTCAGTGACGTTGCCGAACGGGAATGTCATTTCCTATGTCATTGATGGTCTGAATCAGAGAGTGGCCAAGAAGGTTAACGGGACATCAACCCGCAGATGGATTTATGATGAACAAGGTCGAGTTATCGGGGAACTCGATGGTAGTGGTAACTACCGGTCGCATTTCCTTTACGGTGTAAAGGGCCATGTGCCGGAATCGATGGTCACAAGTTCTGGCGCCGAGTATCGACTCATCTCTGACCAGTTGGGGAGTATTCGGTTAGTCGTTAAAGCAAGTGATGGAACAATCGCGCAGCGAATCGACTACGATGAATTCGGTCGCGTGACCAGCGACACAAATATGGGCTTCCAGCCGTTCGGTTTTGCGGGTGGGTTGTATGATCCGGATACGAAACTCGTGCGGTTTGGTGCTCGGAGAAATTTTGGAAAGGTGTGGACGGCTTGAGTTGAGAAACATAGCGGCATAACCTCGTTGGTGACTAAACCAACCGCTCGGGAAACCGAGCAGCAAGAGGAGATGCCGCTATGACAACAGTCCTACCAATGAGATCTGCTCCGCGCAAAGACTTTGAACTGAGCCTCGACGAGATTGCCCGCGAGGGTGCGCGTCGATTGCTGGTTCAGGCGCTGAACCTGGAAGTCGAAGATTACATCAACCGACATGTCGAGGAAGTTGACGAAAACGGACGGCGACTTGTCGTTCGCAACGGAGTTGGTCGCACCCGTAGCGTCACGATGGGTTCAGGGACCGTCGACGTTCAAGCCCCGCGAGTCGATGACCGCCGCGAGGGCGAGAGGTTCTTTTCATCGATCTTGCCGCCGTATTTGCGCAAGTCGCCGAAGGTCGAATCACTCCTGCCGATTTTATATTTGAAGGGTCTATCGACAGGCGACTTCAAGTCGGCGCTGGCGGAGTTCCTTGGCGAAGGCACGATGGGGCTATCGCCATCGTCGATCGTCAAACTGAAGAAGATCTGGGAAGACGAATTCGAACTCTGGGCGAAGCGTCCGATCACGAAGAAATATGTTTACATGTGGGTCGACGGCGTCAACGTTCAGATCCGTCTCGGCGAAGACAAGAAGACTTGCCTGCTGGTGATCATTGGCGTCACCGAGGATGGCGAAAAAGATTTGCTCGCCGTTCATCCCGGTTACCGAGAGTCGAGCGATTCATGGCTCGTCGTTTTAAGGTCGCTGATCGACCGCGGGTTGAACGCACCGATGCTCGCCATAGGTGACGGTGCACTCGGGTTCTGGGCGGCTCTCAGGACCTGCAAGGGCTTTGAGAAGACCGAGGAGCAGCGTTGCTGGGTACACAAGATCGCCAACGTCCTCGACAAGATGCCGAAACGAGTGCAGCCGGATGCGAAGCAACTCCTGCACGAGATGATGAAGGCGCCGACCGAAGCTGATGCGCTGACGGCGCGGGTAACCTTTGAAAAACTCTTCGACGACAAATATCCGAAAGCGACCGCTTGCCTTGTGAAAAGCTGGCCCGAGCTCACGACCTTCTTCCATTACCCGGCTGCCCACTGGACGAGCCTTCGCACAACAAATCCGATTGAGTCGTCATTCGCCACGGTGAAGCTGCGAACGAAGGTGACCAAGGGTGCAGGCAGTAAAGAAACTGCTGCTGCGATGGCGTTCAAGCTTCTGCAGGAGTGTCAGAAAAAGTGGCGCAGGATCCGCGGTGAAAAACAGGAAATACAAAATCTGCTGAGCGGGCTTGCGTATCGCGACGGCATTGTGATACCCCAACTCTCACATCACGAGGCTGCCGCCGGCTGATGCTCGATCCACAACATTTTCAAATATCTCAAGCCAGCGGCATCTCGTGATGCGCTCGCATGGGGAAGAACCGAAGAACCCCAATTTCCAATTTCTATTTTTAAATTTCTAAATTTTGCGCCTGAAATTGGAGATTGGAAATTAGAGGAAATTTTGCTGGCGCAAAATTTGGCGGATTCGTCGGCAGTTGAACTATTCCAATGGCTTAGCTTCGCACCCAGGCAAAATCCAGGTAGAACCTAAAACTTGTGATCCGCGATCTCTATGAGCTGGTTAGGGTCGAATGAAATCGGATAAATCGCGTCAACCGGGATTCCGTTACCCTCGATGCAGTTCCCAGCCAAGTCATAAGTCAACGAC
>JAMPXM010000308.1 GCA_023701225.1 Pseudobdellovibrionaceae bacterium | reverse complement strand
TCATGCAACAGCCGTAAGCGCCCGCGAATCTCGACGTCCAGCACCGCCACTTGGCGTGCCATCTGCGTCGACCTCTGCCGCAACGCCTGCGCCTCATGACGTCGTGCCTGAGTCTCGGCACGCGATTCCGCACCGACCGGAAGATTCAGACCCAGGCGAATACCGGCGATGAACTCTGTCTCCCGGCGCGAGGCCAATTCCGGCTCTTCGCCGGCGGATGGAACTCCATAACTTGAGTACGCATCCAGTGATGGAGTCCACCAGCGGCTTTCCTGTCGTGCCCGGGCTTGCGCGACGTGCTCACTTTCAACCAACTCACGAACCGCGGCCGCTTGCAATGGCTCCAGTGGTTTGACGGTCGCGTCGGTCTCTGGCGGATGTGGGAACTCTTGATCGATGGCGAGCGATCCGCCGTCGGCGATTCCCAATGATGCCCTCAACTGATCACTCAGAAACGTCCGCTCCTTCGTCAGCTTCTTGATCTCTTGGTGCAAGACCGTATCCTGCAATTCAAATTGCACGGCATCGCTGGACGTCGCGATTCCGGCTCCCGTTCTCCGACGAGCCGACTTCAGTTGCTCTTCATTCTGAACGCGTGCCTCCATGCGTGCCGCTAGACTTTGCTCCACGGCCAGCAAGCGCCAGTAAGTCAAACGCGCGGACTTCAACTCATCGGCCAATTCGGCGACGGACGCAACTTGCGCCCGCCGGACCTCAGCCTCCCGCGCGTTTTCTTCCCAACGATCTCGGCCTCCCCGATAGAGATTCACACGTCCTTCGATCTTCCAGTTTTCACGGGACAGCGCGGAGGCCGACCCGGCTTTATAGACCTCTCCGCCTCCGGAGAGACTGATCTCTGGTAAGAACGAGCGACCCAGAAATCCAGTGCGCACCTTCTCCGCCTCGAGCGTGCTCCGCGCCGCCGCCACGTTTTCGTTACGTTCACTCACCAAGCGAGGAAGATCCTCGAAGCGGATGACGTCCCGAGCGGCAGGGGCCGTTTGCGCGCCGCTGATGAGCGGTAAGATTCCGATCAATATGACGCTCAAACTGCGACAAAAGGCACAAACCGATTTCATCTCTCGTTTCCTTTCCTCTTGCGACCTTCACTCGAAACGTCGCGCCGAAATCGTCAAGACCGATCATCATCAGTCAAGGTTGTCGAATGCGCTCAAGACTTCCTTATCGCCGTCTTTCAATGTGACATCGATATTAAAAGGCTTCGCCTCCGGCTTGGGCATTTTTCCAACAAACGCACCATCCTTTTGCTCGAGCGCAAACACCGACTCCTTCGACTTTCCCTTCACTTTGGCGATGAGCACAGCCGAACCTTTGCTTGCAAATCGCTTCGTATCCAAGGGTTTCATACTCAGGTCGTAAACATAAATGCGGACCGCACCATCGGATGAGCGCACCAACTCCGCCTTGTGGACCAGAGTCGCCTTCGCACCTTTGGATGCTTCCGCTTTCATAACCATTCCACTCACCAATCCGCCATATTTGCCGGAATCGGTGAGTTTCGGGCCATGTCCTTCATCATGCGCGAAGGAACTCACGGACAGCGTTAGAACCGAGACAAAAAACATCAACCGAGATTTCATTTCCATTCTCCTTGTTCATTGGATGGATGCAGATTCAAATATTTCTCGATGGCTTGACGACCGAAGGCGTAAAACACGACGGGGGTGACGATCAAATCGAGTAAAGTCGAGGAGACAAGGCCGCCGACGATCACGACCGCGACAGGATACAGGATTTCTTTTCCGGGCTCGCCTTGCGAAAGCAAAAGCGGAATCAGCGCGAGCGCGGCCGTGCTAGCGGTCATGAGAACAGGTACCAACCTCTCCAACGTCCCGCGTATCACCATCGCACGATCAAACTTCTCGTTCTCTTCGCGCATCAGGTGCAAATAGTGGCTGATCATCAAAATCCCGTTGCGCGTCGCGATCCCGCAGAGCGTGATGAAGGCGATCAACGTCGCGACCGACAAAACTCGCTCCGTCATATAAATCGCCACAAGACTTCCAATTAAGGCCAACGGTACATTGAGCATCACCTGCATGCTCAACATCGCCGATCGGAAATGCATATAAAGAACCAAGAAAATTCCGACAAGCGAAATCGCGCCCAGCCACACGATCCGGCGTGAGGCCTGCTGTTGGCTTTCGAATTGGCCACCGAGTTTAATGAAATAACCTTCGGGCATCTGAATCTTCTCAGCGATCGTCTTTTGAATTTCCGCGACCAAACTTCCCAAATCACGACCGCGCGCATTGGCCGATACCACGATCCGACGCTGCATATCTTCCCGATTGATCAAGTTCGGCCCGGTACCCTGATAGACGTTGGCGACTTCGTCGACTCGAACGCCTTTGCCGGTGGGCATGAATTTGACAAGCGTTTCTCCGATTTTCTCTGGCGACATGCGCGACTCATCGTCCAGCCTCATGAACAAATCATAAATGCGCTGGTTTTCGAGAAACTCCGCGACCGTGTCCCCGTTGAGCGCCATCTCAAGGTCCTCGGCGAGTGCACCGCTGCGGATGCCGTATTGATTGCTCGCTTCGCGGTCGATGGCGATCTTGAGTTGCGGCACCAGAACCAATGGCTCGGTCTGCAGATCGACGATGCCCGGAATTTCTTTCATCGCCTCCTGGATTTCGCCGCCCAAGCGACGCAAGTCGCCTAAGTCCGGGCCGAACACCTTGATCGCGATCTGCGCTCGCACGCCCGACAGCAGATGATCCAGACGATGCGAAATCGGCTGGCCGAGGTTCACATAGACGTCACCCACCGCTTCGATTTTTTCCCGAATCTCATTGAGAACGATTTCACGGGCGCGACCATCGGGTTTGAAATCTACATCGATCTCGGCCCAGTGCACGCCTTCGGCATGCTCGTCTTGCTCCGCACGCCCGGTGCGCCGAACGGTTGACTTGACCTCGGGCACCGAGAGTATCGCTTCTTCCACGCGGACTCCCAATCGATCCGACTCCTGGAGAGAAATACC
>JAMPXM010000307.1 GCA_023701225.1 Pseudobdellovibrionaceae bacterium | reverse complement strand
CTTCTCCTTCGAGTCTTGAAGGAGAAGTGCCGAGGGCGTGTTGCTATAAACGAATGCCATGACAGGCTTTCGTCGCAGAGGGAAGTTGTCCCCTTGCTTCATTTTTCAGATTACTTTTCGGGCGCGCCGATCTCGACCCATTTCTGAATCAGGGCTTTTTGATTTTCCGTCAACTTGATGCCGGTCGATAACGGGGGCATCTCCTCGTCCATCACGCGTTGAAGGATTTTGTCGGCGCGGTGCTCGGCTTCTTCGTAAATCAGCCAGTTCGGTAAATCGGGATTCACGCCGTGGCAACTTCCGCAGATCGGCTGAAAGAGATTCGGCCGGAGATGTTCGACGTAGGTCGGCCTATCCGGAGGCGGCGGATCCAGGGGCTCCACAAGTTCGGGCGTCGGCGACTCTTGATCCCCGGTACCGCCGCTCGCAGGCGCGCAATCACCGCTCGCGAGTGTCCCGCCCGTCGCCGAGGAACGCAAGGCGCCGCCATCCACCCAGGCTTGAACCATTTGTATCTCGGCATCCGTGAGACGATTGATCAGGGCACCCGGAGGAGGCATAGTTTTGTTGGTGATACGCGCACGAATCAAATCTCGCTTTGCAAACGCCTGCGTGTAGTCGAGCCAGTTCGGTAAGCCTGCGATCCGCCCATGGCATTCCGCGCAAACACGCTGAAAAATCGTCGGTCTGACGTCTTCCTCATACGTCACTGCCATGTCGTTCATTGCTTCCACTGGGTGGCCCGCGTCCGGTCCACAGGCCAACTCCGCGGTCGCGTTGCCGAGGTCCATGTGTGGTCCACCACCGCAGCCGTTGTACGTCAGCGGCACGAGAGCGACGGATGATATGAGCAAAACTGCGCTGAGATAGGAAATTCTCAGGCCCGAACGCGCTTCCATTCTATTATTCCACACAACGTGCGCAGGGTTGGAAAGGCGTATCGATGGAACGTCTCATTTTAATACGGCGAGAGAAAACGTCGGTATGCGACCGCGTGCGACCGACCTACTTGCCAGTTCGTTGGGCCGCTGTGGCTTGCTTCGAATCAATTGGGCTACTTCTTATCTTTCTCTAACACTCCGTGCAGCGAGCGCAGCAAGGCGTCGCTATCGACGGGTCGAGAGAGCGTGAGTGTCCCGATGAAACGCCCCTGATCGTCTTTGATCGATGAAGAAACGACTTCTACCCGCTCGGCACGACCGGCTTGGGTTTGAAAGGACGAATAGGTCAGGTCGTGTCGGCCTTCTTGAATGATTTGATCGAGACTCTTGCGGACGACTTCGTGCAGGGTCTTCGGATAAATTTCGAACACGGACTTGCCGACCAGTTCACCCGGTGCATACCCCAAGAACGCGTGCAGCGCCGGATTGGCCATCACGACTTTTCCGGTGCGGTCCACCGAGTGCATCATGTATGGGCTAGCGGCAAAAAGCTGATCGTATTGCCCTAGGCTTTTCTCTGCATTTTGCAGTTGCACGTCCAACTTCTGCACGTTGGTTTCGAGCTCCCGGAGTTTGGCCGGCAATGTACCCTCGGGACGAGTCTTATCATCAAGCGCGCGCAGAACGTCTTTCGGGCTGATGATTCCGACCAGACCTCCGTTGCCGCCACGGACAAGCACGCGATGCAGGGGGCACTGGATCAGGCTCGTCAAGACCTCGGATAGCGGCGCGTTGGCCGAGACGAATTGAGGTTCAGAAAACAGATGGGAGAAATCGCTGACTTTTAACGTTTTCTCTTGCTGAACCTTGTGTTTGACGAACGCTCGCATCAGGCTCAGTTCATCGAGCTGTCCAAGAATCTCACTCCGTGCATTGATGACGGGCGCCGAGCTGATGTGGATTTTCAGAAAAAAGCGAATCGCATCTTGAATGTCGCTCTCCGCAGACAAACACAATGGATTGAGAGTCATCACATCACGGGCCAAAAGCATCGTTACTTCCTTACGCGATGATCCTGCGATGGCCTCGCTTCCCAACTCGGAAGCCAGGTCCTACGATCATTCTACTCCCCAGAAGTCGGCGATGTCGCCCAAAATGCGATTGGAGACAAGTTCTCGAGGATTATCGTCAAACCAGTCCTTAGGCATGGATTTCGTGTAGCTCGGGAGCAGAAACCGGCTGTCCATCAAGACAATCAGACCACGATCTGACTCGGAACGAATCACTCGGCCCGCGGCCTGAACCGCCTTCGCCATTGCCGGATAGGTATAGGCGTAATCAAATCCGGTTGCGTAATTGCGCTCGTAGTACTCCCGCATGGTTTCACGCTCTAAATCAAAGGTCGGAAGTGGCGGGCCAACGACGAACGCGCCGATCACCATATCCCCAGGGTAATCCACACCCTCCGAGAACACGCCTCCTTGAACAGCAAAGATGATCTTGGCCGAACCGGGCTCCCCGAGCCGCTCGATCACATGTTCAATTTCATCACGCTTCATATGGCGCTGCTGTTTGATGACCTCAAAGCCCGCCGGTGCCCGCAACCGTGCCACCACACGTTCCATGAAATCAAAGCTCGGAAAAAACGCGAAGTAATTGCCACGCCGAAGGGCCACGATCTTTTCCATCGCCTCCGCGATCCTCGGATAGCTTCGTTCGCGGTCGGAATACTTGGAGGAAATCTGTGGGATGATCAAAAGCTTGCGACGACCTTTTGGAAACGGCGATTGAAATTCAGCCGTTTTTAAATTTTTCGACTGAAGTCCCGACAAACGACTATAAAAATCGAAAGGTTTCAGGGTCGCGGAGAACGCGACGACCTGTGAGTAGTCGTCATAACAATCTTTGAGCATCTCCGAAGCGTCACAACACGTGATGCGCACGGATGCGGGATTCGGATGAAAGGTCGTGAAAAATTCCGGTCGACCGCCGCTGACGTAGGAAATGGCATCGGTGAATTCCGACAAGTAGAAACACAGGCGCAGAACAACATCTCGCGGCTCGATTTCCAAATCAGCCTTCAAGTAGGTCGATAAAAACGTACGCAATTCGGCGTCACGCTCCAAAAACG
>JAMPXM010000053.1 GCA_023701225.1 Pseudobdellovibrionaceae bacterium | reverse complement strand
GAAATCATGGACTAAACGAAAGGAATATTGGTCAGAAGAAAAATTGAAAAATAGTTGACGACGGAACCTGATCTGAATAGAAGTTAGACATCAACGACTGACGAACCAAATTCTCGAAGTTCGTCCCACTCCAGAAAAAACAGTTCAATAGGAAACGCAGCGAATCCATCTGTCCGCTCTGTGAGTCCTACAATGGGATCTTGGCTTGCCTTTGCCAGGCGCCTTTCGAGGTACTCAGTGAGTCCCTTAAATAGGGCGGTTTCTGGGTTCTTATCGATCCCCATTGCCACAGATTCGGAGATGAATGATGAATTTGTCTTGTCGAAGCAAGATACAAGAGTCCATTCTCGCCATTCCGAAATTTGAACGTTTTTCGGGAACAGGTCTTTGGACTTCATCGCTTTAATAAAAGTTGGAAGTGCTGTCATCGTCACTATCGAATTACTATCAACTGCCATGGCGCAGGCGAAGTTACGGCCTGAGGCAAATTCAAACCACGAACATTCGGACTCGACACAAAAAGCCTTCTGAAATGGAGAATCGGCGCAATAAGCGATGTCTGATCAATATGTCGATTGAGAGCTTCCATGCGCTGTTTGAGAAGTGTCGCATCCGTTTCATTTTCAAGAGCGCCAATTTGTCGGTATAGCTCTTCATCGTTCCAAACAAAGGTCATCGTTTTGTGAAGATTCTTGGTGAACCACATCGAAACATCCCCTACGGGGTCCTGAGCCCAAAATCCGGAGCCTCCTGCAATAACGGCAAAGCGTCCGGCTACAAAATTATCTACCAGCTCTTTGGAGCTAATTTGCGGAACCACCTCGACGCTCATTCCAAGCTTTTCCGCGGCTTGAGATATTGCCTCGTATGCCAGACCAAGCGCGCCGCTCAACCTAGGAACTGCGATCTTTGACCCTTTGAATTCCATTGCCATCTCGGGGACAGGGGGAAACTCTGACTCCGATAAATATCCAGGAAGAAGTTTAGGAAAAAGGCTCCGCTCTACAGTCAGATTTTGGTTTCGGCTTCGCAAGATTTGTCTCACGCTCTCCGCGAAAAATCGTCGATTTTCCGCCGTCGAAAAGACAGAAATGTTTGGATTAAAGCGAAGTACCGAAAACCGAGCAGATGGCATCCAATGCAATTGTTGGGTACTCACGCTCCGTGCACAATCACTGGAGAGAAAATCAGTTTCCGATCCTGCAATGACGGTTTGATCCTGAATTGTTGCGCGACATGCCTCTGACAAGGAGAGAAACTTGAACGACACTTGGTCAGTATGAAGGTCATCGACTGGAGCGACAACATCATCTCTCTTTTTGAATATGATTTCGGTGTCTGTCCTCGATCTTATATTGTAATACCCGCTCGCAGCGGGCTGCTTGCACGTCATCGTGGCAGTATCGAGATCTATGCATGAAGCTGGTATGATCGAGAATATCTCCAAACAGAAGCGAAAGAGCGGATTCATGAGCTTCTGCTCAAACTCAATGAGAAGAGCGTTTCCAGAAACCTTCAGCCCTTCAGGAAGCGATCGTAACCCATTTTTTGCGTTGGCCCACGTCTTCACTCCACGAATATTTTTTAGCACCGGAAATTCAGGGTGAAAATAGGCAGATCGAGCAACGGCCAGAGCTACATCCTGGATGGTGATAGGGGTGCCATCTGAAAACCGTTTGCCTTCGCGGAGTTCAAAAGTGGCCCGAGCAGCTAATTCGTCGTAATGGAAAGCCTTCAGCACCGAGCTTTTCAGGAGATTATCCTTGTCGACTTCCAGCGGGGTCGCATAGAGCATCCGCATGACCAACAGATTCTGGGTTTTGTCCGCATCTTTGGGGTCAAACGAGTCGGGACCCACAGTTTCAGTCACAACGTAAGTCATATTCAAGACCGAATTCTCCTCGGTGAATATCAATTGAATGAGAACTACTGCAGTGACACAAGAAAACGCGACTAGGTTCCACAGTAAGTAACGCCGACTAGTTCGAGGTGTAATCGTCTTGTGAGCCGTAAATGAGTTGCTCAACCGGTACCTTCTTCACATTTAATGATGAACCGAACTCCTGACGGAGTAAGTCAACCAAGGCGTCTGCATGAAGAGCGCCCTCCGACGGTTTTAGTTTTACCTGGACGAATCGAGTGTCATGATGCAGACGAATTTCAGGTATTGCGCGTTGGTTGAGTTTGGATACCAGCTCAATGAAGCTCGCGGCATCATCCACAATATTCGTCGAATAGCTGGACAGCAAAAGTGTGGTCGGGGTGGTGTCGGCTGACTGAGCGTGTGCTTGCGCGGCAAATGCAAACGGCAAAGAATAAATGACTTTCATTAGCTTCATAGATCCTCATTTCGCTGCGTTATTTATGAGGCGAAACTTAAGGAAAATCCAGTCTCAAAAAGATCCATACATTCATATTTAGTTGGTCGGAGTCAGTTTCCTTGCGGAATTGAGCTTATTGAGAATAAAGATTGGGCGGAGTTGAGTGCGAGCCACTTCATCATGAAGAATTGACATGGTTGCTGGGTGATCTTTCTCGACTAGCTGAAAAAGCCTCAGCACGAATCGAGGACGTCCAAGACATAGTGATTGGACGTCCTGCTGTTGGACAATTAACGGAGCGAGAACGTCTTGGAGGCAGCGTCAATGTCCAGGATGACCGGTGTTTCATATGTCGCGCGACGAAGGCGCTTTTGAACTTCCTTGCACTCAGCTGAACTCTTCGTTGCGAGCTTGTATGTCGTTTTAGAGAAAAATCCCGCATAAGCATGGGGAGTGTCGGAGACTTTCAGGTTCACGACTTTCGAGCTCAGCAGATTGCAGCCGTCGACCTTGGCAACGATTTGCTGGCGAAGAGAGTCATTCCAGCCAAGGATATAAGACTTTTCGAGCGAGAAGCTATCGATGCTCACCGAGCCGTTTTGGTCTGTCGAGACAGTCGTTGCGGTTTCGTCGACATTGATAAATGCAAACAAGCGAACTTGAGCAGCTTGAGCAGAAGCGGAGAACGCGATCAGCAGAGCGGAAATAAAAAAGCGATTCACGAAAACCTCCAAATAAACGGCATTCACTGAGTGATCGAAGTACACCATGTAATTCGATCGAGAAAGCGTGTGCCTGGCGCGTTCTGCAAGGCGTATTCCAGACTTTTCGAATCGTATTGGCGTTTCGCTGCGTGCCACCATATCTCGGCGTGGATGGCGGTAGAAAAAGTTCAGTGACGGAGGCTTTTTGGGCCCGATATGGAACTCACGCTCTCTCTGCCCTTCGGCAAGCCAACGGACAGAGAGAGGAGGCCGGGTGCGATCGATGCAAGGCCATACCGATGCTATCCGATCGAAGTTGGATCGAATAAATAAATCTAAACAGGGACGCCCTCAAAATTGAATTTGACGGACTTCTCTGTCGCCTCGCCGCCAAAGCTCCGAGTCAGATCACGGAGAAACGCGCGTTTGATTCGTTTATACCGACTTTTGCCGCCTCCCATAAAAAACTGAAAAGCAGGAACGATAGAAATCTAATCATGACCCAACTCATCCTAGTCCCTTTCTGTTTCTCAGTCTCAGTCGCGATGCCGACCCGCCATCGTGAAGGCGCGTACAACACCAGTGATGCGGCATGAGTGAGAAGACTGTGGATACCATGGCCTGATTAATCCCGAGCAAGCCGCGCCAGCGCATCATCAACCAGAGCCCCGAGTCCCGCGACCTCACGAAGAGCGGTGATCTCGGGAGTGAGTTCCCGGAGGTTCATCGCGATGGCGACCAAGATCGCGTTTCGCTTGAGGCCCTTGCCTCCGGCGCGGACGAGAGGAGTGCCATGGAAGAGCTTGAGAAGGCGCGTGTTCGTGCTCGTGAGAATCACTCGCATCTCTTCTATCAGTCGTACTCGGCGTTCGGCATCAGTCAGAGATGGATCGGCCGTCGCGCCGGGCGTTGTTCCGTGAAATTTGACGTTCCATGGGCAAACGGTCTGGCAGATGTCGCAGCCGAAAAACCAACCCGAGGTTTTTTCTCGCATGTCCTCCGGGGGCACTTGTTTGGATTCAATCGTCAGATACGAAATGCATTTGCGCGCATCCAGCTCATGGGGCGCGACGAGGGCTCCGGTCGGGCACGCGTCCAGACACCGTGTGCAAGTGCCGCAAAAATCTGGGAGCGGGTCGCGCTCTTCGTTCAGCGTCAGCGTGGTGTAGATTTCGCCGATTAAAAATAAGCTGCCACGCTTGGGATGAATCAAACAGGTGTTCTTGCCAATCCAACCTAAACCCGCCCGCTGCGCGAGATCACGTTCCAGGACTGGTGCTGAGTCCGTGTAGGCCGCAAACGATTCGTTGGGGAACTCCGTTTGCAGGCGCGTGATCAGGCTCTGCAAGCGTCGCTTGATCCAAAAATGGTAGTCCTCGCCGCGAGCATAAAGAGCGACCTTGGCCTCTTGCAGCGGAAATGACGGCTTGGGTTGTGGATGTGGAGAATAATCGAAGGTTAGGACGATCGCGCTTTGCGCATGCGACATGAGTTGGGTCGGGTCTTCTTTGAAGGGCAGGTGCCGATGAAGGTAGTCCATCTCGCCGGCGAAATCGCGCTCCAGCCAATCGCGATAGAGCGCGATCGCGGCCGCAGGCGCCATCACGCGAGCAAATCCGTAGTGCGGAAGGCCCTCTTCGGCCAACAACTCGCGGATTCGTTCCCAAACCGTGCTGGATGTGGAGTTCGGCATGGACAAAGTCGCGCTCCCTTTCTACCTTCGAATCATGCACCCGTTTGAGAAACATCGCCAGTGGCCGGCGGTGCATCAAGTTTGCGCTACCCTTAAAGCCGCCGGTTTTCAAGCCTGGCTCGCGGGTGGGTGCGTGCGCGACCTCGTCATGAACCGCGTTCCGAACGATTTTGACGTTGCAACCAATGCGCGACCCGAGGCTGTTGAAGGGCTCTTTCCTCAGGCGATCACCGTTGGGCGCGAATTCGGCGTGACGATTCTTCCGTTCGATGACTTTCAGGTCGAAGTCGCGACTTTTCGCCAGGATGGTCCCTATGCCGATGGACGCCATCCTTCGCACATCACGTTCTCGACGCCAGAAGAAGACGCCAAACGGCGCGACTTCACCGTGAATGCGCTGTTTTTTGATACCGAGAAACGCACAGTGGTCGATTTCGTGGGCGGGCAGGCGGATATCCAAGCGCGCCTCTTGCGAGCGGTCGGCGACCCGGATCGGCGTTTTGATGAAGATAAGCTTCGCATCCTACGCGCCGTACGCTTTGCCGCGCAGTTGGATTTTACCATCGAACAGAAAACCTTCGAGGCGGTCCTGCGGCTGGCTCCACAAATCAAGATCGTCGCGACCGAGCGGATTCGCGACGAAGTTCTCAAGCTCATGAAGAGTGCACGCGCGGATTTGGGCCTGACCCTCCTGCGCGACACGGGACTTTGGGCGATTCTTTTTCCGGAGCTTGTCGCGGTCGCTGAAGAGGAGTCGACTTTTGAAAAATTACGCACCCGCGTACGGAAATCAAAGTCGATCGAGCCCACCTTTGCCACGTCGGCGGCAGCACTGCTGCTCCTCCTTGATTTTGTGGACATGGATCCCAAACCGCATCTCTCTCGTGCGCAGACGTGGCTGAAGCGATTGCGTTTTTCGAATCAAGAGACCGAGGCCGTGATGTGGTCGCTTCGTATGCGAGAGACGTTTCGCTCTCCCAGCCAAGTGCGGCACGCGCACGTGATTCGGGCTCTCGGACACACGCATGCGACGCTTGCGGAAGCGATATACGCCGGCGATTCCGCGCAAGAAAAAGACGCGCTGGCGCGTTTTCAGAAAATTCACACAGACGTTCTCGGCGGACGTCGTGAATTGCCGGCGCGTTGGGTGAGTGGTGATGATCTTCTTCAGCTAGGTACGCCTCGAGGTCCCGAGCTGGGCCGCCTTTTAGAAGAACTCTATGATCGGCAACTCGAAGGCATGTTTCAAAATCGCGAACAAGCCCTGACCTGGGCTCAAACGCAAATCTGAAAATGTATTAATGAATCCCCAGGCTCCGGCGGAGTTCAGGGTCATCCAGGTCCATGAAGTCAGCCCAGCGATCCGTACCTTCGCTCACGCGACCCTTGGTCCGAGACGGAGCGGATGAACCTTGGCGCAGGCAAGCGGCCGAGATTTGCGCTGCCCGCCGCCGTTGCTCACGTAGCTCAGCCTCGCTGATGACTTGCTCATCGGGATTGCATCGTCCGAGTTGTAGCGCTCGCCGAATGCCTTGGTCTTCTTCTGCTGTCACGGCCAAGCCCCAGATCAGCTTAATTTTCATCCAGCTGCGTACATATTCGCAAAGAAATGCACGGTTCGGAGGTAAGTAGCCAGATGGATCCTGGCTGTTTTTGGACATGTTCTCATGCCCGTGCACGGTCATCAGGTGATACGCATTTCCGACGTAGTTCGCGTAGTGACAACGTGCCGGCCGGCTCCATCGCCAGGCACCTGTCATGTATGCGTTCTTAAGCGGCACGACATGATCGATCTGCAGAGAATGCGACGTTTTGAAAATCCGATTGGTATATGGATCATACCAAGCGCCACTTCTCACTTTGCAGGCGTTGTCGCGATAGAACTTCACTTCGACATTGGGTTCCGCATCGCGAAGCAGGGCTTCTGCGCGTGTATCATAACAGTCGCTCGGAGAATCTTCATTGATCCAACTACCGAAATGCTGAATGCGATCGTAGGGAGGAATCCGCTCGAAAAGAACAGATTCACGCTTGGCCTGCCCCTGAAGCCAACGTAAGAGGCTATAGGTCTTCGCTGTGGTCTGCCTGCTGGGTTGAGAGGTGGCCGCTAGGGCTCCGGCTGAGAGAGATGAGATCAGGACAAAAACAAGTGCCCGGCATGCGTTCGGAAGAAACGGCCGAGTCATTCGTGTAATGACTCGCACAATGACTCGCACAATGACTCGTGCATGGGCCCGTCGCGATGGAGCCCAATTCAGATTGTCTTGAAGTCGCCAATTTTTTTGCATTGGATGCAATTTTAGAAAGTCACAACTCTAGATTGCAAACTCTATTTCGAGGCAAGAAGTGACCACATCGGGTCACACGTCGAGCAGGTGGCACCGCGTCTGAGATGGACGCGGCCAAAATTCTGCGAATGATCAGTGCTTGGACGTGGGCTTCGTCGGTGTTGCACCTTTTTTAGACTTACGGGACGCCGGGCCAGAGCCAAGGTGCTGGCCCGTATGGTCGCGCCAGTCGTAATCAGGATTGGAGCGAAAGCGATCGTTCCACCGCTTCCATTTCTCTTCGCCCAAGTCGTGGCGAACGCGCCCTTTTTCGTCGAAAATTTTTGCGTCTTTGCCAAACAAGAAATCGCCGATGGACTTTAGAATTCCCATACTTTGGACCCTGCTCATGATAGAGATGCGTTCCAGGTTCATCTTGGTTATGCCGGGAATCCGAATGGATATCAAGGATCTGTCCAAGATTCAGCGGCCCAAATTCGGCGACGCTCAATTGTTGATGGTCCAAGTCGCGGCGGCAGTGGTCAATTCGAAAGCGATCAGAAAAGCCCAGCACACGAGACGTGCGGCTGAAGTGAGGGAGTGGTCACTTATGGGAATCAGTGAGGATAAAGGTTTTGGGCAGTCTGATCCCAAGGTCGTTGAATATGCTCATCGTGTCTTCAAGCCCGAGGACCCGCTACTGACTTCGATTCGCGAAGAGTCTCGCCGCCAAGGCCTACCGGACATCGAGGTGGGCGTGTTTGATGGACTGCATCTCGAAGTCCTGGTGGGGATGACCGGTGCCCGACGAGTCGTTGAGATCGGCACGCTCGGCGGTTACTCCGGCATTCATATTCTGCGGGGCATGCAGCCGACCGGGCACCTGCACACATTCGAACTCAATCCTCATCATGCCGACGTCGCACGCGAGAATTTCAATCGTGCTGGCTTTGGGGCTGAGCGCGTGACGGTTCATGTTGGACCTGCGCTCACCAATCTTGCCAACATTGAACGCGAAGCACCGTTTGATGTTGTGTTCGTCGATGCCGATAAGGTGCACTATCCAGACTATCTCCGATGGGCGATGGAACACTTGCGCATTGGCGGCGTGGTGATCGGCGACAACACGTTCGGCTGGGGCCAGGTGTATCGCGAAAAGGGCGTTTCGGATCGCGAAGATCAGGTGCTGACGGGATTGCGAACTTTCAATGACCTTGTCGCCAATAGTGGTCGCTTTCGCGCCACCATTCTGCCGACGGCCGAGGGCCTCACCGTGGGCGTGAAAGTTCGTTAGGAATGGATGATCAGGAGCACTTCACGTTGGCGCAGATGTCGATGTAGAGTTCGCCAGTTTCCATATCCGATTCACGACCGTAGCGCGCTTTGTAGAGCTGGCGGCGGCGGTCGAAGCACTTCGTCGCGGCATCTTCAAATGCGACTTCACGATCAGGACCGCGGCCCACGATCGTTCCGATATCCGCCGTCTCGACTTTGCATGTCGCAGGCTTTTTGTCAGCGGCTTGAGCTGCATTGGACACCAATGCCAGCGTGAGCCCGAATAAAATTGCGAAGATCCAAGTCAGACGCATAAATCCTCCTCTATGGGGTCGCTTATGAGGTCGTTCGTGTGACCATTCCCGGATCACCTCTCGACCGCATCGTCTCTGCCTAGAATCAGTGCAACGAAAAGGCCGCGATGGTCCGAAGTACGGCTTCCTGAAAACCATCTAAGTATCTAATACAACCGAGGAATATATGATAACTAGAGATCGACTTTGGCGCCCCAAAGGGCCAGAAAAAGTCACCTGACAAACCAGGGCAGGGAAGTGTCCAACAGATAGACAGCGCCTTGCGCGTATTGCATCTTAGGGTGTGCGTCTAAAGGACTCCGTTTCACCGCTTTTGCGACCTCATTTAAGCCACGAAAAGTGGTCGACCGCATTGCCCGAATCGCGCGCCACTTGTGATCGATGCATCCAAGCTCGTGGCGCAACGGCGATCTACAAAGACAACCTAAAATGCTGCACCTTCTTTCCGTATTTGCCGAATTTCTCCGTCGGCGCGGTGTTGGCCTCGGATCTGCCAGCGAAATCTTGGCTGATGGTTCATCTCACGCAAGGGAACCTAGCAAATGAAGCGCCTTCAGCCCGTGTCGCCCGCAGCGAAATGGTGGTCGTGCCGCTTGGGGTATTTCCATCGCTGACCTATCAGCGTCGCTTTCACGCTCGTCAGCCGGATGGCTACGGCAACGACGAATCTCTTCTGTGTCCCTATTATGTGAAGGAGTCCGGGCGCTGTGGTGTCTGGATGCATCGACCTTCACCGTGCGTGTCGTTTTTTTGCGAAAGCTCCTACGGAATCGAAGGGATTGAGTTCTGGACCCGCTTTGAAAAATTCATCTCAAGTCTTGAGCTTGTGCTGGCAAGCGAAGTGCTCTTACGCATGGGGATGACGGCTCCGGAAATCGCGCTTTCCAGGCGCTTCTTGCCTCGCTTCGGCTCACCGGACCCGCACGGATTCACGGGATCAAAGCTCAAAACGGAAGAAGCGCGCAGCTGGCTGGAGTTCGGCGGCGATCGAGCGGCGTTTTTTAAGCGCAGCTATGAGATCGCGCAATCTGTTGAGCCGGAGGAGATTGCGCGTCTCATGGGCGAAGACGAACGCCGAGCCGAGAGTGATCTCTTGGAGACGCGGCTTGCGCGCCTTCTCAAAAATCCCCGCTAGAGGAGCAGAGCCCGGTGTGGTAGGGTCGGGATCATGTCGACAAGTCCGCTTGCGCTCCGGGAGCGCCGTTTATCTTCAGAGTTCGCTGGCCTGAGTTCATGGGAAGACCGCTACAAGCGCCTGATTGAAAAAGGCAAGGCGCTCGGCGATCTGCCGGATGATTTGAAGCAAGAAAAATACAAAGTCCGCGGCTGCCAAAGCCAGGTGTGGTTGCATGCCCATCTCACGGACTCCGGTCAGGTCATTTTTCGCGCCGACAGCGATGCTTTGATCGTCAAGGGGCTGGCGGCGATCTTGCTGGACGTCTACTCCATGGCGACGCCGGAGGAGATTCTCAACACCCCGCCGCAGTTCGTGAAAGACTTAGGCTTTGAGAGCCATCTCTCTCCGAGCCGCGCCAATGGCCTCTTCGCGATGGTCAAACAGATCATGTACTATGCGCAGGCCTTTAAAGCTCTGGGCGCGCTGAAGCGCTGAGCATAAGGACTAAACGTGACAAGCAGAATTTGGGGACGCTCGGAGAGCGTCCCGAGGTACTCGATCAGAGTTCGATGCTGGCGTGGATACGGTGAGTGTCGTCGTTGTCGTCGAGCGCTTGAATGAACTCGATGACTTCTTTTTTCTGGGCGTCTGTCAGTTCGGTGTTGTTCTTTGCTTTGTACGACAACTCCGCTGTCGTGATGTTCCAGCCGCGTGTGCGCAGCGTGGTCTCGATCGTCTTTAAGTCCTCAGGCGCACCCGTGAAGCTAAAAACATTTTCTCCGGCACTTTCGACTTCGTTGGCGCCGGCTTCGATGGCTTCGGCTTCCGGATCGTCGACTTTGCCGCCCGGAGGTGTCCCTTCGATGAGCGAGACACGATCAAACATCCACATCACCGCGCTGAGCTCGCCACCGCTTTTGTTGAACAGGTTGCGGATTTCAGAAGCCGTACGATTTTTGTTATCCGTCTGGCACTCGACGATCACGCCGACACGATGAGGGGCATAGCCTTCGTACACGGCTTCTTCGATCGCGGCTGCGCCATCGAGAAGGCCCGCGCCTTTTTTGATCGCGCGCTCGATCGTGTCCTTCGGACATTGTTCCTCGCGAGCGGCGTCGACCGCCATGCGAAGGCGGGAGTTATTATTCGGATCAGGGCCACCGAGTTTTGCCGCGACTTGAATTTCGCGAGCGAGCTTTGTGAATTTCGCGCCTTTTTTAGCGGCGTTGGCGGCCATTAACGGGTTTTTCCAGCTTTTTCCCATAGGCTTGAACTTTACGACGTCACCCCCGCGGCAATCAAGATAGCCTACGTGCTTGACCCAGGGCGTCTCGTGCGGCTTATTGGGCAATTGATGATTTTCTTTTCGAGTCCAGCGCTTGAGATAAAGCTCGCATCGCTCGACCCTTTGCTCGAGAGCCTGCTTTCTGGGCACATCCGGGGTGAAGGTGGTGAGCTCTGTCAATCGTTGCCGGTTGAGCCTGCGCGCCCGGGCTTGGTGGTGCGCAATCATGAACTTCCTCGCAAGCCCGGTCTTTCGACTCGAGCCGGGCAGGGGCGGCTCATGCACGACTTGGCCAATATCGAGCTGCAAGCGATGGAGCTCGCTGTCCGCACATTGATCGAGTTCCCTGAAGCTCCGCAAGAATTCCGTGACGAACTGGCCATGATCGCACGCTCCGAAGGCGAGCACTTGCGGATGTGTCTGGAGACGCTCGATCAAATGGGCTACGCCTTTGGGGAGTGGCCGGTGGCCACCGGTCTTTGGTGGGCCGTGAAGCCTGACGACGATTTGATCGAGCGCATCTTGAAGGTTCACCGTCATATGGAAGGATCTGGTTTGGATGCGGGCGAAGCCATTCTCAATCGCCTCTCGGGCGTCGATAGTCCTTTGGCTCGCGCGGCCGTTGGGCGCATCGTTCGCGAAGAAGTGGGGCATGTGGAGTTCGGAAGCCGCTGGTTTCGAGAAGTCTGTCGCCTTGAGCATCGAGATCCGACGCAGGAATTCCGCCAGCGCATGCCGCGAATTGCGCGGATTTCGCCACGCAATGAAAAACTCTCTTACGAGTTACGGCGTGCCGCGGGCTTTGAAGAAGATGAGCTCACGTACTTAGCAGGTTTGCAGCGTGACCTACCCGCGGCGCCTGCGGTGCGCTAAAACTTTTCATCACGACGCAAAAAGCGCCATTTGCCTTCTGGTAGCGAGCCGAGCATCACCCGCCCGATGCGAACTCGTTTCAATCCCACGACTCTTAAGCCGACCAGCTCGCACATCCGGCGGATCTGACGCTTGCGCCCTTCTTTGAGGACGAAGCGGAGCTGATCCTGATTGAGCCATTCCACGCGAGCGGGCTTGAGCGGTTTATCGTCCAAAGACAAGCCGTGATTGAGAAGCTTCAATCCAGCAGGAGAGAGTGTCCCCTGCACGCGCACGAGATATTCTTTTTCGATCTCGGAGTTCTCGCCAATCAAGAGCTTCGCAACCACTCCGTTTTGCGTAAAGACAATCAGGCCTTGCGAGTCAATATCCAAGCGTCCCGCCGGAGCAAGGCCTTCCATGTGAGAAGGGGATAGCTTCGGATCTCTTTCGCCGTTTTCGGCATGGATGTGTTCTTGGTTGGCCGCGGTGATGAGTCGCACGGCCGGCTCATAGCCTTTTTCCGGCTGGCCAGAAACATACCCAATCGGTTTATTCAGCAGAATGGTGACCCGATTTCCGAGATCCTTTTGCGCGCGCCCCGCGAGTTCTATATCGACATCGCGTTCAAACTTGACGCCTAGCTGGGAGACGATCTGGCCGTTCACCTTGACGAGTCCTCGAGCGATCAGATCATCGGCTTCCCGGCGAGAACACAATCCTCGCTCGGCCATCAATTTAGAAAGTCGGACCGGACCAGATTCGTCAGACATCGTGCAGCGCCTCAATTGATCGTGCGATTCATGATGCAACTCATGATGCGACAGTCTATCTCGCCTGCGATGAAAAGACCATGCCTGATCACGAATCTTTCTTGCCGCACGCGCGGGCTTTGAGTTCTGATGGCGCGTGCGTCCTAAATTCGGGAGGAAGTGATGATGTCTTCGAATCCGCAAAACTCAATCGATCTGGCCCGGAGTCTGAATACCAAACTAGGCATTTTCATCATGACCGCCGCTATGACCATTTTGCCGTCGGTCGTGATATCGGCCCTCAGAGTGGCAAGCGTGTCCGCACAGCAGCCAAAGGCTTTGCCGCCGCCACCCACGTCTTTTCAGGCCAAAATTTATGACAAGAGCGATCGCTCCACTCCGCTTTATATTTATAAGCACGAATCCAAGTTCGAGGGCGACAAGCGCACCATCAAAAACGTATTTACGACCCCCGCCGGCGAAGCCGTTGTTGTCGAGAATGCGGAACTTCTCGGCCCTAAAGTCATTCGCTACCAACAACAGCAAAAGCAAGTCGGCTCCGATGGCCAAGTGGAGGCTCAGGGAGATCAGCTTGTTTTCACACTCACCAAAGGCGGGCAAACCGCGACGGCCAAAGAAAAGCTGCAAGAGAACTTGGCCGTCGGTCCTTCACTCATCCCTTATTTGCACGCGCACTGGGGTGAACTTGTGGCGGGGAAACCCGTGGAAATTCGTTTCGGCGTGATCGACCGAAAAGAGACCGTCGGGTTCACTCTAAAAAAAGAACGCGATCTCACCCATAACGGCCGACCGGCCATCGCCGTCAAAATGAAACCGACGAGTTTTCTCATCGCAGCTCTCGTCGATCCGCTTCATTTTGTTCTTGATGCCGAAAACGGGTTGGTTTTGGAGCTCACCGGAAGGGTATTGCCGAAAAAACAGGTGAGCGGCAAGTGGACCGACTTGGACGCGGTCACGGTTTACGAATATCAACAATAGTCGCATTGCGAATATAAGTAATAGCCGCGCGCGGGTGGCTTACGGTAGCCGTTCAAAATAATTTTTTCGAGTTTCTTGAATCGCCAGGGCGAGTCGAATTTCTTGGGGCACATGGGGACGAAGGCGATCGTAAAAGAGATTCACCAACGCTTCGCCGGATGTGTTGCGAAACGTATCGTTTAAATTCTTCCCGTCAAACGGTTGTATCAACTCGCGTTCCACGATCGCGTCGAGCTCCCGACGAAACTTGCAGAGTCCAGTCGCGGGATCGACCTCGCTTTCGATCGTGACCTGGACTTTATAGTCATGCCCGTGCAAGCGAAAGCACACACCATAGAGTCGCTCATTTTCAACCGCGCTGAGGGCGGGATTTTCCAAGTGATGAAGCGCTCGAATCAAGTACTGTCGCGTGAATAAGACTTTCATTCCGAATACTCCACGAACAAGTCGTCCAATTCATAAAGACGCACTTTGCAGAGCGAAATAGGTACGTTCGCAAAGCTGGCATTCAGGCGCGCCAGCAGTTCGCGAAAGCAGTACTGCGCGATGATTTCCGTGGTCGGAATTTTATCTTTGAAATAAGCGATGTCGAAGTTCAAGTGTTGATGGTCGAGCGGATCGACCACGGCTTTGAGCACTTGATCGATGTCGATCAAGTTCACGAGCATACCGTGCGCGTCTTGAATGGGGCCGTCGAAAAAGGCTTCCAAAACATAATTGTGCCCATGGCCGTGAGGCGTAAAGCAGCGGCCGAACGTCTCGCGATTTTGAGCTTCTGAAAACGCGGGCTGTGAATAAAGGTGCGCGCTGCTAAAGCTGGTTCGGCGCGCCATGCGGACTTGGGTGCCAGCGTGCTCCAGCGGTCCTATCGCCGGTGATGTGGGCGACTTCTTATACTCATCCATTCGACTCATCCATCAGACTCATCCATTAAACTAAGTTGATGCCACCATCGATGCTCAGTACGGCTCCCGTGGTCCACTCCGACAGGGGTTGGCAGAAGTAAAGAATGCCGGCGGCCACTTCCTCTGGTCGTCCAATGCGACCTGCCGGCTGCATGGCGCCGAGGCTTTGAATCATCTCCCGAGCTTGCTGGGTTTTGCCGCCATGAAAATCGT